>NZ_BAAAOA010000001.1:0-9337 GCF_039530085.1 Kocuria aegyptia
GCCTGCCCGACTGACCACCCGACCACGAACGAGAACCCCCAGGACCGCGGCGCCCTCCCCCGACAGGCAGGGCGCCGCGCCGGGCCCGGGTCAGTCGCGGGCGGGGTGCTCGGCGAGCACCTGCTCCACGAGTTCCGGATCGCCGCCCCGGACGTCCCAGTTGCCGGTGCGGTCGTGGTAGGCCCGGGCGGCGGCCGTCACGTTGTAGCGACTGGCGTCGCGCGGCGGGTCGGAGTGCTCGAGCACGTGCAGAAGGTACGTCTCGGCCTGGGCGAGCGCCTGAGGATCATGCATGACGGTTTCCTTTCGGTAAGGTCCGGGCCCCTGCCGACCCGATTTGATCAGCCAACTGACGAATTCTAGCCGACACGTCCCGGCGATGCACCGGCCCTCCGCCGGATCGGCTCAGCGCAGGTCCAGCTCCTCCAGCTCCTCGTAGAGTTCGGCAGCGCGGCCCACCCGTCGTCGCCCCTCCGGGCCCGTGGCGGCCAGCACACCATCGGCGAGCACCGACACGAGGCTCATGGCCGCCGCGTAGGAGTCGAACGGCCCCACGCCGTCGAGGGGGCACTCGATCCACAGGTCCACGGCCGACGCGTGGCGCCGGGCCGTGCTATCCGCGAGCAGGACGGTCCGCGCGCCCGAGGCCGCACAGACCTCGACCAGACGCTCGAATCCGAGGGGGCGCCGCCGGAAGCCGAGCAGGACCACGACGTCCCCCTCGCCCACGTCCACGAGCTCCTCGCCGAGGGTCTGGCCCGGCAGCGGGGCGAGCCGGACCCGGCCCCGCGCCTGCTGCAGCTGCTGCTTCAGGTGCAGTGCGACCGGGTAGCTGTTGCGCAGGCCGATGAGCAGGACCGATCCCGCGTCCGCCAGCGCGCGCACGGCCTGGGCCGGGCGGTCCTCCCCGCCGGGTCCAGGGCCTTGCGCAGGTTCTTGAGCTCCTGCTCCAGGTGCTGGCTCAGCTCCGGGTCCGCGTCCGGACCCAGCGGCACGCCCTGCTGGCGCAAGGTCCGGGCCGTCTCCCGGAGGTCGGTGAAGGACTCGAAGCCCAGATGCCGGTACAGCCGGGAGAGGGTCGCGCGGGACACGCCGCTCATCTGCGCCAGCTCCGCCGAGCTGTACAGGGCGAGGTCGTCCAGGTGGTCCAGGATCAGGTCGGCGGCCCGCCGCTCCTGGGGCGAGAGCCCGGCGTAGTGCGCGTGGATGCGCTGTTCGATCGACACCCTCACCACCCTAGCGACCGCCGGGACCGATCGCGGGAGGCCCTGCGGCGGCACCGCTGACGCCCCGGTTGCTAGCATGACCAGGTATGAAGGGTTCCCTGGCCCCACACTTCCCCCTCGCACCCATGGACGGCCCCGCCCCCGGCGGACGGTCCGGGAGCGTGTCCATCCAGACGGCCTTCCCGGACCCGGTGCTCCTGGAGCTGCCGTGGGGCATCCCCCTCGAGCAGTGGCCGGAGGACGTCCTCGCCGCCTTTCCCCGCGGCATCTCCCGGCACGTCGTGCGCTTCGCCCACGCCGGCGAGAAGGTCGTCGCCGTCAAGGAGACCGTCCCCCACTACGCCCGGCACGAGTACGCCACCCTGCGCCGGCTGCAGCGCATGGGCATCCCGTCCGTGGTGCCGGACTCCGTGGTCACGGACCGCTACACGCCCGAGGGCGAGCCACTGCCGGCCGCCCTGGTGACGGACCACCTGAGCTTCTCCCTGCCCTATCGAGCCATCTTCTCCGCCGGCCCCAGCGCCGCCACGGTCGAGCGGCTCGTGGACGCGCTGGCCTCGCTCATCGTGCAGCTGCACCTGTCCGGCTTCTACTGGGGGGACGTCTCGCTCTCGAACACGCTGTTCCGCCGGGACGCCGGGGCGTTCGCCGCCTACCTGGTGGACGCGGAGACGGGCGAGATCCACCCGGAGCTCACGCGCGGCCAGCGGGGGTACGACATCGAGCTGGCCCGCACCAACGTGGCCGGGGAGATCATGGACCTGCTCGCGGGGGCGGCCGAGGAGGGACACGACATCGCGGACGTGGTGGACCCCTTCGAGGTCTCGGACCGGCTCGTCGCCACCTACGAGTTCCTGTGGCGCGAGCTGACGGTCGAGGAGTCGTTCAGCATGGACGAGCGCTGGCGCGTGGTGGAGCGGGTGCGCCGGCTCAACGAGCTCGGCTTCGACGTCGAGGAGGCCTCCATGGACACGGTCGACGGGCGGATCCGGCTGCGCCCGCAGGTCGTGGAGCCCGGCCACCACACCCGCCGTCTGCAGCGGCTCACCGGCCTCGGCGCCCACGAGAACCAGGCGCGCCGGCTGCTGACCGACATCGCCCAACTGGGACAGGACCTGTATCCGGGCCTGCCCGAGGAACTCGTGGCCCAGCTGTGGATGCGCGAGGTCTTCTCCCCCATCATGGAGGCGGTCACCCCGCCGATGCGCCGCAAACTCGAACCCGCCGAGATCGTGCACGAGGTGCTCGAGCACCGGTGGTTCCTCTCCGAGCGCGCCGGCAAGGACGTGCCGACGCACGCGGCGGTCGAGGACTATGTGTCCTCGCAGCTGGCCCAGCGCCCGGACGAGCGTGAGGTCTTCTGAGCCGGGAGCCGGCCCGGACGGGTCAGGGCCGGTGCGCCTCGAGCATGCCGGTCAAGGTCCGGTGCACGCGCCGGGGCCAGTCCTCTCCCAGGCTCCCGTACCGGGCCACATGGGAATAGGCGGAGCCCAGCACGAAGTCCAGGACGACGTCGACGTCCAGGTCCGGGCTCAGCCGCCCCGCTGCCGTCTCCGCCGCGATGAGCTCCTTGAGCCGCTCCACCCGCGGCCGGACCAGGTGCGCCCGCAGGATCCGGGACGTCTCCGAGTCCGGGTCGCTCAGCAGCGAGACCGCCACCCCGATGCCCATGTCGTGGAGCAGGAAGTCCAGCGCCTCGGCGAGGCCCTCGTCCCAGCTCGCCGAGGCACTCGGACGCTGCGGTGAGTAGGTGGCCACGGCGTCCTCGAGAGCCCCTTCGAGCATCTCCAGGCTGTTCGCGTAGCGGCGGTAGATCGACGTCTTGGCCACGCCGGAGGCCGCCGAGACCGCCTCGATGCTCACGCGGTGCGGTCCGCCCTCACGCAGGAGGGCCAGTGCCGCCGCGGTGATCTTCTTGTCGGTGGTGACGGTCCGCGGATCGGTCCGGTCGTCGTCGCCCATCGGTGCCCTCCTGCTCGCCGTCCGCCGCCACAGCGCTCAGGCGGTCTTCCAGTCCTCGATGGGCCAGTGGTTCTTCCGGGCCAGCCGGTACAGGGGCAGATCGGGGTTCACGGTGTAGGGGTGGCCCATGAGCAGCAACCAGCTGGCGTCCGCATGGGAGTCCCCGTAGCCGTAGGAGCGGGAGAGATCGTAGCCGCCCTGCTCGGCGTACTTCTTGAGCCACTGGGCCCGCGCCTCGTCGACCAGGGGTGGAGCGGCGAGGTAGCCGGTCATCACGCCGTCGCGCTCGTCCATCCGGCCCGCCACGACCTCGTCGAAGAGGTGGGCGATCGGCTCCACGAGCAGGTCGATGGACCCGGTGACCAGCACCGTGCGGTGCCCCGCGGCGCGGTGCTCCTCGATCCGGGCCAGGGCTCCGGGACGCAGGAGGCGGCGCATGTCCTGGCCGAGCGGACCGGCCGCCTGCTCCCGCACGGTCCCCGCGGGCACGCCCTGGTAGCGGCGCATGAACGCCCGGATGAACTCCCCGCGGTCCCGCTTCTCGGCCTTCAGGTAGGTCGGGGCGCTCGAGACGAGGTCGGCGACCTCCGCGGGCCACTTCGCCAGGTGGAGGGTCCGGCGGCGCAGCTGCAGGTACTGGCGGATGACCGTGGAGTCCAGGACCGTGCCCTCGAGGTCGAAGACCGCGAGCACGTCCGTGCCCTCGCTCAGCCCCCGCCTGGCCGTGCTGCGCCGCTTGGACGCCGCCTGGAGCCGCCCGTAGGCCTTGGTCATCGTGGTCAGCGCCGGCAGGTGCACGTTGTGCCAGTAGTCGGCCCAGTCGATCGAGCGGGCGTCGAAGGTCCGGTCCTCGGGCGTGCCGGCGGGCAGCGAGTCGTTGAGCTGCCGCGTGTTGGCGTCGTCGAAGATCATCTCGGTGCGCGTGTAGGACTGGTAGAGGTCCACGTAGGTGCGCAGGGAGCCGAGGCCGGACTGCATGCGGTGCAGGGAGGTGGCCCACTCCCGGGTCCGGGAGGTCGCGGGCAGCGCCGAGGTGATCCGGCCGCCCACGGCGGAGAGCTTCTCCTTGACCGCCAGCGAGCGCTCCACGGCGTTGTTGGCCGGGAACTTCCACTCGGGCACGCGGATGGGCTTGCCGTCGGCGTCCTCGAGCGGATGGGCGAGGAAGAAGGACCGGACGTTCTCGTACATCTGGTGGAACGGGAGCGGGTTCGAGGCGCCCGAGCAGACCTGGTAGTAGGTGGGGGCGGGGTCCGCCTGCCCGCCCGGGGTGACCGCGCCCGAGGGGGCGCGGTGCCCCTGAGTGGCCAGCGCCACGATCGCGTTGACCACGAAGTCGACGGGGATGACGTCGAGCACGGAGTCCGGCAGCCCCGGGAACTCCGGCAGGGCCCCCTTGGCGTAGGCCATGATCAGCGGGTCGGCCACCTTGTAGCCGTCGATCCAGCCGGGGTACGGGTGGCGCAGCGCGGACTCGATGATCGAGGGACGGACCACGGAGAGGCGGTGGCCGGCGCCCGCCCACTTCTGCTCGGCGACGCGCTCGCCCAGGGCCTTCGTGAAGGTGTAGATGTCGGTCCAGCCGAGGGACTGCGCCCGGGTGCGCCCGTACTCGACGAGGCGGGTGCGGACCCACTCCTCGCGCGCGGCCTCCGCGGCGCGGGCCACCGACTTGGGGCCCTCCTTGCCGTGCTGCGCCGTGGCGTCGTCGATGATGGCCTGCAGCCGCTCCGGGGTGCGGGAGGCCATCTCGGCCTCGTCCCGCGCCCGCTGGGCGGCCTCGAACTCGGCGGCCCAGTCGACGTCGTGGTCCACGGGCGCCTCGGGGCGCAGGCCCTTGGCGATCCCGCCCACGTAGCAGGTGGAGACATGGATGACGTGCGGGTCCTGACCGGAGGCCAGGAGTGCGTCGTAGAGCCCGGTGGCGCCACCGACGTTCGTGCTGAAGGCCTCGTGGATGGGCGGGTCGAAGGACACCGTGGAGGCGGAGTGGATCACCACGTCGAAGGGCTCGGTGATGCCGGCGAGCGCCGAGAGATCACCTTCGAGGACCGCCGTGCGCTGCGCGAAGACCCGCTTGGCCTCGTCGTCGCCCAGCTCCTCCCGCCAGGTGCGGAATGCGGGCTTGCGCAACAGCTGCCGCAACCGCTGCTCCCCGCTGATGCTGCCCTTGGGGCGGACGACGGCGGTGACGTGCACACCCTCGTGGGCGGACAGCAGCCGTTCGAGCACCGCCTGCCCGAGGAAGCCGGTGGCTCCCGTCAGCAGGACGCGCGTGGTGGGGGTCTCGGTCAACGGTGTTCCTCCGGTGGTGTACTGGGCCGCCGTCGGTGCGGAGCGGGCGGGGGGCTGCGGGCGGGCCCGGCCCGGCGGGCGACGACGGCACCCCCTCGAGCGGACCGCACCCGGCTACGCTACGGCTACCGTAGTGTAGCCTAGATCTCATGCTTACCGCTCTCGTGACCGGGGGGACGTCCGGCATCGGTGCCGCGTTCGCCGAAGCCCTGGCCCGCCGGGGAAATGCACTCGTCCTGGTGGCCCGCGACGCGGACCGCCTCGAGCAGACGGCGTCCAGGCTGCGCTCGGAGCACGGTGTGCCGGTCGAGGTCCTGACCGCCGACCTCTCCGACCGCGCCGACGTGGACCGCGTCGCCGCCCGGGTCGAGGACTCCGAGCGGCCCGTGGACGTCCTGGTGAACAATGCCGGGTTCTCCGTGAAGACCCGCTTCGCCGACCCGGACATCGGCGCCCACGACCGCGCGTTCGAGGTCATGTGCCGGGCCGTGCTGGTGCTCTCCTCCGCCGCGGCCCGGGCGATGGCGGCGCGCGGCTCCGGTTGGATCATCAACGTCTCCTCCACCGCGGGGCTGGTCACGATGGGGTCGTACTCGGCGATCAAGGCCTACACGACGGCGTTCACCGAGGCCCTGGCCGTCGAGCTCCGCGGGACGGGCGTGCACGTCACCGCCCTGCTGCCCGGCTGGGTGCGCACGGAGTTCCACGCGCGGGCCGGCATCAGCGGCACCTCGATCCCCTCCTTCATGTGGCTCAGCCCCGAGCGCGTGGTCGAGGAGGCCCTCGACGACGTCGCCCGCGGCAAGGTGCTCTCGATGCCCTCCAGGCGATACCGCCTTCTCGGGTTCGCCCTGCGCCACCTGCCGCGCTCCGCGGTGCGCCGGCTCTCCGGGATGGTCGCCTCCGCCCGCCAGAAGGAACGGGCGGCGGGGTCGTGAAGCGCCGCAAGGACCACGATCCGGCTGCGGTCCGGCGCTCCATCGACGGCGGGGGCAGCTCCGCCGCCGCCTCCGAGCCGACGCCGGCCGCGCCGCCCGCCTCCTCCGCACAGCTGGATCCCGCGCGGTTCCGCGACCCCCGGCGCCGGCTGGCCCGGCGGATCGCCCAGCGGATCTTCCTGCACGGGCTCGCCTACCGCACGATCCGGCGCACAGTGGTGACCCACCCGGCGGCGGAGGCCCTCGACGGACCCTGCATCGTGTTGGCCAACCACTCCAGCCACCTGGACGCTCCCCTGGTGCTCGGCTCCGTGCCCCCGCGCATCCGTCGCAACCTCGCGACCGGGGTGGCTGCGGACTACTTCTTCACGGCACCGCACAAGCGCCTGTTCACCGAACTCATCTTCAACGCGTTCCCGGTGGACCGCACCGGCACGGGGGCGAACCGGGGGCTGTCCAAGCAGCTGCTCAAGGCGGACGTCCCGCTGCTGGTCTTCCCCGAGGGCACGCGGTCCCGCACGGGCAAGATGGCGTCCTTCAAGATCGGCGCCGCGGGTCTCGCCAAGGCCGTGGGCGTGCCGGTGCTTCCTGTCGCCCTGATCGGCGCGCACGAGGCCATGCCCTACGGCACCCGCTGGCCGCGCCGCGGCCGCCCCCGCGTGGTGGTCGCGATCGGCGAGCCGCTCCGCGCCCAGCCGAAGGAGCCGACCGCGGCCTTCAACGAACGCATCGAGGCGTCGGTGCGCGCGCTCTACGCCGAGCACCGCCCGCGCATCGACGCCTGAGCACCGCCCCCCTCCCCCGAGAACCAGGAGAGTACTGCGCAGATGGCACACGTGAAGCACATGAAGTGGTGGGGGTGGGGCGAGGAAGGCGTGCACTTCGAGTACGCGAACAAGCCCGCCTTCGCCCCGTTCGTCAAGCACGCCCTCGACGTCGACCTGCGGCCCCGGCAGCGCGACACCATCGACTTCGCCACGGTGAACGTCCCCGCCTCCCGCGCCGAGAACGCCCTCCTGGAGGCGCTGACCGCCATCACCGGCGCGGAGTACCTGGCCCTCGACGACGAGCTGCGGATCGTGCACTGGGCCGGCAAGTCCGTCACCGAGCTGCTCCTCACCCGCGCGGGAGACTTCGCGCGGGTGCCGGACGTGGTCGTGTACCCCGGCACCGAGGACGAGGTGGCCCAGGTGCTGCGGCTCGCCGTGGAACGCGACTTCGTGGTCATCCCCTTCGGCGGCGGCACGAGCATCTCCCGGAGCCTCCAACCCGACCCGCGTGAAGAACGAACGATCGTTTCCCTCGATTTGGGGCGGATGAACCAGGTGCTGTCGATCGACGAGACCTCCGGACTGGCCACCATCCAGGCCGGCGTGCTCGGCCCGGACATGGAGGAGCAGCTCAACGCCCGCGGGTGGACCCTCGGGCACTTCCCGGACTCCTTCACGCACTCGACCCTCGGTGGCTGGGCCGCCACGCGCTCCTCGGGCATGCAGTCCGACAAGTACGGGGACATCGCCGACATCGTGCGTGGCCTGCGAGTGGTGCGCCCTGGCGGCACCGTGGTGCTGCGGCCCCTCCCCTCGACCTCCACGGGGCCGAGCCTGCGGGAGATGATCATCGGCTCCGAGGGCCGGCTCGGCGTGATCACCCAGCTGGACGTCCACGTGCACCGCATCGCCGAGCACCGCGAGGTCATTGCGTACATGTTCCCCACGTGGCAGCAGGCGCTCGTCGCGATGCGCGAGATCGCGCGGTCCGGTGTCAGCACCACCTTCGCGCGGGTCTCCGACGCGCACGAGACCGCGTTCTCCCTGTCCACCCAGAAGGCCCCCGCCACCCTCAAGAAGAAGGTCACGGCCAAGGGGCAGGACCTGCTGTGGGAGGTCATGCGCCGCCGCGGCTGGGACACCGACGCGATGTGCATCGCCTACGTGTGCTTCGAGGGCAGCAAGGCCGAGGTCCAGGGCGGGAAGAAAGCGGTGGCGGGCATCGTGAAGAAGCAGGGCGCCCTGGTGCTCGGAGCGGGCCCCGGCGCACTCTACGACCAGAAGAAGTTCGACACCCCGTACCTGCGCGACTTCCTGCTCGAGCAGAACACCATCGGCGACGTCTCCGAGACCGCCGCCCCCTGGTCCCGGCTCACCACGGTGCACCAGGCGGTCTACGACGCCGCGCAGCGGGCCTTCGAGTCGCAGGGCAAGACCGGATGGATCATGTCCCACATGTCCCACTCCTACCACGCCGGGGCCTGCCTCTACTTCACCTTCGGCTACGAGATCGGCGAGGACCCGCACGGCGAGTACGCCGCCATCAAGAGCGCGATCCAGCAGGCGTTCATCGACGCCGGGGGCACGCTGTCCCACCACCACGGAGTGGGTCTCGAGCACAGCCCGTGGATGGAGCAGGACGTCTCCCCCGAGGGCGTGCAGCTCATGCGCAGCCTGTTCGCCGCCGCGGATCCGGGGGGTCACTTCAACCCCGGCAAGATCGTGGGCTGAGCTCCTCGGCCCCACATGGGAACAGGCCCCCACCGACACCGGTGGGGGCCTGTTCCCGTGCGGGACCTCGGACGTGGACGAGCCCTCACCACCGTGCGCACAGCCGGACCCAGCGGCTCGGCGCGGTCCACGGCATCAGCACAGGCCTCGCTGCAGTGGTGAGGGCCTGTGCTCTTGGAGTCGCGTTGCCTGGCGGCGCAGGCGCGGAGGCTGCGCCGAGAGGGGCGAGGACGCGCTGCGCAGTGGCCAAAGGGCCGTCCCGGGCAACCGCGCCAAAGGGCCGTACCGGGCAACGGGTGAGGGGTTGGTGCCGGTGGTGGCGGGTCCGGTGGGTGTGTCCCGGGGGTCGGTGGGGTGGGTGGTGAATGCGGGGAGCCCCCGCACCGGTGTGGTGCGGGGGCTCGACCCTTCTGGT
>NZ_BAAAOA010000002.1:0-29043 GCF_039530085.1 Kocuria aegyptia
GCGACTACCTCGACCGCAAGCCCAAGGCCCTCTCCGGCGGCCAGCGCCAGCGCGTGGCCATGGGGAGGGCCATCGTCCGGTCCCCGCAGGTGTTCCTGATGGACGAACCCCTGTCGAACCTGGACGCGAAGCTGCGGGTGCAGACCCGCACCCAGATCGCCTCCCTCACCCGCCGGCTGGGGGTGACCACCGTCTACGTCACCCACGACCAGGTCGAGGCGATGACCATGGGCGACCGGGTCGCGGTGCTCAAGGACGGACTGCTGATGCAGGTCGACACCCCCCGGGCGCTCTACGACGCCCCGGCCACGGAGTTCGTCGCCGGGTTCATCGGCTCGCCGGCGATGAACCTGTTCCGGGTGCCCGTGGCCGGCGGGGCGGCGACCTTCGGCACCCTGCGCCTGGAGCTGACCCGCCAGCAGCAGGAGCACCTGACCGGGGACATGGTCACCGTGGGAATCCGCCCCGAGGACCTCCACCCCGCACCCGAGGGCACCGGGCTGCCGATCGAGGCCGACGTGGTCGAAGAACTCGGCGCCGACGCCTTCGTCTACGGCCACCTCGCCCCGGTCACCGCCGCCAACACCATCGTGCCGGTGGACCCCACCGGCCAGGTCGACGAGGACGCCGAAGGCGCCCACGAGATCATCGTCCGGGCCGAGGGCCGCACCCCGCCGAAGGCCGGACAGACCATCTGGGTGACCCCGGACCTGGCCCACGTCCACCTCTTCGACACCACCACCGGCACCCGCCTGCCCGACTGACCACCCGACCACGAACGAGAACCCCCAGGACCGCGGCGCCCTCCCCCGACGGGCAGGGCGCCGCGGCCCCGCAGGCTCCGATCACCGGATCGGGGCCTGCGGCGTGTCGGCGGCCGAGCCGACGCCCAGGTGTGACTGTTGACACACCGAATACCCAGTCGATACGTTGGAAAGCGCATTCCCACCGCGTCCGAGGAGACCTCCGTGCATGTCCAGACCGCTCCCGTCCCACCTGCGGGCCTCCCCCGTGAGGTCCCCGTCCGCGTCTGTCTGGTAGGGATCGGCGGCTTCGGCGAGCGGCACCTGGAGAACATCCGCCGGCTGGAGGACGAGGGCCGCGTCAGCCTGGTGGCGGCCGTCGACCGACGGGTCGACGACGGGGCGCTCGGGCCCGACGTGCCGATGTTCGGCGATCTGGAGCAGCTGCGGGCAGCCGGCCTCGCCGTCGACGTGGTGGTGGTCTCCACCCCGATCGACACCCACTTCGAGCTCGCCCTGGCGGCGCTGGACCTGGGGGCCGACGTCCTGCTCGAGAAGCCGCCGGTGGCGAACCTCGAGCAGTTCGGCCGCCTCCTCGAGGCCGCCGAGGACGCGGACCGTCTGGTCCAGGTGGGCTTCCAGAGCCTGGGCTCCCACGCGCTGGAGCTGATCGACCAGGTGCTCGCGAGCGGGGAGATCGGGCGGCTGCGCGCGGTGGGCGCCACGGGGCTGTGGTCCCGGGACACCGACTACTTCACCCGGTCCCCGTGGGCCGGCCGGCGCCGCATCGGCGGCGTGGACGTGGTGGACGGCGTGGTCACCAACCCGCTGGCCCACGCGGTCATGACCGCCCTGCGGATCGCCGGGGCCCGGACCGCCGAGGACGTCGCGCTGCTGCGCACCGAGCTGTACCGCGCCAACGCGATCGAGTCCGACGACACCTCCGTCGTGCAGGTCCGCACGGCGGCCGGCGTCCCCGTCACCTGCGCCCTGACACTGTGTGCCGACCAGCAGCAGGACCCCTTCATCACGATCGACGGGACGGAGGGACAGGCCGTGCTCCACTACACCCGCGACGAGCTGACCGTCTCGGGGCCCGGGGGCACGCGGACCATCACCTCCGGGCGCACGAACCTGCTGGAGAACCTCATCGATGCCCGCCGCCACGGCACCGCGCTGCTCTGCCCCCTGGCTGCCACGGGGGCGTTCATGCGCGTGCTCGACGCCGTGCGCACCGCCCCGGACCCCGTGCCGATCGCCCCGGAGCACGTGCGGTGGCACGAGGAGAGCGGCGCACGCCGGGCCGTGCTGCCCGGCGTCGAGGACTGGGCGGCCCGTGCCGTCAAGGCCCAGTCGGGCTTCGCCGGGCTCGGGGCGCCGTGGGCGGAGCCCGCCCCGGCCGGGGAGCGCTTCGTCGTGGCGGGCCGTGAGGTCGCGCAGGTCCGCACGGGCGAGGACGTCGCCCCGACCGCGTCCCCCCGCCCGTTCCTGCACCCCGTCCGGACCCTCGGCGGGGTCACCGTCACGGACCAGCAGCCCCTGGACCACGTCTGGCACCTGGGGGTCTGCACGGCGCTCCAGGACGTGGACGGCCTGAACTTCTGGGGCGGGCGCACCTACACCCGGGAGGCCCGGCGCTACGTGTGGCGGGAGGACCACGGCCACGTGGTGCGCGTCGCCGCCCACCACGCCGGCGACCGCCTGGACGAGGAGCTCGCCTGGACGGGCCCGGACGGCACCGTGGTGCTGATCGAGGAGCGGCGCTGGACGTTCCGTCCCGTGCACGAGCACGCCTGGGAGCTCGGCCTGCGCTTCCGCCTCTCCCCCGCCGGTGACCGTCCGGTCCGGCTCGGCAGCCCCGGCTCCAACGGGCGGGTCGGCGGCGGCTACGGCGGGTTCTTCTGGCGGCTCCCCGCCTGCGCGGACGCGGACGTCTTCACCGCGGACGCAGTGGGCGAGGAGGCCGTGCACGGCAGCACGTCCCCGTGGCTGGCCTTCTCCGCCGACGTGGCGGGGGGCCCCGCGACCCTGGTCCTCCGGCGCGGTGACGACGCGGCCGACCCCTGGTTCGTCCGGCACTCCGGGTACCCGGGGGTGGGCCTCGCCCTGGCCTGGGACGCGGCCGTCACGACGACGCCGACCCGGCCGGTCGAGCGGGAGGTGCGCGTGCTCGTCGTCGACGGCCGCCTCGACGCCGCCCGGGTGGAGGCCCTGCTCGGGGACGCGGCCCGGGGCCGGGACGCGTGAGCGCCCCGGAGCGGGCGGAGAAGCGCCGGCGGGTCCTGCGGGTCCTCGATGGGCACGGTGTCGACGCCGTGCTGCTGCAGAGCCACTCCGCCGTGTCCTGGTACCTGGACGGGGCGCGCGTGCACGTCTCGCTCGCCGGCCCGCCGGTGGCCGCCGTCCTGGTGCACCGGGACGGCGACGAGGTCGTGACCTCCGCCAACGAGGCCGCCCGCCTGGTGGCCGAGGAGCTGCCCGCGGACGTCCGGCTGCACGAGGTGCCCTGGCACGGGTCCCTGGCGACCCCGGAGGGCTGGTTCCCCGGGGCGCGCTCCATGGCCGTCGTCTCCGAGGACTGCGTCGCCGCGCCGCTGCGGGCGGCGCGGGCCTCCCTGCTGCCCGGCGAGGCGCAGCGCTACGAACGGCTGTGCCGGGACGCCGCGGCCGTGCTCACGGACGTCCTGAGCCGGGCGGCCCCGCGCACCACCGAACGGGAGCTCGCCGCCGAGCTGACCGCGGGTCTGGTGCGCGCCGGCGCGGAACCCCTGGTGGTGCTGTGCGGCGGCGCCGACCGCCTGCCCCACCGCCACCCCCTTCCCACCGCCGGGCCGCTGGGGCGGCGTGCGATGGCGGTCGTCTGCGCCCGCCGCGGCGGGCTGATCGCCAACGTGACCCGGTGGGTGCGGTTCGGCCCGGCGCACCCCGCCGAGGTGGACGCGGAGGCGAGGATCGCGGAGGTCGAGGCCGACGTCCTCGATGCGCTGTGCCCCGGGCTGCCCCTCGCGGACCTGCTGCCGGTGCTCCGGCACTCCTATCCGCGCCACGGCTTCGACGCCGCGGAGTGGACCCGGCACCACCAGGGCGGGCCCGCCGGGTACGCCGGACGGGATCCCCGGCTCGCCCCCGGCGTGCCGGATCTCGTGCACGAGCACCAGGCCTTCACGTGGAACCCGTCCGCGCCGGGGGCGAAGATCGAGGACACGGTGCTGCTGGCTCCCGGCGGGGTGCGGTCCCTGTCCGTGGATCCCGCCTGGCCCGTGATGCGGGTCCGGGGCCGGGACCGCCCGGCCGTGCTGGAGCGCTGAACCGCGCCGGGTCCGGGGCCGGCACGAGCGAGGAGACAGGGGCGGGGTGGCCGGAGGCGGAACGCCCCCCCTCAGCACGTTCCGTCCCCAGCACTGTCCCCCCGTGGGCGGTGACCGGCCGTGGGCCGCGCGGACTCCGTTGTCCCGGGCGACGTCCTGCCGGTCAGGAAGGCGCCACCGGGGCCCTGGCCGACCCGTGGGCGGCGCGTCCTTCCGCCGACCATGATGTGCACTGGGTCACATGGCCTTCAAGCCGGGCTGCAACATCAGCGGTTCCGCCCGACACATTGCGGTGCGACAGCGAACACCCTCGTGGGTGCGGCGGTCTCCGCCGGGGGCGTCCACCGGTGGTGGCACCGGGTGCCGAGCCGCCACGGGTGCTGCTGCCCCGGGCCCCGACGGGCCGGCTGCGGAGTCATCGGTACAGGGTGGTGCTGGGAGGCACCCCGTAGGCGGCGCGATAGGCCCCGGCGAAGCGCCCGGGGTCGGCGAAGCCCCAGCGGGTGGCAATGCCGGCCACGGTGTGCCCGGCGGTGGGATCGGCGTTCAGCAGCTCGGCGTGGGCCCCTGCCAACCGCGCCCGGTACAGGTACTCGGTGGGGCTGAGCAGGTGCGGATGGTTCGCGCGGAAGGCCTGCGCCAGCGCGGGGGTGGGGGTGTTCGCCGCCCGCGCCGCGTCGTCGACGGTGATCGGCTCGTGGGCGTGGTCGTCGATGAACTGCTTGGCGATGCGGTAGCGGCGGGTCTGGGCGGCCATGGACAGCGTGCGCAGCTCCTGGTCCCCGGTCAGCGGGAAGCACTCGAGCAGGGCCACGCCCAGGTGCCGCGTGAGCCCGGCGCGCACCAGGGGTGCCTCGAAGGCCCCCGAGTCCACGCTCTCCTGGGCCAGCCGGGTCAGAGAGGACCAGTACCGCCCCAGCCGGGGGGTGGCCGGGTGGGAGGAGGCGAAGGTCACCGGGGTGTTCTCGGTGCCGTAGACCGTCTCGGCGATGTCCTGCACCAGGGCCTCGGTGAGGTAGACGTTGCTGGTCTGCAGGGAGTCCACCACGAACAGGGTCGGGCTGCGGGGAGTGATCAGCACCGGGGCCCCGATCCCGGTGCCGGACTCGGTGCGGGTGGACCAGTCGCACCGGCCGCTGGTGCGGTCGATGACGCTGAACATCTGCGTGTCCCCCCACGAGGAGTAGGACCCGATCACCTCCACCCGCGCCAGGGCCACGTCCTCGTCCCCGGCGCGGTCCTCCCGGTAGGACAGGCCGCGCTCGGAGGGCTGGAAGGAGAAGCGCGCCCCGATCGTGTCGAACAGCAACCGCACGGCCTCCGGGTCGGCGGCCGTGAACTCGAGGCGGAAGGCCTCACCCACGGGGCCCACCCCCCGGCCCGCGTCCCGGACCGGGAACGGTGAGGATCGGCCGGGTGCACCGGTGGAGGGGTGGCGCGTGGAGGGTCATGTCGGGATCCTCGACATCGAGGCGCAGCGGATGGAGGTGGTGCTGCGTCCCATGATCCTCCCCGGCTCCGGCGACCGGCAACCACCACCGGGCCTCGAGCCGGTGGGGCCCGGTGGTGGCTCACGGGTGCCGGTGCTGCGCCGGATCGGCGGAGGCCTGCGGGTCCGCGGGGCGCCACCGGCCGGGGACGGACGCCCCGCGGCGCCGGGGTCCCCGGTGCTAGGCCATGACCCCCTGCGCGGCGGGCAGCACCTGCTGCTGCAGGACCAGGCCCAGACCGGGCAGGTCCCGGGTCTCCAGCCGCGAGCCCGTCACCACGACCGGGGACGGGCCGGCGAGGACGCCGAGGTCGGCGAACCCCGCGTCCTCCACGACCTCCACCATGGTGGGCTCGGCGAGGGTCAGGGCCAGCTGCCCCGAGAGGTCCGGCAGCAGGTGCGGGGCGATCCCCACGTTGTGCGCGCGCGCCAGCTCCACGATCCGCCGGAACGGCGTGATACCGCCCACCCGGACGATGTTCGGCTGGACGACGTCCACGGCGCCGGCCGTGATGAAGTCCCGGAAGCGGTAGATGTTGTGCAGGTTCTCCCCCAGGGCGATCGGGACCCGGCTGAACCGGCGGAGCTGCCGGTAGCCCTCGAGGTCGTCCGCGCGCAGCGGCTCCTCGAGCCACGACGGCCCGAACTCGGCCAGCGCGTCCAGGGCTCGGCGCGCCGTGGGCAGGTCCCACCGCTGGTTGGCGTCGATCATGAGCCCGCGGTCCGGCCCGAGCAGCTCCCGCACGGCGGCCACGCGCTCCACGTCCTCGCGCAGCTCGGCCTTGCCCACCTTGATCTTGACGGCGCCGAAGCCGGCGGCGACCCACCGGCGCACCTGGTCCTGCAGCTCGTCCAGTCCGTAGTGCAGGTTCACGCCCGAGCCGTAGACGGCCACGCTCTCCTGCCGCCGGCCCAGCAGGGAGGTGATCGAGACTCCCGCCCGCCGCGCCCGGAGATCCCACAGCGCCAGGTCCACACCGGCGAGCGCCACGCCGGTCAGCCCGGCGCCGCCCTCGTGCAGGTACTTCCAGGCATCGTCCCAGAGGGCTTCGGGGTTCTCGGAGCGCCCGCGCACGAAGGCCGCGAGGTCGTCGTCGAGGAGGGCCTTCACGGCCGTCGCCCCGATGGTCGGGGTCCAGGAGAAGCCGGTGCCGGTGGCGCCGTCGTCGGCCACGACCGTGACGGCGACGAGGTGGTTCTGCGGTGCCTCCGGCCCCCAGCTGCGCAGCAGCCGGGCCGTGATGAGTTCCGTGTGCAGGGCGGCGATGCTCATGCGGTGTCCTTCCCGGGCCGGCCGGCGCCCGCGGGCTCCCCGGACGCGGCGAGATCCTGCCGGAGCTCGGTGCGCCAGCTGCGCGCCGGCTCCCAGCCCAGGACCCGGTGGGCCTTGTCGATGCTGAAGGCGGGGGCCGTGCCGGTCAGCTCCGCCGCGAGCTCCTCGCTCCCCGGGACGAACTCGGGGATCAGCTCGGCGAGCGGGCGCCGGGCCAGGGCGTCGGCCGCGCCTACGAGGAAGGTGTCGCCGTTGCGGATCGCGCCCATCCGCTCGAGCAGCGCCTCCAGGAAGGACGTGACGTCGCGGGCGTCCACGTAGTTGAACAGCGCCGGCGCCGCGAGCGCGGGGTCGTCGAGCCGCTCCCGCACGGTGTGGCCCTGCTGGGTCGGGGCGCCCTCCCACTCCTCGGGGGCGATCACGTAGCAGGGGCGGAAGGACGCGTAGCGCACGGCCTCGCCCCGGGCCGCGGCGAACATCTGCGCGACCTGTTCCGCCACGTGCTTGGACACCCCGTAGGCGTGCCACGGCCGGGGCGGGGTCTCCTCGGTCAGCGGGAACGCCGGCGGGAGCCAGCCCGCCGGGGAGCCGTAGCCCAGCACCGTGGGACTGCTGGCCATCACGATCCGCCGCACCCCGGCCTCCGTCGCCGCGCCGGCCACGTTGTGCGCGATCACCGCGTTGGTCCGCAGGATGACGTGCTCGGGGGCGCTGAACGGGACGGCGATGGCCGCCAGGTTGATCACGGCGTCCGGGCGGGTGCTGCGCATCAGCGCGTGCGTGGCGTCCGGGTCGGTGAGCTCCGCGCCGCGGTGCTCCACGGCGGGGTGCTGGTCGGCGGAGCGGGAATCGGCGGGCAGGGACCGGTCGACGCTGACGACGTCGTACCCGGCCTCGGCGAGCCCGGCGACCACGCTGCGGCCGAGCCGGCCCGCGCCGCCGGTGACGAGGACGCGGCTCATGCCGGGACCTCGCTCCGGTGCGCCCCGGCCGCCGCACCCAGGTCCAGCTCGGCGATCCGGACGGGCAGCCCGGACTCGAGGGACCGGTTGCCGGCGATGCCCACGGCCACCGCCGCCACGCCGTCCCGGTAGCCGGAGGGCCGGCCGTACGGGTCCTCGCCGGGGCCCCGGAAGACGTCCGCCAGCAGCAGGCGGTCCCCGCCCCCGTGGCTGCCCGCCCCGTTGCGGATGGGGACCTCCTCGGCTGCGCCCCAGTGGCGCTGGACGGTGAGGCGCTCGCCGCGGCTGCGGGCCCCGCCCCGGTGGGGGCCCACCGTGACCGAGGGGTCCACCGGGGAGCCGCCGCCGGCGGGGAGCACGGCCGCCCGTTCGACGACCTCCAGCTCGGCGCGGCCCTCGGTGCCGTTGACGGCGACCCGGTACCCCTCCCACGGGGAGTGCGCGTTGAGGGAGTAGGAGAGGGTGGCGCCCCGCGCGTAGTCGACCACGAGCGCCAGGTTGTCCTCGATGCTGATCCCGTCGGAGAACACGTCCTGGTCCCGGCGGTACCCGTCGTGGTGCTGGTGATCGAGGTAGAGCCGGCTCAGGCGCTCGTCGGTGCGCAGGTCCAGGGCGAAGGGGTCGCCGCCCTCCACGTCGTGCCCCGGGGCGCCCGCGCGCGCCCGGGCCTCGGCGTTCTCCCGGCCGTAGAACCGCAGCCCGCCCGAGGCGAAGACCCGCTCGGGGCTGTCGGCCAGCCACCAGTTGACCAGGTCGAAGTGGTGGGAGGACTTGTGCACCAGCAGCCCGCCGGAGTTCTCCTTCTGCCGGTGCCAGCGGCGGAAGTAGTCGGCGCCGTGCACGGTGTCGAGCATCCAGCTGAAGTCCACGGAGGTCACCGTGCCGATCCGTCCGGACCGGACCACGTCCTTGAGCGCGGTGTTGCGCGGGGAGTACCGGTAGTTGAAGGTCACCACCACGTGGCGGCCGGTCTCCTCGACGGCCGCGCCGATGCGGCGGCAGCCCTCCGCGTCCACGGTCAGGGGCTTCTCGACGACGGCGTCGGCCCCGGCGTGCAGCGTCTCGCAGATGTAGTCGGCGTGGGTCCAGTCCGGGGTGGTGATGATGACGCGGTCGATGCCCTGCTCCCGGACGGTCCGGGAGAGCTCCGCGGGGTCCAGGACGCCGATCCGGACGCCCGAGATCTCCTCGGCCAGCCGGCGGTAGTGCTCGGCCCGGCCGGGGTTGGTGTCGCCCACCGCCACCAGCTCGGCGACGTCGGCGTGGTCGTCCAGCAGGGAGCGGATGTACATCTCGCACCGGTTGCCGGTGCCGACCAGGACGTACCGGGTCCGCCTCCCCGGCCCTGCCGTGCCGCCCGTGCCGCTGTGCTCTGCGCTGTCCATCGATGGCTCCTGGTTCTGGGGGTGGGTGTGCGGTGGGGTGGCCGGGACCGGCGGCCTGTCCCCGGTCCGGGCGGGCCGGGGACGCCGGGGTCCGTTACTTGATGCCCGTGGTGGCGATGCCCTTGACGAGGAACTTCTGTCCCACGAGGAAGGCGATGAACACCGGCAGCAGGGACACGATCGACATCGCGAACAGGGATCCCCACGAGGACTCCCCGGTGGCGTCCACGAAGGCCCGCAGGGCCACGGGGACGGTGAACATGTTCGGGTCGGTCAGGTAGATCAGGGCGCTGAAGAAGTCGTTCCAGGTCCAGATGAACGTGAAGATCGTGGTGGTGGCCAGGGCCGGGACCATCATCGGCAGGATGATCTGCCCGAAGATCCGGGCGTGCCCGGCGCCGTCGATCCGCGCCGCCTCGTCCATGTCCTTGGGGATGCCGCGGATGAACTGCACCATGAGGAACACGAAGAACGCGTCGGTGGCGAGCAGCTTCGGGACGATCAGGGGCCAGAAGGTGTTCACCCACCCGATCTGGGAGAACATGATGTACTGCGGCACGATCACCACGTGGAACGGCAGCATGATCGTGAGGAGCATGAGGGCGAAGGCCGGCTTCTTGAAGCGGAACTCCAGCCGGGCGAACGCGTAGGCCGCCATGGAGCAGGAGACCAGGTTGCCGACGATGCACCCGAGCACCACCACCGCGGAGTTGAACAGGTACACGTTGAACGGGTTGGACAGGGCGCCCCAGCCGTCCGAGTAGTTCGCGGTCTCGAGCGTCTGGAGCAGGATCCCGGGCTCGCGGAAGATGATGTCGTCGGGTCGCAGGGAGCTGGCCACCATCCACAGCAGCGGATAGATCATCACGCCGCCGGTGAGGATCAGCGCCAGGTGCTTGAGCAGGGAGCGGATCCGTGCCCGGGGGCCGGGGCCGCGGGGCTTCGGCTGCGGCGCGCTCTGCGCGCCCCCGTGCTGCGCCGGGACGAGGTCCTGATCGGCCGCCCGGGTGGGGCTGTCGGTGATTGTCGGATTAGTCATCGTAGAACACCCAATACTTAGACGCGATGAAGTTGAGCGCGGTGAACGCCCCGATGATGACGAGCAGCAGCCAGGCCATGGCCGCGGCGTAGCCCATGTCGAAGCGGCCGAAGCCCGTCTGGTACAGGTAGAGCGTGAAGAACATCGTCGAGTCGGACGGGCCTCCCCGGCCGCCGGAGACGATGAACGCCTGCGTGAAGGACTGGAACGCCTGGATAATCTGCAGCACCAGGTTGAAGAAGATGATCGGGCTCAGCAGCGGCAGCGTGATCCGGAAGAACTGCGTGATCCTGCCGGCGCCGTCGATGGAGGCCGCCTCGTAGTACATGGTGGGGATCTGGCGCAGGCCCGCGAGGAAGATGATCATCGGCGCGCCGAAGGTCCACACGTGCAGCAGGATGATGCTGCCGAGGGCGGTCCGGGGGTCCGCGATCCAGCCGATGCCCTCGATGCCCACGAGGGCCAGGACCTGGTTGACCAGTCCGCTGGTGCCGAAGAGCTGCTTCCAGAGGATGGCGATGGCCACCGAGGAGCCGAGCAGCGAGGGCAGGTAGAACACGGAGCGGTAGAACGCGAGGCCGCGCAGGCCCCGGTCGAGCACCATGGCGATCGCCAGGGCCAGCATGAGCTGCAGCGGCACCCCGACGAAGACGTACGTGAAGGTCACCTGCAGCGAGTTGTGCAGCCGCTCGTCCGCCAGCATCCGGGAGAAGTTCTCCGTCCCGATCCAGTCGGGCGCCCGCATGAGGTTGTAGTCGGTGAACGAGAGGTAGAGGGACATCAGCATGGGGCCCAGGGTGATGACCACCAGCCCCACGATCCACGGCCCCAGGAAGACCGCCGCCGCCTTGTTGTCCCGCCGCTCCGCCCGGGTCCTGCCCCGGGGCCTCCTGCCCTGGGGCTGCCCCTCGGGCAGGCCCTTCCGGGTGATCTCCTCGACGACGCTCATTCCGGGACCACCGCCCGGACCGTCCGCGACCGGGGCGCCCGGTGCGGTCCAGCGTGGATGTGGCTCGATGTCATCGGTATCTCCTCGGAAGAAGTGGGAAAGCGTTTTCCAGAGCTGCGTTGCGTCCAGGCTAGTGGTCGGTCACTGTGACGTCAACCACAAATCTACGGTGGTGTCGGCCCCGGACGCGGGGCGGCGCACCGTCAGGGGACGGACGGCGCACCGGTCAGGAGGCGCAGTGCCTCCACCGTTGCCGGCGGGCCGTAGCGCTCCGCCTCGTCCTGTGCGGCCCGGACGGAGGGCGCGACGTCCACGAGCGAGGCAGCGGCCAGGATCCCCGCGCCGCGCAGCTGCTCCTCGGACAGGGCCAGCCGCCCGGCCACGGCCACGACGGGCACGCCCCGGCCCGCGGCGAGGGCGGCCGCGGCGAGCGGCGCCTTGCCCTGCAGCGACTGGTCGTCCAGCGACCCCTCGCCGACGACGAGCAGGTCCGCGTCCTCGAGCTGCTCCTCGAGCCCCACGAGGGAGGACACGAGGTCGAAGCCGCGTTCGAGCGTGGCCGGGGTCAGGGCCAGGAAGCCGGATGGGAAGCCGCCGGCGGCGCCGGCCCCCGGGAGCAGGAAGGGACGGGCGCCCTCGAGCCCGGCCAGCAGCCCGGCCCAGCGCCGGAGTGCGGCGTCCAGCTCGCGCCGGGCGGCGAGGTCGGCGCCCTTCTGCCCGGCGAAGACGTGCGCGGCCCCGTCGGGGCCGTGCAGCGGGTTCCGCACGTCCACGGCCAGCCGCAGCCGCACCGACCGGAGCCTCGGGTCCAGGGCGGAGACGTCCAGGCGGGCGGCGGACAGCAGGCCCTCCCCGCCCAGGGGCACGGGGGCGCCGTCGTCGCCGAGGACCTCCAGGCCGAGCGCCCGCAGGGCGCCCGAGCCCCCGTCCGTCATCGCCGAGCCGCCGAGCCCGACGACGACGTCGGTCGCCCCGGCGTCCAGCGCCGCCCGGATCAGCTGGCCGCAGCCGTAGCTGTGCGCCGCGCGGGCCGTCGCGGGACTCGGGCGCACCTGGTCCAGACCGCTCGCCTGGGCGGACTCGATCACCGCGGTGGTGGCGCCCGAGGGTGCCGTGAGCACCGCCCACCGCGCCCGCACCCGGCCCTCCACGGCGCCCCGGACGGCGGTGCGGCGCAACCGTGCGCCGGCCGCCACCGCGGCGTCGACCGTGCCCTCGCCCCCGTCGGCCAGGGGCACGGCACGGACCCGGGCCCCCGGCCAGTGCCGCCGCACCCCGGCCGCGAGCGCGGTGGCGGCCTCGGCCGCCGTCAGCGACCCCTTGAACTTGTCAGGGGCCACGACCACCCGGGGGCGGTCGCCGAGCTCGTGCGGGCCCACGTCAGGTGGTCGCGCGAGCAGGTGCGCCGGTCAGGGACGGCAGCACGAGGGACTCCCAGCGCTCCTTCATGACGGCGAGCGTGGTGTCCGGGTCCTGGTCGAAGATCTCCTGGTTGAAGATCTCGACCTCGACGGGGCCCGTGTAGCCGGCGGCGGCGACCCAGCGCCCGATCGTGCCGAAGTCGATCACCCCGTCCCCCATCATCCCGCGGGACAGCAGGGCGTCGGCTGCGATCGGCAGGTTGAAGTCGCAGACCTGGTAGGACGCCAGCCGGCCCTCCGCCCCGGCCCGGGCGACCTGGGCCTCCAGGGCGGGGTCCCACCAGACGTGGAAGGTGTCCACGACGACGCCCACGGCGTCCACCGGGTGCGGTGCCGCGAGGTCCAGGGCCTGCTCGAGCGTGGAGAGCACGGCCCGGTCGGCCGCGTACATGGGGTGGAGCGCCTCGAGCACCAGGCGCACGCCGTGCTCCCGGGCGTAGGGGACGAGCTCGGCGAGCCGTTCGGCCACGCGCTCGCGGGCCGCCACGACGTCCTTGTCCCCCCGGTCGCCCTCGCCGCCCAGGACGTGGGCGGCCGCGGGGAGGCCGCCCACGACCATGATCAGCTCGCTCGTGCCCAGGGTCCGGGCCTCCCGGATCGCGGCCCGGTTGCTCTCGAGCGCGGCACGCTGCCCGGCTTCGTCGGCCGCCGTGAGGAAGCCGCCGCGGCACAGGCTGGAGACCTGCAGACCGGCCCGGGAGATGATCCGGGCCGCGTTCTCGAGCCCGGCCTCGGCGACGCGGTCGCGCCACACGCCGATGTGGCTCAGCCCGGCCCGGGCGGTGGCGTCCACGGCCTCCTGCAGGGTCAGGTTGCGCGTGGTGCCCGTGTTCAGGGACAGCTGGAAGTCCGCGCTCATGCCGCACCTCCGGTGCTGCCGGCCGCCGCGAGGACCGGCGCCCCGAGACCCGCTCCGTCCAGGAAGGTGGTCATCCGCCGCGCGGCGAGCTCCGGGTCGAGCAGCAGCCCGGCCCGGTCGGCCAGCCGGAACACCTCGACCAGGTGCGGCACGGAACGGCCCGAGTGCAGCCCGCCGACCATCTGGAAGCCGGGCTGGCTGCCGTTGAGCCAGGACAGGAACGCGATGCCGCACTTGTAGTAGAAGGTCGGGGCGCTGAAGACGTGGCGCCCCAGCTCCTCGGTGGCGTCCAGGACGGCCCGCGCCCGGCCGGGCTCCCCCGCGTCGTAGGCCTGCAGCGCAGTGGACGCGGCCGGGTAGATGCCCGCGAAGATGCCCAGCAGCGCGTCGGAGTGCCGGGTGCCGTCGCCGTCGATGAGCTCGGGGTAGTTGAAGTCGTCGCCGGTGTAGAGGCGGACCCCCTCCGGCAGCGCCGCCCGCAGCCGGGTCTCGTGCGCGGCGTCCAGGAGGGACACCTTGACGCCGTCGACCTTGCCCGGGTGGGACCGGATGAGCTCGAGGAAGGTCTCCGTGGCCGTGTCCACGGCGTCGGTCCCCCAGTATCCGGCCAGCGCAGGGTCGAACATCGTCCCGAGCCAGTGCAGCACCACCGGGTGCCGGACCTCGTCCAGCAGCTGGGAGTAGACCCGCAGGTAGTCGTCGGCATCCCGGGCGGCCCGCACGAGCGCCCGGGACGCCATCAGGATGACCTTGGCCCCGGCGCCCTCGACCACCTCGACCTGCTCCCGGTAGGCCTCGACCACGGCGCGCAGCCCGGCCTCCCCGGCCGCGACGCCCGCCGGGTCCAGCTGGTCCGTGCCCGCCCCGCAGGCGATGAGGTCGCGGACGGTCCTGCCCTCCAGGGCCGGGTTCCCGGTGGCCAGCGCCGCCGAGGCCTCGGCGGTCGAGCGCCGGATCAGCTGCTGGGTGGCCGGCCAGTCCAGGCCCATCCCGCGCTGGGCGGTGTCCATGGCGTCGGCCACCCCCAGCCCGTAGGACCAGATGTCGTGGCGGAAGCCCAGGGTCGCGTCCCAGTCGAGCTGCGCGGGCGCCCCGGGGGTGTTGTCCCCGAGCGCGAGCGGCACCACGTGCGCGGCGGCGTAGGCCTTGCGCGCGGCGAGGGGTGCCTGCGGCCGGGTCCAGTTCCCCGGTCCGGAGAGCACGTGCTCGGTCAGGGAGCCGCTGCCGTCGGGCAGGAGCACGGCGCTCATCGGACGGCCTCGGCGGTGCGGCGCCCGGCCGGGGCCAGCTCGATCGCCGGGATGTCGATGGTGCGGCGCTCGGCCGAGGAGCGCAGGCCCAGTTCGGCCAGCTGCACCCCGCGTGCGGCGGAGAGCAGCCCGAAGCGGTGCTCGCGGCCCGCGACGACGTCGGCCAGGAACTCCTCCCACTGCGCCTTGAAGCCGTTGTCCAGCTCCGCGTTGGCCGGGACCTCCAGCCACTGGTCGCGGAAGGAGTCGGTGACGGGCAGGTCCGGGTTCCACACCGGCTTGGGCGTGTGGGCGCGCTGCTGGGCCACGCACTTGTTCAGCCCGGCGACCGCCGAGCCGTGGGTGCCGTCCACCTGGAACTCCACGAGCTCGTCGCGGTACACGCGAACGGCCCAGGAGGAGTTGATCTGGGCGACCACGGGGTCGCCCTCGGGGGTCTCCAGCTCGAAGACGCCGTAGGCGGCGTCGTCGGCGGTGGCCGGGTACTCGTGGCCCTGCTCGTCCCAGCGCGCGGGGATGTGCGTCACGGCCTTCGAGGTGACGGACCGGACCGGTCCCACGATGCCCTCGAGGACGTAGTTCCAGTGGCAGTACATGTCGACGGTCATGGACCCGCCGTCCTCGCGCCGGTAGTTCCAGGACGGGCGCTGGGCCTCCTGGTGCTCGCCCTCGAAGACCCAGTACCCGAACTCGCCGCGCAGGGACAGGATCCGGCCGAAGAAGCCCTCGTCCACGAGCCGCCGCAGCTTCACGAGCCCGGGGAGGTAGAGCTTGTCGTGGACCACGCCGGCGGTGACGCCGCGCTCCTGGGCGATCTGCGCCAGCTCGACCGCCTCCTCCAGGGTCTCGGCGGTCGGCTTCTCGGTGTAGACGTGCTTGCCCGCGCGCATGGCCTTCTTCAGCGTCTCCGCCCGGAGGCTGGTCATGGAGGCGTCGAAGACGACGTCCACGGAGGGGTCCTCGAGGACCGCGTCGAGATCGGTGGTCCAGTGCTCCACGCCGTGCCGGCGTGCCAGCTCGGCGACCTTGGCCTCGTTGCGGCCCACGAGGATCGGCTCCACGGTCACGCGGCTGCCGTCCGGCAGGGTCACGCCCCCCTGGTCCCGGATGGGCAGGATCGAGCGCAGCAGGTGCTGGCGGTAGCCCATGCGCCCGGTGATGCCGTTCATGGCGATGCGGAGGACTCGGGGTTCGGACATCATCAACTCCAGGTGGTTCGGGAAATTTGTAGGAAAGCGCTTTCCACTCTAGGGTTGGCTCAGTGTGACTGTCAACACGTGCCCGTCGCCGGACTCCCCCGGGGCGGGGGACGAGACCCCACCCGATGCGGTGAGGAGGAAGCAGGACCGGACGATGAGCGCAGTGACCCTCTCCCAGGTGGCCCGGGAGGCCGGGGTGTCCCTGGCCACGGCCTCCCGGGTGCTCAACGGATCGGACCGACGGCCGGCCGAGCACATCGCGGAGCGTGTCCGGAACGCCGCGGAGACCCTCGGCTACGTGGCCAACGCCCAGGCGCAGGCGCTGGCGCGGTCCACCACCGGACTGGTCGGGCTCGTGGTCCACGACATCGCCGACCCCTACTTCTCCTCGATCGCCAAGGGTGTGCAGCGCCGGGCCCGCGCCGACCGGCGCCAGCTGCTGCTGGCCGCCACCGACGGCACCGACCAGCTCGACGCCGTCGCGGCCTTCGCGGCTCACCGCACCGACGCGATCATCATGGCCGGTTCGCGCCGGCGGGAGATCGACCCCCGGCTGCTCGCCGAACTCACCCGCTACCAGAAGAACGGGGGCCGGGTGGTGACCATCGGGCAGGCCTGGCTCGAGGGCGCCGGGTCCGTCACCATCGACAACCGCGGCGCCGGCGCCGGCCTCACGGACATGCTGATCAGGGCCGGCCGGACCCGCTTCGCCTTCCTGGGCGGCCCCGAGGAGCTGGCCAGCGCGGCGGAGCGCCGGGCGGGCTTCTACTGGGCCCTGGAACGGGCCGGCCTGACGGCCGAGGCCGAGCTGACGGAGGGCTTCAACAGCCAGGGCGGCTACGAGGCCGCCAGGGGACTGCTGGAGCGGCTCGGCCCCGATGCCGTCCGCGGGCTCACGGTGGTCGTCGGCAACGACGTCATGGCACTGGGCGCGATCGCCGGCTTCCGGCACGCCGGACTGCTCGTGCCGGACGACCTGTGGGTGGCCGGCTTCGACGACATCCCCAACCTGCGCGACTTCTCCCCCGGCCTGACCACCGTGCGCTTCCCCCTCGAGCAGATCGGGGAGGCCGCCGCGGACATCGCCCTGAGCCACGACGAGGTCCGGATCCAGCACGTGGTGGGCGAGATCGTGCGGCGCGAGAGCGCCTGACCCGGCCCACACGTCCGCCCCTCGGGGCGCCGTGGCACTGGAATGCCGGCGCCCCTCGAAGGCACCATGCCACTCGTGCATCAGACCATGCCTATTAGGGCTTGGACAAGCATCAAGCGGAGTTCCTACGCTCGGAGCCGAGGATTTTTCCTGTGATCCGTCTCACGCACCACGGGACGCGATCCCACTTCAGCTCAGCGCTCTACAAGGAGAGAACATGCACGCACCTGCACGCTTCCGCCGGTCCATGCTGATGGCCGGCACCGCGATCGTCTCGGCGGTCTCGCTGGCCGCCTGCGGCAACATCACCAACGGAGCGGGAGCAGGGGACGGCTCCGACTTCCCGACGGGGCCGGTCACCCTCAACGTGGGCCAGGCCGCCGGGGGCAGCACGGACCTGATCGCGCGCGCCGTGGCTTCCGGGGTCTCCGAGGACCTGGGCGTGGCCGTGCCGGTGGTCAACAAGCCGGGCGCCAACGGGGCCCTCGCCACCCAGGAGGTGATCGGCCAGCCTGCCGACGGGCACAACCTCATCCTGCTCAACGCCTCCCTGATCACCGTCACTCCCCTGGCCGTCGGGGAGAACGAAGCGGTGGACCTGGAGGATCTCGACATCATCGCCGGTCTGTCCCGCGACGACTACGTGCTGATCACGCACGCGGACACCGAGTACGAGACCGTGGAGGACATCGTCTCGGCCGACGGCGAGATCACCTACGGCACCGCCGGGGTGGGCACCGCCAGCCAGCTCGCCCAGGCCGCGCTGTTCGCCCAGGCGGACGTCCAGGGCCGTGACATCCCCTTCGACAGCGGCGCGCCGGCGATGGCCGCCGTGCTCGGCAAGCAGGTGGAGCTCGCCACGGTGCAGCTGGGCGAGGCGATGCCCCAGATCAAGGCGGGCACGCTGCGTCCCATCGTGGTGTTCTCCGAGGAGCGCAACGAGTTCCTCCCGGACACCCCGACCGCTGTCGAGGCCGGCTACGACGTCCCGGTGTCCCAGTACCGTGCCATCGCCGCTCCTGCCGGCACTCCCGAGCCCGCCAAGGAGAGGCTGCGGGAGGCCCTGGAGGCCACGTTCGCCACCGAGGAGTACCAGCAGTTCAACGAGCAGAACATGCTCACCCCCGAGGAGATCTCCGGGGAGCAGGTCAAGGAGGACTGGACCGAGTACGCCGAGCGGTACCGGACCATGGCCGAGACCTACGACATCGACCTGGGCGGGGGGAACTAGTGTCCAGCTCCTTCGACAGTGCCCCGGCGCGCTCCGGCTCGACGCCGGCCCCACGCCAAGACACGGACGCAACGCCGGGCGAACACCGGGACGAGGACACCTTCCCGCACGCGGTGCTCGCCGCGGAGGACGGCTACATCCCGGACGAGGACGCTCCTCGCGCCGGCCCCCTCGCCAACACCGGAGCCGCCCTGGTGGTGATCGCCTTCGGCGCCTTCGGCATCATCAACTCGCTCTCCCTGGGCATCGGCTCCGCGGCCGGTCCGACCGCGGGCACCTGGCCCTTCGCGATCTCGGTGGTCATCACGGCGCTGGGCATCACCCTGCTGTTCACCGGGCGCCGGCTGCAGGACACCGAGAAGTTCACCCGGCAGAGCGCGGCCGTGCTCGTGGGCGTCGTCTCCCTGGTCGGAGCCACGTTCCTGTTGCCGGTCATCGGTTTCGAGATCCCGTCCTTCCTGCTCCTGCTCGTGTGGATGAAGTTCCTCGGCGGGGAGTCCTGGCGGCTCTCGATCATCATCGGGGCACTCATCACCGCGGCCTTCTACGCCATCTTCGTGCTGGCGCTCCGAGTGCCCCTTCCCCACCTCTTCTAAGGAACAACCCATGGACAACCTGACTCCGGTTCTGGAGGGCTTCGGCGTGGTGCTGCAGCCCGAGAACCTGCTGTTCTGCCTGATCGGCGTCGTGGTGGGCATGGTCATCGGCGTGCTGCCCGGGCTGGGCCCGGCGGCGACGATCGCGATCCTCCTGCCCATCTCCTACGGCATGGAACCGGTCACGGCGATCATCATGCTGGCCGGGATCTTCTACGGCGCCCTCTACGGAGGAACCATCACCGCGGTCCTGCTCCGCCTTCCCGGGGAGGCGTCGTCCGCGGTGACCGTCCTGGACGGGTACGCGATGGCCAGACAAGGACGGGCCGGCACCGCACTCGGCATCGCCGCCATCGCCTCCTTCATCGGCGGCACCATGTCGATCATCGCCCTGAGCTTCGTGGCCCCCGTGGTGGCCAGGTTCGCGCTGGACTTCGGGCCCCCCGAGTACGCCGCACTGACCCTCCTGGGCATCCTGCTGGTGGCTACCATCAGCAGCGGCCACATCGTCAAGGCGCTCATCGCCGCCTGCCTCGGGCTGCTGCTGGCCACGGTGGGACGTGACGCCTTCACCGGCGCTCCGCGCTTCACCTTCGACAACCTCAGCCTGGCCGACGGCCTGCAGTTCATCCCCATCGCCATGGGCGTCTTCGGACTGGGCGAGATCCTCTACAACCTGGAGCAGCGCCACAAGGCCGCCTCGGCACCGGCGAAGGTCAAGAACGTGTGGCCCTCGCGCCACGACTTCAAGGAGGCCTCGGGGGCGATCGGCCGCGGCGGCGTCCTGGGCTTCTTCCTCGGCATCCTGCCCGGCGGTGGCGCGACGATCTCCTCGATGGCCTCCTACGGCATCGAGAAGCGTCGCGCCAAGGACCCGTCCCGGTTCGGCCGAGGCGCCATCGAGGGCGTCGCCGGCCCGGAAACGGCCAACAACGCCGCCGCCACCTCGTCCTTCATCCCGCTGCTGACACTCGGCATCCCCGCCAACGCCACGATGGCGGTGATGTTCGGCGCGCTGCTGATCCAGGGCATCACCCCGGGGCCCCAGCTCGTCGACGAACGCCCGGACCTGTTCTGGGGCGTGGTGAACTCGATGTACATCGGCAACATCCTGCTGCTCATCATGAGCATCCCCCTGGTGGGACTGTTCGTGAAGATCCTCCAGGTGCGCCCCTCGATCCTGGCCCCCATCACGGTGCTGATCACCTTCATGGGCGCCTACACGATCAACAACAGCATCTTCGACATCCTGCTGGTCATCCTGTTCGGCGTCCTGGGGTACGGCATGAAGAAGTTCGGGTTCGAGCCCGGCCCGCTCGTGCTCGCGTTCGTGCTGGGCTCGCTGCTCGAGGAGAGCATGCGCCGGTCACTGCTCGTCTTCGGCGGTGACGTCACGGGGTTCCTGGACCGGCCGATCGCCGCGACCCTGCTCACGGTGTTCCTCGTCGTCGCACTCCTGCCCCCCGCCAAGGCCCTGTTCAAGAAGTTCCGGAACCCCGAGCCCGCCTCTGACGAAGCGCGCACCAAGGAGAACGTGGAATCATGACCATTCTCGTCGGATACGTCCCCACCCCCGAGGGAGAAGCCGCTCTGACGGCCGGACTCGAGGAGGCCCGGTTGCGGAGCACCGGCCTCGTCATCCTCAACTCGCCGCGACAGGGAGCAACCGTCGACGCCGCCCTGGCGTCCGATGAGGAGGTCGAGGAACTTCTCGGGCGGGCTCGCGCCGCCGGGGTCGAGGCAACGATCCGCCGCTCCGAGCACGGTGCGGATCTGGCGGAGGAGTTCCTGCGGCTGGCGGAGGAGACGGAGGCGTCCCTGGTGGTGATCGGACTCCGCCGGCGCTCCCAGGTCGGCAAGTTCATCATGGGCAGCCATGCCCAGCGCATCCTGCTGCAGATGGACCGACCGGTCCTGGCCGTCAAGGTCCCCGAGAAGCACTGACCCCCGGAAGAGGTCCTCCGGTCGCTGCGCCGTTCCGCAGCGACCGGAGGACCTCTTCGTCGCCGAGTAGCATGCAGGGGTAGGACAGGCACAGCGGGAGGTCATCGTGTTCACCCTGGACCAAGCCCGCAGTTTCATCGCCGTCGCGGAGGAGCTGCACTTCGGCCGCGCCGCGGCACGGCTCAACATGACGCAGCCTCCGCTGAGCCGGCAGATCCAGAAGCTGGAGAAGTCGGTGGGGGTGGAACTGCTGGAGCGGGACAACCGCCGAGTGGCTCTCACCGCCGCCGGCCGGGCGTTCCTGGTCGAGGCCCGCAAGCTGGTGGTCGCCGCCGACCGGGCGCCGGTGCTGGCGCGCCGGATCGCCGCCGGGCGGTCCGGGGTGCTGCGGATCGGCTTCACGGCCGCCTCCGGGTTCAGCCTGCTGGGCCACCTGCTCAGCGAGATCGAGCAGGTGCTGCCGGACGTCGACGTCGACCTCCAGGAGCTGGTGACCAGTGAGCAGCTGCAGGCGCTCGAGAACGGCGACCTCGATCTCGGGCTCGCCCGTCCGCCCTTCGACACCGAGCTCTTCGAGTCGCAACTGCTGCTCGCGGAGGAACTCTACGTCGCCGTCCCGGCCGACCACCCGCTGAGCACCCTCCGACGGCCCGTCACGTCGGCCGACCTCAGGGAGCTCCCGCTGATCATGCACTCCCCCACCAAGGCCCGGTACTTCTACGACCATGTGGTGCGGATCGTGGAGGTCGAGCACCGCAACGTGGTCCACACCGTCAGCCAGGTCCTCACCATGGTGGCGCTCGTGGCCGCCGGCCGCGGGATCGCCTTCGTCCCGGAGTCGGCCCGCCTCCTCGGCATCGACGGTGTCGCCTATCTCCGGCTGGCCGGCGGCTCCGCAGGCGCCGTCGAGCTGCATGCCCTCTGGGACCGCTCCTCCAGGAACCCTGCCCTTCACCACCTGCTCGAGCTGCTCCGCACCCAGTCGCACTGATCCGCCGAATCGATACCTTCGGGGCATCACCTCATATAAAATTGGGCTTGGACACGCATCAATCGACCTCCCTAGGGTGAAACGTGACACACAGGCGATTCGCCTGACCACGACCCATGCAAAGGACGACGACCGTGGCCACACACACTCCCCAGGAACTGGCGGACAAGCTCAAGGACGGCCTGCTGTCCTTCCCCGTCACCGCGTTCGACGCCGACCTGCTCTTCGACGAGACCGCCTACCGCGAGCACCTGGCTTGGCAGGCCTCCTTCCCCGTGGCCGGGCTCTTCGCCGCCGGCGGCACCGGGGAGGGCTTCTCCCTCACCCCCGAGGAGACCGCCACCGTGGTGCGCGCCGCGGTCGAAGAGGTCGGGGGGACCGTGCCCGTGCTCGCCCCGGCGGCCGGCAACACCGCTCAGGCCGTGCGCAACGCCCATGACGCGGCCGCCGCCGGCGCCGAGGGTCTGCTGCTGCTGCCCCCGTACCTCACCGAGTGCGACCAGGACGGACTGCTCGCCCACGCCTCGGCGGTCTGCGCGGCCACCGATCTCGGGGTGATCGCCTACAACCGGGCCAACGCCATCTACTCCGCCGAGACCATCGCCCGTCTCGCCGAGCGCCACGAGAACTTCATCGGCTTCAAGGACGGCATCGGCGACATCGAGCACCTCACCAAGGTCTACGCCCGCAACGGGGACCGGCTGTTCTACCTCGGCGGACTGCCCACCGCCGAGACCTTCGCCCTGCCCCTGCTCCAGCTGGGGATGAGCACCTACTCCTCGGCCATGTACAACTTCATCCCCGAGTTCGCCCTGGAGTTCTACCGTGACGTCCGCGCCCAGGACCGGGCGGCCGTGACCGAGAAGCTCAACAGCTTCGTGCTGCCCTACCTGGAGATCCGGGACCGGGCGAAGGGCTACGGCGTCTCCATCATCAAGGGCGGGCTGCGGGCCGTGGGCCGTGACGCCGGCGGGGTGCGCCCCCCGCTGCAGGACCTCACCGAGCAGGACCTCGCCGACCTCAAGGCCCTGATCGAGGCGCTCCCCGCCGGCGCCCCGGCGGACGCCCTGCAGCAGGCCTGACCCGCCGCCGGCCGGCAGGAACCGCACCCACAGACCGCATCCACAGACAGCGAAGGAAACCCATGTCCGTGAGCACCCAGACCACCGTCCTCTCCGGCCACTCGATCATCGCCGGCCGCGAGACCCCCGGCAATGCCGGCACCACCCGCGGCATCGACCCGGCGACCAACGCCGAGCTCGAGCCCGCCTACACCCTGATCGACGAGGCCCAGCTCGCCGAGGCCACGGCCGCCGCCGAGGAGGCCTTCGAGTCCTTCAGCGCCCTCGACCCGGAGACCCACGCGGGCTTCCTCGAGACGATCGCCGCCAACATCGAGGCCGTCGGCCCCGAGCTGGTGGACCGCGCCGCCACGGAGACCGGGCTGCCGAAGCCGCGCCTGCAGGGGGAGCTGGCGCGCACCACCGGTCAGCTGCGGCTGTTCGCGCGCGTCGTGCGCCAGGGCGACCACCGCGGCGTGCGCATCGAGCCGCCCCTGCCGGAGCGCACCCCGCTGCCGCGTCCGGACCTGCGCCAGCGCAAGGTCCCCCTGGGCCCGGTCGCCGTCTTCGGCGCCAGCAACTTCCCCTTCGCCTTCTCCACCGCGGGCGGGGACACCGCCTCGGCCCTGGCCGCGGGCTGCCCGGTGATCTTCAAGGCGCACAACGCCCACCCCGGCACGGGCGAGATCGTGGGGCACGCCCTCACCGAGGCAGTGGCCGCCTGCGGCCTGCACCCCGGGGTGTTCTCCCTGGTCTACGGCCCGGGTGCGAGCATCGGCCAGGCCCTGGCCAAGGACCCGGCCGTCAAGGCCGTGGGCTTCACCGGCTCCCGCGGCGCGGGCACCGCGCTCATGGCCACCGCCGCCGCCCGGCCGGAGCCGATTCCGGTGTACGCCGAGATGAGCTCCATCAACCCCGTCTTCCTCTTCGACTCCGCCCTGCGCGGCGACGCCGACGAGTTCGCCCGCGCCTACGTCACGTCCCTGACGGGCTCCTCCGGGCAGCTGTGCACCAACCCGGGGCTGCTCTTCGTCCCCGCGGGCGAGGCCGGCGACGCCTTCCTCACCGCCGTGGACCGGGCACTGGCCGGCGCCGAGGGCGCGACCATGCTCACCCCGGGCATCGCCCGCTCCTGCCGGGACGGCATCGACGCCCTGGGCGCCCAGGACGGCGTCGAGGTCGTGGCCCGCGGCAAGGAGGGCGCCACCGAGAACGCCCCGGCCCCCGTGGTCTTCGGCACGCAGGTCCCCACCTTCCTGTCCAACCCCGTGCTGCAGGAGGAGATCTTCGGCGCGTCCTCGCTGGTGATCCGCTACGGGTCCGCCGACGACCTGGTGGTCGCGGCGGCCCGGATGGAGGGTCAGCTGACCGCGAGCCTGTTCCTGTCCGAGAAGGACCTCCCCACCGCGGCCCCGCTGCTGCCGGTGCTGGAGCGCAAGGTGGGCCGGATCCTCGCCAACGGCTGGCCGACCGGCGTGGACGTGGGCGACGCCATGGTCCACGGCGGCCCGTTCCCGGCGACCTCCGACTCGCGGACCACCTCCGTGGGCACGCTGGCGATCGAGCGGTTCCTGCGCCCCGTGGCGTACCAGAACATCCCCGACGCCCTGCTGCCCGCCCCGGTGCAGGCGGCCAACCCGTGGCACCTCAACCGGCGGGTCGACGGCCGCATCGAGCTGGCCGGGGACTCCGCGGAGGACCGCGCATGAGCGCCCAGCCCACGATCGCCCGCGTCGAGGTCGTGCCCGTCGCCGGGCACGACTCCATGCTGCTCAACCTCTCCGGCGCCCACGGGCCGTTCTTCACCCGCAACGTCGTGATCGCGACGGACTCCGACGGGCGGACCGGTCTGGGGGAGGTGCCGGGCGGTGAGAAGATCCGCGCCACGATCGAGGAGGCCGCCACCCTGCTGGCGGGGCAACCGGTGGCGCTGTTCCGCACCCTGCTTCGCCGGGTCGCCACGGCCTTCGCGGACCGCGACGCCGGCGGGCGCGGGCTGCAGACCTTCGACCTGCGCACCGCGGTGCACGCCGTGACCGGCATCGAGTCCGCCCTCCTGGACCTGCACGGGCAGTTCCTGGGTGTGCCCGTGGCCGAGCTGCTCGGCGACGGGCAGCAGCGCGCAGCGGTGCCCATGCTGGGCTACCTGTTCTTCGTGGGCGATCCGGACAGCACCGACCTGCCGTACCTGCGCGAGCCCCACGGCGCGGACGCGTGGGAGCGGGTGCGCCGGGAGGAGGCGATGACCCCCGAGGCCGTCGTGCGCCTGGCCGAGGCCTCCCGGGAGCGCTACGGCTTCAAGGACTTCAAGCTCAAGGGCGGGGTCCAGGCCGGGGACGTGGAGGTCGACGCCGTCACGGCGATCAAGGAGCGCTTCCCCGAGGCCCGGGTCACCCTCGACCCCAACGGCGGCTGGCTGCTCGAGGAGGCGGTCCGGCTGGGCCGGCGGATGCAGGGCGTCGTCGCCTACGCCGAGGACCCGTGCGGCGCGGAAGGGCGGTTCTCCGGCCGTGAGGTGATGGCGGAGTTCCGGCGGGCCACGGGCCTGCGGACGGCCACGAACATGATCGCCACCGACTGGCGGGAGATGTCCCACGCGGTGCGGGCCGGCGCCGTGGACATCCCCCTGGCGGACCCCCACTTCTGGACGATGGCGGGGTCCGTGCGCGTGGCCCAGCTGTGCCACGAGTTCGGGCTGACGTGGGGCTCGCACTCCAACAACCACTTCGACATCTCCTTGGCCATGTTCACGCACGTGGGCGCCGCGGCTCCGGGCGAGATCACCGCGCTGGACACGCACTGGATCTGGCAGGACGGCCAGGGCCTCACCCGGGAGCCGCTGCGCATCCGCGACGGCGAGATCGAGGTCCCGGCCGCCCCGGGCCTCGGCGTCGAGCTGGACCGCGAGCGCCTCGCGGCCGCCCACGAGCTCTACCTCGAGCACGGGCTGGGTGCCCGCGACGACGCCGCGGCCATGCAGTACCTGATCGAGGGCTGGAGCTTCGACCCCAAGCGGCCCTGCCTGGTCCGCTGAGCCGGAGCGGACCGACGGGATGACGGGCGTGCTGCTGGGCTTCGGTGTGGTCGCGGTGCTCGCCGTCACCGGGTTCGCCACCGCCGCGCTGCTGCCCGGTGAGGCCCGCACCATGCGTGCGGGCCTCACCCCCGTCATCTACTACCTCACCAACCCGGCCCTGATGCTGGTGCTCGTCGCGGGCACCGACCTCAGGGCCGTGCTCGGGGTCTACACCCCGATCGCCCTGGCCACCGCCGCCGTGGCGGGGGCGCTCTTCGCGCTGTACAGCGGCGTGGTGCTGCGCCGGGGGGCCGCCCGCACGGCGGTCGGCGCCATGGCCTCCTCCTACGTCAACGCGGGGAACATCGGGCTGCCCATCGCCCTCTACGCGGTGGGCAGCGCCGCGCCCGTGGTCTCCGTGCTGCTGGCCCAGTTGCTGCTGATCGCCCCGCTCTACCTGCTCGTGTTCTCCTGGGCCGCCCGCCCCCGGCGCCGCACCGGCCCCGGAGCGGCGCCGGCGACGCGGGCCGCGGCGCCCGGACGGGAGAGCACCTCGGCCGGTCGCACGATCGTGCGGTCGGTGGCGAATCCCGTCACGATCGGCACCGCCGCCGGAGTGCTGCTCTCCGCCACCGGGCTGGAGGTGCCCGAAGTGCTGTGGATTCCCCTGGAGATGCTCGGGCAGTCCTCCGTCCCGCTGCTGCTCCTGCTGTTCGGGATGAGCCTGCACGGCCAGCGCCCGTTCCGGAACCGCGCGCTCGTGCCGGACGTGATCGGCGGGACGCTGATCAAGGTGGCCGTGATGCCCGTGCTGGCGTGGGCGATCGGCAGGTTCGGGTTCGGCCTGGGCGGGACCGAGCTGCTGGGCGTCGTGGTCATGGCGGCCCTGCCCACGGCCCAGAACGTGTTCCTCTTCTCGTCCCAGTTCCGGATGCCGGCCAACGCCGCCCGGGACATCGTCCTGCTGAGTTCGTTCCTGTCCTTCCCGGCCGTCCTCCTCACCGGCCTGCTCCTGCACTGACCGCGGCGCCGGGCGCGGGGACGAACGGGTGCGGGCGTCTTGCAGGACCGGGGCGTCCCGGATACGGCGGCAGCGCTGTCCTGGGCCGGGCCGCTCCCGCAGTACCGTGGACCCTGTCCGGGCCACCCCGCGGGGACGGCCGGCAGCCGAGCCCTGAGGAGGCCTCCCCGTGCCGAGCCCGCACGCCGATCCGCCGACGGACCCGACGTCCCGCAGGGCACTGGTCTACCTCGCGGTGTGCGTGGTCCTGGTGGGCCTGAACCTGCGCACGGTCTTCTCCAGCTTCTCCGCGATCCTGCCGGAGATCACCGCGGCCGCCGGCCTGCCGGGGTGGGCGGTCACCGTGCTGACCACCGCCCCCGTGACGCTGCTCGGCGTCTTCGCGCCGTTCGCACCGCGCCTGAACCGCAGGTTCGGGGCCGAGAACGTGCTGCTCGGCGCCATGGTGGTCCTGGCCCTGGGCCTGGGGGTCCGAGGCCTCCCCCTGCCGGGTGCGAGCGCCCTGCCGCTGCTGCTCGCCGGAACGGTCGCGTGCGGTGCCGCGATCGCCCTGGGCAATGTGCTGCTGCCGTCCCTCGTGAAGCGGGACTTCGCCCACCGCATCGGCCTGATGAGCGGGCTCTACACCACCGCGATCTGCGCCTCCGCCGCCCTCGGCGCGGGCCTGACCTACCCGGTGCTCCAGGCGACGGGCTCCTGGCGGGGCTCCCTGGCGGTGTGGGCGGCCCCCGCGGCCCTCGTGGTGGTCCTGCTCGTCCCGGTGGCGGTCCGCCGCCGGGACCCCGGTCCCCCGCCGGCCGACACCGGCGGGCCCGGCCCGTGGCGCTCCCCGGTGGCCTGGCAGATCACCCTGTTCATGGTCTTCCAGGCGATGATGTCCTTCAGTGTCTTCGCGTGGCTCGCCCCCATCCTGCGGGACCGCGGGATCGACGGGGCCACCGCCGGGCTGATCGTGGCCGTGTCGATCCTGCTCCAGATGACGGGCTCGCTCTTCGCCCCGGTGCTGGCCGCACGGCTGGCCGACCAGCGGGTGCTCAACGCCGCGGTGGCCCTCATGGCCGGCGGCGGCTTCGTGCTCTGCGTCTTCGGCCCCACCCAGCTGATCTGGGTCTGGACCGGGCTGCTGGGCCTGGGCCAGGGCAGCCTCACCGCGGTGGCCCTGACGATGATCGCGCTGCGCACCCGCAGCAGCCACATGGCGGTGCGGCTCTCGGGCATGATGCAGGGCGTCGGCTACGGCGTGGGCTCCTCGGGCACCTTCCTGGTGGGGCAGCTGCTGCACTGGACCGGGGGCTTCGCCGCCGCAGGCGTCATGTTCGCGGCGGTCGGCACGCTCGCGGCGGTCTTCGGCTGGCAGGCCGGCCGGGCCCGCTTCATCCGGGAGTGAGCGGACCGGTCAGCCCAGGGCGTCCTCCAGCACGGCCAGCACCTCGGACGCGCTCCCGGCGTCGAGGAGGGCCTGTCGGCAGGACTCCTCGGCCAGGGCGTGGGAGAGCTCGGCCAGCAGCTCCAGGTGCTCCTCCCCGGAGCGTTCCTCGGGGAGGGAGATCAGGAAGACGAGGTGGACGGGCTCGCCGTCCAGCGCGTTCCACTCCACGCCGTCCACGCTGCGGGCGAACGCGATCATCGGCCGCTCGGCGCCGGCGGACTTGGCGTGCGGCAGGGCCACGCCGTTGCCCACCCCGGTGGATCCCTCCTCCTCGCGGGCCAGGGCCGCGGCGGCGGTGCTGTCGGCATCGTAGGCCCGGCCCGTGTGCGCCCCGAGCTCGGCGAGCTGCCGGATGACCCCGTCCCGGTCCGCCCCGTGGACGTCCAGGAGCACGGTCGACTCGCTCAGGTGCGCCAGCACGGAGCCGGAGCCCCTCGGCGGGTCGTCCGCGGTGCGGGGGGTCCTGTCGTCGCTCATCTGCTGTCCCATCGGTGGAGGCGGGCGGGCGGCGCGGCCCCGCTCTGCTGCCCGCGGCACCGCTGCGCCCTCGTGCGGGCCAACATACGGCGGCCGGGGCCGGGCGTCCACCGGCCGGGACGGAACCTGATTCCGACCGCGAAAATTGTTGAACAATCCAGATGGACAGGGCATGCTGGAGGGACCGACGTGACAAGGAGCACAGCATGTCCCCCTCCGACATCGACCTCAACGCGGACTGCGGTGA
>NZ_BAAAOA010000003.1:0-51983 GCF_039530085.1 Kocuria aegyptia
TGTGGTGATCAGCCCCCGGCCTCACGCGTCCCGGCCCGTGCCAATAACGTCATGCCCTCTTACAGCTAGTTTCCCTGTACGAAAGCGTTGGCCGACACCGGACGCGGTGGTCATGGAGGCGCCAATTCGTGCCGAACGAATGCCCGGTCCGTGTGGCAGAGGGGCGCAGTCGGGCTCGGCGCCAACTCGGCGTCTTCGTCACGGAGTCGGCTTCTACTCGGTGTTTTCACCGCATCGATCTGCGCTTAGATGCGCACGGATTCCCTGTCATCTCGCTGATCGTATGGGGTCGTCGCAGGTAATACGTTCGCGGAAGTAAAATCTGCTCAGTGTCAGTTCGAGTCCGACTGGGGGCACTGGGAACAGGCGTGAGTCCGCATCCCGCGGCTCCGTGCGCCGCGGGCGGCAGAGTTCCTGACCGGTGGCGTGTTCAGCGCGGCAGGTGGCGCTGCAGCCACAGGGTGCACCACAGTCTCAGCCGCAGCTCGTCCCAGTCGGGGACGTCCACGACCAGGGCGGCCGGTCCGTAGCGGTGGACCGATTCGACGCCGTCGCGGTCGCGCAGCTCGGCGATCAGGTGCTCCACCACCCCCGGGTGCTCGGTGGGGATGTCCTCGCGCAGCCCGACGTCGAAGCAGTCGATCTCGGCGACCACCGTCACCAGCGGCTCCTCGATGGCCGCGGCCTCGGGGCCCTCGCCGTGCAGGGCGTCAATGGTGCGGCGGGCGTGGGCGAGCATCTCGGTCCCGCTCATGGGGTCGCGTCCGTGGGCGGACTGGTAGGCGCTGTAGAGCGGCATGGCCGGCAGGAAGACCTGCTGGTGGTCCGAGCCCAGCACCGGGTAGTTCAGCAGGGGGTGGTCGGCGATGAGGTGCTCACCGACTCTCCACCGGGCCTGCGGTGCCGCGGCACTGATGAGCTGCCCGAGGTAGGAGGCGAAGCCGTCGACGAGCGCGAGCGTCGCTGCCGGCGGGTGCGGGTCCACGAGCCTGCCGTGGCGGGCCCAGGACGGCCAGGAGGGCCGGGTCGGGTCCTCCACCAGGGGCATCGGGGCGACGCCGAGCTCGGTGATCCGGGTGGTGGTCCACGCCCACAGCGGGGAGACGGAGTAGACGGAGCCGTCGAGCATCTCGCCGGGCTCCTGGCCGTGGTCGGCCAGTGCCGAGCGCAGCCGCTGCAGCGCCGGTCCGCGTTCGCCCAGATAGGCGTCCAGGGCGTCCGCGGCCTGCTTCGTGTCCATCAACTCGTACGGCTGGTCCTCCATGGGCAGGACTCTACTGCCGGCGGCCGCGACGGCGCGGACCCGGAGCGGTGAGCGCTCCGAGCATCCGGTGCACCGTCCGGACGTGCTCGTGGGCGATCTCCTCGTTCAGCAGAGAGCGAGCAGCGCTCCAGCCTGCGCGGGCTCCCGCCGCGGCGGTCGGAGCCGGCGCCCGTGGTCCGGGCATGCCGGGGTCGGTCAGCTCACCCCGTGGTCGCCGTGGCCGGGAGGGTTGTCCGGTCCCGCGGGACGACGCCGTGCTCCCGGAGGAAGGCGGTGGTCCTCGCGGCGATCTCCGGGGATTGGGTCCGGTGCAGGTAGTGGCCGCCGTGGAGCACGACGATCTCGTGGTCGCGCACCTGCTGCATCTGCTCCTCGTGGGCGGGGAGCCACCCCGGGGTCTCGTCCACGGTGACCCGGGCCAGGAGCAGCAGCACCGGCAGGTCCGGCGGGAACTGCACGCCTTCCAGCCGGCGGGCGTTGTCACCGATCCGGTGCGTCTCGTCGGCGACGGCCGCGTTGCCGAAGTTCCAGACGGTCATCCGGCGCAGCTGGTCCCGCTCCTGGGCCGTGTGGGCGGTGTCTTCGGGCAGCGCGAGGTCGGGGGCGACCAGCACCGCCCAGCGGAGCAGGCCGGTGTCGGCGGCGAGCCGGGCCCACGGGATTCCCCTGCCGTTCTCAGCCGTCGTGGTCGTCCGCTCGGCGGCGAAGGCCGGGACAGTGGTGTCGATGCCGACCACCGCGGAGACCTCGCCCGGATACCGGTTGACGTAGTCGAGGAGGTAGAACCCGGCCAGGGAGTGGCCCCCCAGTACATAGGGTGCCTCGACCCCGGCCGCCACGAGCGCGGAGTGGATCTCCTCGGAGATGTTCTGCACGGTCCGCTCCGGGGCGGCCCTGTCCGCGTAGCCGTAGCCGAGCCCCTCCACGACCACCACGCGGTAGCCCGTGAGCTCCCGGCCCAGCGGGGCGAAGTCCAGTGCCGGGGCCGGGGTGCCCAGCCCGCTGAGCAGCACGACAGCGGGGCCGTCCGCCTCGTCGTCCACGACGTTGACCGAGCCGCCGTCCACCGGCACCCGCTGCCCGTACGGAGCCGTACTGGTGCGCTCGTGCTGCGTCAGGGCGGCGTTGAGCCCTGCCGAGAAGATCAGCAGCACGAGGAGGGCCAGTGCGGCGGATCCGGCGAAGCGTCCGATCCGCCGTGACCACGGACGTGCGGGATGAGCGGGCCGTGGCGACGTGCCGGTGCCCGGTGGGTCGTGATCGAGGTGACGGCGCGAAGCCATGTCGTGCTCCGATGGCCGGTGGACGGCCGCCGGTGGTGGGCGTCGGTGGGTCCTCACGGTGCGGCCACGGGGCGGGGCGTCGGGCCGGACCTCGAGGTCGACGCCGGAGAGCTGCCGCAGCCGAGACGGTGTGCAGTGTCCATGATCGGTCCTCGTGGCTGGGTGGCGGGGACGGGCCGGACGCTGTCCACGGCGGGTGCAGCGGGTGGAGGCGATGCTGCGGGGGCCGGTGGACCGGGCCCGCGGCACCAGTGTCGTCACGCCGATGACCCGCCTGCACCGGAGGCGCGAGTTGACCGCGGGATCGTTATCGTCCTGCCCGGTGGGCCGTCACAATCCGGGTCGAGCAGGTGCGGCCGTGGGGGCCCGGGGGCTCCTCGACGGGGCCGTCGACGCCGAGCTCGCCGGGCAGGACCTGCAGTGGCAGGCCGGGGCGGGACGCGGCGCCCAGCGGGTCGTCGAGGGCGACGGCACCGTGGCGGGATCGGGCGTCGGGAACCGGGCCGCGGCGACGACGACGCAGGGACACGCCCGTGCACGCCGCACGTCCAGGACGGTGGACCCGGCCACGGGGACGCCGGGAGGACCCGGACAGCAGACGTGCCGCGGCGCCGGACGCGGCGCGGCCCCGCTCCGGGGACGGAGCGGGGCCGCGACGGTACCGGCGCCGGGTCAGCGGTAGTCGATCCGGATGGATCCTCCCGGACGCCAGGTGATGGAACCGCCCTGGAAGTACTGCACCACGGAACGGTCGGCGTGGGTGATCTCACCCGTCCTGGGGAAGCCCAGGCGGCTGGTCGTGCCGCCGAGCGCCACGTAGGCGTTGCCGATCGAGCCCTTGGTCTCCTGGGCGTAGGTGGTGGGGCTCCAGTAGATCCGGCCCTTCTGGAACACCTGGTAGACCCCGCCCGTGCTGGTCGCGGCCTCGTCGGTCGTGGGGTAGCCCAGGGCGCCGGCCGTGCCGCCGGAGCGGTTGTGCTGGGCGCCGATCGAGCCCTTGAGGGCGTGCGCCCCGCCGGCGTCGCTCCAGACGATCCGGCCCTTCTGGAAGGACTGGGAGGTGCCGCCCCGGCCGTCGGGGACGGCCCCGGAGGTGGGGTAGCCCAGTGACCCCTGCTCGCTGCCGGCGCGCGAGTAGGCCGCGCTCGTGGCGCCCGTGATCGCATGCGCCCCGTGGGCGGAGCTCCAGAGGATCCGGCCGTTCTGGAAGGTCTGGTAGAACCCGCCGATGCCGTTGCTCCGCCGGTCCGCGGTGGGGTAGCCCAGGGCTCCCTTCTCGTTGCCCGCCGCGGCGAAGGCCGTCTCGATGTCCCCCGTCAGGGCGTGGGCCCCGGTGCGGGAGGACCAGAGGATCCGGCCGTTCTGGAACAGCTGGTAGGCCCCGCCGATGCCGTTGGACTTCTCGTCCGAGCGCGGGAAGCGCAGGACGCCGGCTGCGGTGCCGTTGCGCTTGTAGGCGGTCTCGACACCGCCCTGCACCCAGTAGGCGCCGGTGGCCGAGGACCAGTAGATCGTGCCCTTGGCGAAGGTCTGGCGGACCCCGCCGGCGACGGCCTGCTCGTGGGAGGTCGGGGCCCCCGTCTGGCTCTTGATCCGCTGATACAGGGACCCGATGGCGCCCTTGGTGGTGTAGGTCGGGGTGGGCGCGGCCGGTGCTGCGGTGGCGGCCGGCTTCGTGATCCAGAGCGCGTCGTGGGTGTTCAGGGTCTTGCCCCCGGGGAGGGTGGCCCAGGCGTCCCCGGAGTCGAGGATCAGCTGCTTGTACTGGTCGGAGCTCAGCGTCGGGTTCTTCTGCTTGAGCAGGGCCAGGGTCCCGGCGACGTGCGGGGTGGCCATCGAGGTGCCGTAGTCGAAGCGGCTGTTGGGCGCGACCGGTCCCCGGAGGCCGGTGTTGCCGGCGGAGAGGATGTGGTGGCCCGGGGCGTAGATGTCCACGGCGCCGCCGTGGTTGGAGTAGCTGGCCCGCACCCGGTCGGAGCCGATGGCCCCGACCGTGATCACGTTGTAGCAGTTGCCCGGGGCGTACTCGATCGCCGGGCGGCCGCTGTTGCCCGCGGCCACGGCCACGGGGATGTTCCGGAACCAGGCGGTGTTGATGGCGTTCTGCAGCGTCGCCGGGCACGCCCCGCCCATGGACAGGGACATGTTGATCACGTCGGCGCGCTTGGGCGGCGCGGGGACGCCGCTCACGGTGTCGCCCGCCAGCCAGCGCACGGCGTCGGCCATGTCGGAGACGTAGCCGTAGCCGCACGCGCCCAGGGCGCGGGCGTTGAGGAGGGTGGCGTCCGGGGCGATGCCGACGGTGCCGTAGTTGTCCCGCTTGGCGGCCACGGTGCCGGCCACGTGCGTGCCGTGCCAGATGGAGTTGGTGGCCGCGGAGCCGGCGTAGCACTGGCCCGCCGTGGAGTAGGTGCCCGGATCGCGCGGGTCGGGGTCCCGGCCGTTGCCGTCGTTGCCGAGGGCGGCGGTGGAGACGAAGTCGTAGCCGCCGATGGTCTGGGAGTCCAGGTCGGGGTGGTTGGCGAAGCCGGTGTCGACGACCCCGACCGTGACGCCCTTGCCGGTGGCCGTGTCCCACGCCGCGAAGGCGCGCAGATTCGTCAGGGCCCACATGGACGGGACGCCGGGGTCCACGGCGGTCGCCGCGACGGAGCCCATGCCCTCCGCCTCGTCCCCGCCGGGGATCCTGGCGGTGGAGACGAGGCGGTCCGGCTCGGCGTAGGCCACGGCCGGGTCCTTGGTGAGCTTCTCGGCCAGCTTCTCGGCCTGGTCGGTCGAGACCTCGCCGGCCAGCTCGACGACGGCCGCGCCGTCGCCGGTGGTCCGGATCTCGGTGGTGTCCTCGGCCTCAGGGACGTCGGCCTGAACGGCGGCGTCCTCGACGACCCGCGCGGACTCGGTCTCGCTCACGGGGGTGCGGTACTTGACGATCATCCGGTCGGTGATCTCCGGCGGGGCCTCGTCGCTGACCTGCTGGGGGGACAGGGTCGTGGCGTTCTCGGCGGGGGAGGCCGTCGCAGGCGTGAGAGGAGCCAGCACGAGGGCCAGGGTGAGGGCGGACAGGGTGGGGGCGAGCATGGATCGTTGCATGGGCGAACTCCTGGGGGTGGGGGGATCCCGGAAAAGGTTCTCATATGCAAATCAATGCGAAAAGATATAAGCGAAGATCACGGCTTCATCACGAAGTGTGACGCCCGGTGGTCCGGCGGGTGCCCGTGCCGGGGCGCTTCACGCGGTGCTCGCCAGGAGGGCGAGCCACTCGAGGTGACGCAGCGCCGAGGGGGTGCCCGCGGTCAGCAGGGCCACGGTGGCCGCCGTCGTGGCGCGGCCGAGGTGGCGGCGTGCGGAGGCACGGGCGCCGGGGGGCCGTCGGTGTGCGGCCGGGGCCAGGTCGAGCGAGACCTGGGCCAGGCTCCACAGGGCCGTGGCGCCCGAGCCGGCGACGACGAGGCAGCCGTAGAGGAGGACGGTGCCGGGCAGCTGCACCACGGGAGCGGGCCGGGGCTCAGCCGGCGAGCAGCGCGGCGGCCAGGCCCACGGCGAGCACCACGGCCACCGCCCAGGTGAGGCGGTAGGCCCGGCGGTAGTGCTCCTCGCTGCGGAGCTCGAGCCAGGCGGCGGTGGGCGCGACCGGGGTGCCCCCCGGTGACGTCCGCGCGCGCTCCAGGCGGCCGAGCGCCCCGAGGTAGCGGCTCCAGTGCAGGACGGCCAGGGCCCCGACGAGGAGGAGCACCGGGATCGCGGCCAGCGGCACCCAGTGGATGGCGGACTCGGGCATGACGGGCCTCCGGATCGGGACTGCGGTCGTTCCCCCCAGCATGTGTGCGGAAGCAAAGCCTTGTCTGTCCGCTCTCCTGGGGGCGGCCTGCCCGTGCCCGGCGGTCCGCCCCCACGCCCTCGGCTTAAGCACAGCAGTTCTCATGCTTTCGTCAGGCGGGGCTTGCTAGGCTGGACGCACATCACGCACAACCGTGCCACGGAAGGACCCCTCAATGGCCGGCGGTAACCCGCTTCTCCGCGATCTCTCGAAGCCGGGCGCAGGCAGCGCCCAGTCCTACGGGAACCAGTACGGACAGAGCTCCTACGGAACCCCCTACCAGCAGCAGCCCGGCTACGGACAGACCGGCTACCAGCAGCCCGGCTACGGCCGGCCGCAGCAGGGCGCCCCGTACTCGGCCGAGCGCCTGGACTCGATGTACAACGCCCCGGCCGCCGGGACGAACCAGACCGGCCGGATGACCTACGACGACGTCATCATGCGCACCGCCACGGTGCTCGGCGCCGTGGTCGTCGGTGCGCTCGCGGGCTGGATCATGCCGATCCTCACCATCCCCGGTGCCCTCGTCGGTCTCGTCCTCGGTCTGGTCAACGCCTTCAAGCGCGAGCCCTCGCCCGCGCTGATCCTCGCCTACGGGGTGTTCCAGGGAATGTTCCTGGGCGGCATCTCCGGGATGTTCGAGGCCATGTACCCGGGCATCGTGGTGCAGGCCGTCATCGGCACCATCGCCGTGTTCGTCTCGGTGCTCGTGCTCTTCCGGTCCGGGAAGGTCCGGGCCTCCCCGCGCGCCACGAAGATCTTCATGGTCGCGCTCATGGCCTACGCCGTCTTCGCACTGGTCAACCTGGGCGCGGTGCTGCTGTTCGGCTTCAACATCCGCACGGACAGCCCGCTCGGCCCCTGGCTGGGACTGCTCATCGGCGCCGTGGCCATCCTGCTCGCCGCCTACAGCTTCGTGCTGGACTTCGACAACATCAAGCGCGGTGTCGAGGTCGGCGTCCCGGAGAAGATGGCGTGGTCCGCGGCCTTCGGCCTGACGGTCACGCTGATCTGGACCTACGTCGAGATCCTGCGCATCCTGGCGATCATCCGGGAGATGACCTCGAACTAGGCCCTCGCCCCGGCTGCACCACCCTCGACGGCCCGGCACCCGCGCACCGCGGGTCCCGGGCCGTCGTCGTGCCCCGGCCCCGCACGGGGAACGGGAGCTCGGGACGGGCGCGGGGGACGGGAGCCCGGGGCCGGCTCAGTGGTACGAGATCCGGGGCCCGGGCGTCGGTCGGGTGGCCGTGTGCTCGGCCGCCGCGGCACGGGGAGGGCGGCCCACGAACAGCCACCCGAGGAGCTTCTCCTCCTCCGCCAGCCCGTAGAACGCACGGACCGCGTCCTCGCCCTCGCCCTCGCGCCGGGACCACACGGTGCCCCAGCCGGCGGCCCAGAACGCGGCCTCGAGCAGGGGACGGGCCCCGTGCGCAGCGTGCAGCTGGTCCTTGCGGGGGAGCTCGAGCGCGTCGTCGGGACTGAAGACGAGCGCGCAGCCCAGGCCTCCCGTGCTCGCCCACTTCAGGGCGCCCCGGAAGGCCGCGAGCCGGCGCAGCTGCCTGCCCTTGAACCGGGGGAAGGGGGCCGACATGTCGGGCACCCGGGTCAGCCCCGCCAGGGCGGCCGCGAGCTCCGGGGCGGAGCGCCGGGTGGTCACGGCCACCCGCCAGCTCAGCCCCGGCTCGGCGGCCGCGGTCCCCGCCGCCGCGCGGAGCACGGCCTCCAGCTCCTCCCGCGGAGGAGCGTCCGGGGTCAGCCCGGGAGCGGGCCGGCGCTGGGCGAGGACGCGGAGGAAGGAGCGTGACATGCCGCCAGTCTTCCACCGCGCGGTCCCGGCGGGGCGGACCGGCCCGCGGGTCCGTCGCCCGGCCCCGGCCAGGGGGCGCCCGGGGGCAGGACCGGCGTGCCAAGATGGCTCCATGCCTTCGACATCGCACGACGCCGAGCGGCCTCTGCGGCCGGGGCCCAGCACCGAGCTCCCCCCGCTGCACGGCGACGCCGCGGGCGGCGTCGCCGTCTCGGTGCGGGTGGCCGCGGCGTGGTCGTGGCGGCTCATCATCATCCTTGCGGCCGTGGGGCTGCTCGGCTACATGCTGTCGACGATCACGGTGGTCATCATCCCCGTGCTCATCGCCGGGCTTCTCGCCGGCCTCCTGTTCCCGCTGGTGAAGTGGCTGCGGGGACGCCACATCCCGGCAGGCCTCGCCTCGGGGACCGCGGTCCTGCTGCTCATCGGCCTCGTGACGGGCCTGCTCGTGCTCGCCGGACGGCAGATCGTGCTGGGCTTCGCGCAGCTGTCCCAGAACGTGGTGGTCGGCACCCAGCAGCTGCTGGGCTGGCTCGAGGACGGGCCCCTGAACGTCAGCGCGGACAGCGTCAACGACTGGATCGACGACCTCGGCACCACGGTGCAGGACAACAGCCAGGCCATCCTGGACGGGGCCATGTCCTTCGGGTCCACGGCCGGCAACGTGCTGACCGGCATCATCATCATGCTCTTCACCCTGCTGTTCTTCCTCATGGACGGCGAACGGATCTGGCTCTTCCTCGTCCGGCTGTTCCCGATCAGCGCGCGGCGGGCCGTCAACGGCGCCGGCCGCCGCGGCTGGACCTCGCTCGTGCAGTACGCGCGGATCCAGGGCTTCGTGGCGTTCGTGGACGCCGTCGGCATCGGGCTCGGCGCGGCACTGCTCGGCGTCCCGCTCGCCCTGCCCATCGGCATCCTCGTGTTCCTGGGCTCCTTCATCCCGATCGTGGGCGCCGTGGTCACGGGCGCCGTGGCCGTGCTCGTCGCCCTCGTGGCCAACGGCTTCGGCAACGCCCTGGCCATGCTCGCCGTGGTGCTCCTGGTGCAGCAGATCGAGTCCAACGTCCTGCAGCCGCTCGTGATGGGCCGGGCCGTGTCCCTGCACCCCCTCGCGGTCTTCCTCGCCGTCGCGTCCGGCACCATCCTCTTCGGCATCGCCGGCGCCCTGTTCGCGGTGCCGGTGATGGCCTTCCTCAACACGGTGGTGCGCTACCTGGTGGGCGGGACGTGGAAGGTGGACGACGAGATCCCCTGGGAGCCGTACTACTTCCCCTGGGAGATCAAGAAGCACGCGCGCCGGAACGAGCTCACCCGCGACCAGATCATGGCACAGCTCCAGCGCTTCCGCCGCACCCGCGCCAAGGAACGGCTGCAGGCCGCCCTCAAGCGCGGCCGCCGGGACGACCGCGCCCGGGCCGCCGCAGGAACGGCGTCCGGGAGCGGCCGGGGAACCGGGCACGGGACCGGGCGGGAGGCCGGCCGCGACACCGGGCGGGGAGCCGGGCAGGCGACCGGGCAGGGGAGCGTGCGCGGGGCATCGGCCGGGCCCGAGCGGCACCCGGGCAACGACTAGGATGAGGACCGCGCCCGCCGCCGGCGGGCGCTCGCCGTGGGGTGGGCCAGTCGGCCCGCCGCGGTCCCGCCCTGACGCACCGACCGGGAAAGAAGACGCACCGTGAGCCTGGCCGAACTGCCCGTCCGTCTCGCCGACATCCAGGACGCCGCCGCGCTCCTCGAGGGCGTGATCGACCGGACCCCGGTGGCCCACTCCCGGGCGCTCTCCCGGCTGGTCGGCACCGAGGTGAACCTCAAGGCCGAGAACCTGCAGCGCGCGGGCTCCTTCAAGGTGCGGGGCGCCTACGTGCGGATGGCCAAGCTCACCGACGAGGAGAAGGCCCGGGGCGTCGTGGCGGCCTCCGCCGGCAACCACGCCCAGGGGGTGGCCCTCGCCGCGGCCAAGCTCGGCATCACCGCCCGCATCTACATGCCGCTGGGCGCGGCCCTGCCCAAGGTCGCCGCGACCCAGGACCACGGTGCGGAGGTCATTCTGCACGGCACCAGCGTGGACCAGGCCCTCGCTGAGGCCCAGCGCCACGCCACCGAGACCGGGGCGGTGTTCGTCCACCCCTTCGACCACCCGGACATCGTCGCCGGGCAGGGCACGCTCGGCCTCGAGGTGCTCGACCAGGTGCCCGACGTCGACACCGTCATCACCGGCGTGGGCGGCGGGGGACTGCTCGCCGGCATGGCCGTGGCGGTCAAGGCCCGCGCCGAGCAGCTCGGCCGGCCGATCCGGCTCATCGGCGTGCAGGCGGAGAACGCGGCAGCCTACCCGCCCTCCCTCGCGGGGGACGCGCTCGTGACCCTCGACCGGGTCTCGACCATCGCGGACGGCATCGCCGTGGGCAAGCCGGGGCAGCTGCCGTTCAGCATCATCAAGGAGCTCACCGACGACGTCGTGACGGTCTCGGAGGACTCCCTCGCCCAGGCCCTGATCTTCCTGCTCGAGCGCAACAAGCTCGTGGTGGAGCCGGCCGGCGCCGTCGGCGTCGCGGCCCTCCTGGACGGCCGGCTGCAGGCCACCTACCCGGACCTCGGCAGCACGGTGGTGGTGCTCTCGGGCGGCAACGTCGACCCCATGCTCATGCTCAAGGTCATCCAGCGGGGGCTTTCCGCGGCCGGCCGGTACATGACCATCAGGATGATGCTCACCGACCGCCCGGGCGAGCTCGCGCGCATCTCCCAGCTCATCGCGGTCCAGGACGCCAACGTCACCGGCGTGGACCACACCCGGATCGGCGGCTCGCTCAGCCTGGGCGACGTCTCCATCACCATCGACATGGAGACCAAGGGGCACGAGCACTGCCGCCAGATCCTCCGGGCGCTCGAGGCGGAGGGCTACCACCCCGTCGTCGTGCACTGACCTCGGTGCGGCACCGATCCGGCGCTCCGACGACGACGGCGCCGGTCCCCGCGGGGACCGGCGCCGTCGTGGACGGGGACGACGTCAGGAGCGGCGCCGGCCGGTGAGGTAGGTGACGAACGCGCTGACGAACGTCGCGAAGACGAAGATGTTGCGCAGGCTGCCGGGGGCGCTCGCGGCCGGGTCGCCCTGACCCGCGAAGTGCAGCACGACGGCCACGACCCCGAGCACCGCCGTCAGGACCATCATGGCCTTCGTGCCCCGACCGGGGCTGCGCAACCAGTGGGTCGTCACGAGCGCCTCAGCCCTGGAACGGCTTGGCGTCCAGGATCTTCACCGGGATCTCCTTGCCGTTGGGAGCCGTGTAGGAGAGCTCGTCGCCGACCCGGTGACCGGAGATCGCGGAGCCCATCGGGGACTTCTCGGAGAAGACCTCGAGATCGCTGCCGGCGGCCAGGTCCTCGGCCACCTCGCGGGAGCCGATGAGGAAGGTCATCGACTCGCCGGCGATCTCCGCGGTGACGACCATGCCGGCCTCGACGACCCCGTCGTCGGCCGGGGCCTCGCCGACCTGGGCGTTCTCGAGCAGGTTCTTGAGGTGGACGATGCGCCCCTCGTTCTTGCTCTGCTCCTCACGGGCGGCGTGGTAGCCGCCGTTCTCCTTGAGGTCTCCCTCCGAACGCGCCTGATCGATGCGCTCCACGATCTCCTGCCGGTACGGGCCGGAGATGTGGTCGAGCTCCTTCTTCAGGCGGTCGTAGGCCTCCTGGGTCAGCCAGGCGCCGGTCTTGTTCGTGGTGGTCACAGTCTCTCCTCGGTGAACGGTCGGTGGGCCGCGGCTGCCCGCCCGGGAGCCCGGTCGGGTCCGCGACCGACCGGGCCGGCGGCGCGGGGCCGTCGGTGGTGCGGGGGTCCGCTACGCAAAGACCCCGCCCCGGTGCGGATCGTCCGTTTCGGACGGTGTCCGGCTGCCGAGGACGGGGAGTCCTGATCGTCAGTCTAGGCGGGGCGGGCGGGCAAGCCCAAAGCACGACGGCGACCGCGACACACGGGCGTCGCGACGGGGGAGGGGCTCAGCCCTCGAGCCAGCAGGATTCCACGACCGCGGTGGTCGCCAGGTTGGTGGTGCGCACCGCCGCGCGGTGCGAGCTCGTGCCGCCCTCGCCCAGTCGGTCCTCGGGCACGGTCCCGACGGTCACCTCCACCCAGCCGACCACGGCGTGCTCCTGGTTGAGGGCCCGCACCGCGCACGTCACGACGTCCTCGGGGCGCTTGGTGAGCTCGAAGTCCGCCGTGGCCCGCGCCTCGGAGACCACCTCGTAGCCGATGTCCTTGAACGTGGGAGCTGCCTGCCGCGCCGTCACCACCCAGGCGACGAAGACGGCCGCGAGCAGGGTGGCCAGCACCACGAGGCCGATCCAGCCGCGGGTCCCGATCCGGTGCTGGCGGCGGGGAGCTCCGTAGCGGTCGCGGAGCAGTTCTGGGGAGTCGATGGACACGGCGGCCTCGGGTCTCGGGGGCAGGGGGCGGCGCCGGGCCCGGCGGCCGCCCGACCACTGTAGCCGAGGCCCCTGGGAGCCTGCCGGGCGCAGGACCGCCCGGCGAACGCGTAAAATGGGCGGCGGCCCGTGCCCGCACCGGCCGAGTCCCCGTCTCCCCGACCGTTCCCGAGAGGATCTCCCGAGTGACCTCCCTGTCAGAGATGCGCCTGCTGGCCGTCCACGCCCACCCCGACGACGAGTCGAGCAAGGGCGCCGCGACCATGGCCCACTACGCCCGGCAGGGGGTCGAGGTCATGGTGGTCACGTGCACCGGTGGGGAGCGGGGTTCGATCCTCAACGCCGAGATGGAGGGCCACCCGCACGCCGAGCGGGACCTGACCGGTCTGCGCCGGCACGAGATGGCGCAGGCGGCCGCCGCGCTGGACGTCCACCACCGCTGGCTCGGCTTCATGGACTCGGGCCTGCCCGAGGGGGACCCGCTGCCGCCGCTGCCGTGGGGCTGCTTCGCCCTGCAGCCGCTCGAGCGAGCCGCCGCGCCCCTGGTCCGGCTGGTGCGCCGGTTCCGGCCGCACGTGATCCTCACCTACGACGAGAACGGCGGCTACCCGCACCCGGACCACATCCAGACCCACAACATCTCCGTCGAGGCGTTCCGCGCCGCCGGGGACCCGGAACGGTACCCGGGCCTCGGCGAACCGTGGACCCCGCAGAAGCTCTACTACGACCGGGCGTTCAACGTGGAGCGCTTCGTCGCCCTGCACGAGGCTCTCGAGGAGCGCGGCCTGCAGTCCCCGTACGCGGCCCGGATCGCGATGCTGCAGGAGACCGACCCGGAGGGCCACCGCCCCCCGGCGCCCCGGCACGAGACCACCACCAAGGTCCGGTGCCCGGACACCTTCGCGCTGCGGGACGAGGCGCTGCGCAGCCACCGGACGCAGGTGGCGCCGGACGGGATGTTCTTCGCCGTCTCCGCCGAGCTGCAGTCCCAGGTGTGGCCGTGGGAGGACTACGTCCTGGCGGAGTCCCGGGTGCCGGCCGACGTGCCGGAGCACGACCTGTTCGCCGGGATCGTGGGCTGAGCGCAGCGATGACCACCGTGCTGAACGTGCTCGCCCTGCTGCCGGCGATGGCCCCCGATCCGATCGACGAGGGTACCCTGCGCCCCGGCCTGGACCCGAGCCAGGTGACTCCCGGGATGCTGGGCTTCCTCGTGACGCTGCTGCTGGCCGTGGCCGTGATCTTCCTCGTGCGGGACTTCAACCGCCGCAACCGGCGGCTGCGCTACCGCGCGGAGTACGCCGAGCGCCGCGCGGCCGAGGATCGGCTGGGCGGCCACGCCGCGGCGGACGGAGCAGGGACCGGCGGCGCCGCGACCGGCAGTGCCGGCCCGGACCGGACCGGCGTGGACCCGGCCGGAGGAGCCCGTGCCGCCGGCGCGGAGCGGAGCGGCGCTGAGCCGCCGGCGCCGGCCGAGGAGCCGGAGGGCCCCGACCGGCGCGGCTGAGACCGGGGCCCGTCCGCGGGCCCGAGTGCAGGACCCGAGATCCGAGGAGCCACCGTGCCCAACCGATTGACCGGACAGTCCTCCGCCTATCTGCGCCAGCACGCGGACAACCCCGTGGACTGGCAGCCGTTCGACGACGCCGCGTTCGCGGAGGCCGCCCGCCGCGACGTTCCGGTGTTCCTCTCGGTGGGCTACGCCGCCTGCCACTGGTGCCACGTGATGGCCCACGAGTCCTTCGAGGACCCCGCGATCGGCGCCTACCTCAACGAGCACTACGTGCCCGTCAAGGTGGACCGCGAGGAGCGCCCCGACGTGGACGCGACCTACATGGCGGCCACGCAGCTGATCACCCGCCAGGGCGGCTGGCCCATGAGCGCGTTCCTCACCCCGGACGGGCGGGCGTTCCACGCCGGCACCTACTTCCCGCCCCGACCGGCCCACGGGATGCCCTCCTTCCGGCAGGTCCTCGAGGCCGTCGCCGCGGCGTGGTCCACCCGCCGGGAGGAGCTCGAGCAGGCCGCGGACGCCGTCGCCCGCGCTATTGCCGGGCAGGCGGAGGACCTGCGCACCGCCCTGGCCGGCGCCGCCGTGACCGTGCCGGCGACCGTGCTGGGGCAGGAGGACGGGACGGACCCGGCGGCGGTGGCGCTCGAGGTGCTCCTGCGGGAGGAGGACCCGGTGCACGGCGGCTTCGGCGGCGCCCCCAAGTTCCCGCCCTCCACGGTGCTGCCCCTCCTGGAGCGGCTCGCCGCCGCCGGGACCGCCGGGACCGCCGACCGGGCGCGGGGCCTGCTCGGGCGGACCCTCGCCGCGATGCGCGGCTCGGCGCTGTTCGACCACGTGGGCGGCGGTTTCTACCGGTACTCCGTCACCCGGGAGTGGTCCCTGCCGCACTACGAGAAGATGCTCTACGACAACGCCCAGCTGCTGCGGGCCTACGCGCGCGCCGCGGCCCTCGAGCCCGGCGCCGGCCACGGGCGGGCCGCCGCGGACACCGCGGGGTTCCTGCTGGCCGAGCTGCGCCTGCCCGGCGGGGCGTTCGCGTCCTCCCTGGACGCGGACACGGCCGCCGCGGACGGCGACGTGCACAGCGGCGAGGGCGCGTTCTACGTGTGGCAGCGGACCGAGCTGCGCGAGGTCCTGGGCGCCGACCGCGGCACGGCGGTGGCCGACCTCATGGGCGTGGCGGCCGGGCCCCCGCAGCCCCTGCACCCAGGGCGGGTTCTCGACGAGGCCGAGCAGGCCCTGTGGGACGCCGCCCGCCCGGAGCTCACCGCCGCGCGGTCCCGGCGCCCGGCCCCGGCCCGGGACGACAAGGTGGTGGCCGGCTGGAACGGCATGACGGTCACGGGCCTCGCGGAGGCCGGGGTGCTGCTGGGGGACCCGTCGCTCGTGCTCGCCGCCGAGGAGGCCGCGGCGCACCTGTGGGCCGTGCACTGGGACGGGTCCCGCCGGCGGCTCGCGCGGACCAGCCACGCGGGCTCTGCGGAGCACTCGATCGAGGGCCTGCTCGAGGACTACGCGATGGTGGCCGAGGGCTTCCTGGCCCTGTACCGGGCCACCGGGTCGACGCCCTGGTACGAGCGTGCCCGGGAGCTCGTGGACGTCGTCGGGGAGCGGTTCTCGCACCCGGCACCGGACGGCGGACCGGACGCCCCGGAGCGGGTGTGGTCCGACCTGGCCGACGTCCCCGCACCGCTGCTCGCCGCCGGCACCTCGGGGCGGGCCGATCCCCTCGACGACGTCACGCCGGCCGGGACGGCCGTGCTCGCCGCGGTGCTCGTGGAGCTGTGGGCCCTCGAGGAGGACGAGCGGCGGCTGCGGCCGGTCGCGTCCCTGCTCGGCTCCCTGGAGCTGCTGGCCCGCCGCTCGCCCCGCAGCGCCGGACGGGCCCTGGCGGTGCGGGCGGAGCTCGCGTCCGCCCCGGCCCACGTGGTGCTCGCGGGCGGGACCGCCGAGGACAAGCTCGCGGCGCGCCGCGCGGTGGGCCCCGCCGCGGTGCTGGCCACCAGGGTGGTGGACGCCGACGCCCCCGGGGCGCCGGGCTCGGCGCGCGGGAAGACCGCGCTCGGCGGCCGGTTCACGGTGTACGTGTGCCGGGACTTCGCCTGCCGCGCCCCCGTCCACTCCGTCGCGGAGCTCCAGGAGCAGCTGGCCGGGACGGGTCCGCTCAGCTGAGCATCGCGAGCATGATCGCCACGTAGTGCAGCACGAAGCCCAGCACCGTGCAGGCGTGGAAGACCTCGTGGAAGCTGAACACCTCGGGGAGCAGGCGCGGGCGCCGGGTGCCGTAGACCACGGCCCCGGTGATGTAGGCGATGCCGCCGGCGGCGGTGAGCGCGGCGGCCGGGGGGCTGCTCTGCCAGAACTGCGGCAGGTAGAGCACGGCCAGGCAGCCCATCACCACGTACAGCGGGGTGTACAGCCAGCGGGGCGCCAGCGTCCACAGCAGCCGGAAGAGCACCAGGCCGGCGGCACAGGACCAGATCACGGCCAGCAGCAGCCGGGACTGCGCCGGGGCCAGCAGCGCGACCGCCAGCGGGGTGTAGGTGCCGGCGATCAGCAGCGCGATGTTGGAGTGGTCCATCCGGCGCAGGACCATGTGCAGCCGCCGGGGCCAGTAGGCGCGGTGGTAGATCGCCGACACGCCGAACAGGAGGATGCCCGTCACGCCGTACACGGCGCACGCGATCCGCAGCTCGGTGGTGGGCGCCAGCAGGATCGCCACGAGACCCATGGCGACGACGACGGGCGTGAAACTCGCGTGGATCCAGCCCCGCCACGCGGGCTTGCGCTCCACGAGGTCCTCGATCCGGTGCTCGACCGCCTCCTCGACGCGGCCGGCGGCCCGGCCGACGGCGCCGTGCGTGTGTTCCATGATGTTCCTTCCGGCGTGCTGTGCGTGAGTCCGTCCGGTCTCCCACCGGGTAGTTTAGGAGGCGTCGCCGAGAGCCGGCCGGGTCCGTGGCCACCACCACGTCCGGCACCGTGGCCCCCACCACGTCCGGTCCACCACCGACACCGTGCGCGAGAACCCGGGAGGAAGCACAGATGCCCAAGCCACGGCCGCTCTACCGGTTCTACGAGCGCCGGCTCTCCGCCGAGCTCGACCCGCGGCGGCTGCCCAAGCACGTCGGCGTCCTCGTGGACGGCAACCGGCGGTGGGCCAAGCAGTTCGGCGCCTCGACCGCGGACGGGCACAAGGCGGGGGCGCAGAAGATCGTCGAGTTCCTCGGCTGGTGCCGGGAGCTGGACATCGAGGTGGTCACCCTCTACATCCTCTCGACCGAGAACCTCAAGCGCCCGGCCGCGGAGCTGGAGCCCCTGCTCGAGATCATCTCCGACCTCATGGACACCCTGAGCGAGGCGGGCATCTGCCGGGTCCAGCCCGTCGGCGCCCTCGAGATGCTGCCGCCGAGGCTCGCGGCGTGCCTGGCCGACCTCACGGAGCGCACCGCGGACAACGCCGGCCCGCACCTGAACATCGCGGTCGGCTACGGGGGCCGTCAGGAGATCGTGGACGCCGTGCGGGAGGTGCTCACCGAGGCCCTCGACGCCGGCGCCGACGTCCGGGAGCTCGCACAGGGCCTGTCCGTGGAGGACATCTCCCAGCACCTCTACACGCGCGGGCAGCCGGACCCGGACCTGCTGATCCGCACCTCCGGCGAGCAGCGGCTGTCCGGGTTCCTCATGTGGCAGTCCGCCTACAGCGAGTACTACTTCTGCGAGGCGCTGTGGCCGGACTTCCGGCGCGTCGACTTCCTGCGGGCGCTGCGCGACTACGCCTCACGACAGCGGCGCTTCGGCGGCTGAGCGCGCCCGTCCCCGCCCGTCGTCGTCCTGGGTGCTGTCCTGGGCGCCGGGCCGTGCCGGGCATCGCGCCTGGTGGTCGCGGGCAATTTCCGCGCCGTTCACCGTTTCTGCTCGCGTGGCGGGGCCGGTCCGCATACGTTGTCCTCAGGTGGACGGCGCGGACGCCGCCCGCCGTACGAGGAGGAAGGGCCGCCATGAGCATCTCCAAGAAGCAGGAGCGCATCGTCGACATCTCAGCCCCCCTGGGGGCAGGGGTGCGCTCCTACGTGATCGACACCTCGGTGCTGCTCTCCGACCCCCGGGCGGTCCTGCGCTTCGCCGAGCACCAGGTGGTGCTGCCCGTCATCGTCATCACCGAGCTGGAGGGCAAGCGGCACGACCCCGAGCTGGGCTACTTCGCCCGGCAGGCCCTGCGGCTGCTGGACGACCTGCGCGTGGAGCACGGCGGGCTCAACCGGCCCGTGCCCCTCGGGGACCAGGGCGGGAGCCTCGTCGTGGAGCTGAACCACGTCTCGGACACCGTGCTGCCGGTGAGCTTCCGGCTCAAGGACCACGACTCCCTGATCCTGGCCGTGGCCCTGAGCCTCGCCAACGAGGGCAAGGACGTGTGCGTCGTCTCCAAGGACCTGCCGATGCGGGTCAAGGCCTCCGCCCTGGGCCTGGAGGCCGAGGAGTACCGGGCCGAGTGGGTGGGCTCCGACGTCGAGTGGTCCGGGACCGCGGCGCTCGAGGTGCCCGACGACGTGGTGGACCGGCTCTACGGCGGCGAGGCCGTCGTGGTCCCGGGCGCCGAGGGGCTGCCGGCCAACACGGGCCTGACCCTGCACTCCGTGCGCGGCAGCGCCCTGGCCCGGGTCCGCGCCGACGGCTCCGCCCGGGTGGTGCGCGGTGACCGGGACGTCTTCGGCGTGCACGGGCGCTCCGCCGAGCAGCGGCTGGCGATCGACCTCCTGCTGGACCCCGAGGTGGGCATCGTCTCGCTGGGCGGGCGGGCCGGCACCGGCAAGTCCGCGCTGGCCCTGTGCGCGGGCCTGGAGACGGTGATGGAGCGCCGGGAGCACCGCAAGGTCATGGTCTTCCGGCCGCTCTACGCGGTCGGCGGCCAGGAGCTCGGCTACCTGCCCGGCTCCGAGGAGGAGAAGATGAACCCGTGGGGCCAGGCGGTGTTCGACACCCTCGGGGCCCTGGTCTCGCAGGAGGTCGTCGAGGAGGTGCTCGACCGGGGCATGCTCGAGGTGTTGCCGCTCACGCACATCCGCGGCCGGTCCCTGCACGACGCCTTCGTGATCGTGGACGAGGCGCAGTCCCTCGAGAAGAACGTGCTGCTCACCGTGCTGTCCCGCATCGGGCAGAACTCCAAGGTGATCATGACCCACGACGTGGCCCAGCGCGACAACCTCCGGGTCGGCCGCCACGACGGGGTGACCGCCGTGGTGGAGGCCCTCAAGGGCCACCCGCTCTTCGGCCACGTCACGCTGACCCGCTCGGAGCGCTCGCCGATCGCCGCCCTGGTGACGGAGGTGCTGGGCGACCTGGACGCCTGATCCCCGGCTCTCCCCGGCGGTGCGTCCGGGGGCCCCTGCCCGGGCGGTGGGCCCCCGGACGTGCCGCCGGAGGCGTCGTGGGTCCCAGGGACCTCGAGGGCCTCAGAACCTCAGGGAGCCTCGGGATCTCCGGGGGCCTCAGGAACTCAGGGGCCGACGGGCCAGGGCAGGTGCCTGCTCACGTCCGTGAGATCCAGGTGCACCGAGCGGAAGAGGTCGTCGATGAAGTACTCGTCCACGGCCTCGATCAGCAGGTCGTGGCCCGTGCCGGCCAGCGGTCCCTCGAGCACCTCGGAGCGGACGCAGATGGCCGTCCGCTCGTCGAGGAGCACCCGGGTGCGGGCCGGGGCGAGGGGGTGTCCCGGCGTCGTCGGGGTGTACGCGTGGCCGGGAACGACCACGGCGCCGCGCACGGGCCGCCCGTGGTGGGTGCCGGTGCTGACGTCCTCGACCGTGCAGGGCCGCCGCTCCGGCAGGTAGGGCGGCACGGGGGCGTCCCCGGCGAGCTCGACCGGGTCGAGGACGGCCTGCCACCGCCCGCCGCCGAAGACGGGGTCCCCGTAGGCCGCCTCGGGGCGGCGCTCGACGAGCCCGGAGTCCGTGAACACGGGCGCCACGAGCTGCGGCGCCAGCAGCCACGAGGCCGAGGTCGAGGCGACGTAGAAGTCGTCGCGGGACTGCTCCCGAGTGGTGGCCGTGTAGAGCGGGGTGCCGTCCAGGGTCTCGACGCGCAGCCCGTCCGGGCGCCGGACCCAGGCCCTGACGGGCCGGCGGGGCGCGGCGCCGGCGGGGGCCAGCCAGGACAGCACGAAGCGCACGGTGTCCCAGCGCCACGGCGACGAGCGGCTCAGCGCGCGGAACTCGTCCTGGTCGGCGGGCGCGGGGACGGGGGAGCGGTGCATGGCCCCAGTCTAGGGACGGCCCCGTGCGTCCACAGGCGCCCCGCTCCGCCGGGGCCGCGGCTACGATGCCCGGTGTGGGCACCTTCCTGGCCGAGCAGTTCGCCCGCGGGGACGCCGCCGGGTGGGCCGCCGGGGTGCTCGCGGCGCTCGGCACCGCCGTGCTCGCGGCCGCGTGCGCGTGGCTGTGGCGCACCGACGTGCGGGAGCACCGTCTGCCCGGCCGCGTGGTGCGACCGCTCTACCCCGTGTGCGGGGTGCTGCTGGGTGCGGCGGCGGTCGTGGCCGGCGAGCCCGTCCGGCTGCTGTGGATGCTGTGGGGCCTGGTGCTCATGGGCGGGCTCTACGTCCTGCTCCGCCTGCTCCACCCCGCGGGGATGGGCCTGGGGGACGTCCGGCTCTCCGGTCTGCTCGGCATGTGCCTGGGCTTCGTCTCCGTCTGGCACGCCGTACTGGGGGCGGCGGCCGGGTTCGTGCTCGGTGGTCTGGCCGGGGCCGTACTGGTGGCACTGGGCCGTGTCGACGCCCGCTCCCGGGTGGCGTTCGGCCCCGCCATGATCACCGGGGCCCTCGGGGTCCTCCTGCTGCTGTGATCCGGGCCGGCCTGCCAGAATGGGCCGGACCCCTGCCCGAGACGCCGCCCGAGGAGCCCGCATGCCCACCCCCGAGTTCGTCCTGTCCCTCCGGAAGAAGATCGGCCACGACCTCCTGTGGCTGCCCGCCGTCACCGCCGTGGTGCTGCGCGACGACGGCCGGGTGCTGCTGGCCCGGCGCAGCGACAACGGCAACTGGGGTCTGGTGAGCGGGATCGTCGAGCCCGGGGAGGAACCGGCGGTCACGGCGGTGCGCGAGTGCCTGGAGGAGACCGGCGTCGTCGCCGCCGTGGAGGAACTCGTGGCGGTCAGGGCGGGGGAGCCCGTGCAGTACCCGAACGGCGACCGCTGTCAGTTCCTGGACCACACGTTCCGATGCCGCTGGGTCTCCGGCGAGGCCCGCGTCAACGACGACGAGTCGCTCGAGGTCGGCTGGTACGCCCCGGGCGAGCTCCCGCCCATGCCGCCCCACCAGCTCGAGCGGCTGCGGGCCGCGCGGACGCACAGCGGGCCACCCCGCTTCGTGGTCTGAGCGCGGTCCGCGCCGGCCGGCATGGAGGCTGCCCACGCGCTCCCTCGCGGCCGGCATGGAGTGGTAGCCACGCACTCCCTCGCGGCCGGACTGTCGGGGACGGGTGATGAGGACCGGGGCGTCGGAGCCGGGAGGTCGGGACCGGGCCGTCGGGGCCGGGAGGTCGGGACCGGGCCGTCGGGGTCGGGTGGTCGGGACCGGGCCGTCGGGGTCGGGTGGTCGGGACCGGGGCGTCCAGGACCGGCGCCTCGGAGCCGGGCTGCCAGGACGGGGCTGTCAGGACCGGGCGGAGGGGGCCTGAGCGGCTCGGGAGCCGATGACCGACCGTGCCGTGTCGCGGGCGAGCGCCACCGGATCGGACGGCGCCCCCCGCAGGAGACTGCTGAGCACCCCGTTGTAGAGCAGCAGGAGCACCGAGGCCGTGGCGCCCGGATCCTGACAGCCCGCCTCCTGGGCCAGGTGCGCCAGCCGGTCGGTGACCAGCTGGGTGTCCTGCCGGATCAGGTCGAAGACGGGGTCCGTCCGCCCGTCCTCGGGGAGGGGGCGTTCGGATGCGGTGGCCAGGAAGCAGCACCACTGGGCCGGTCCGGCCGACGCGCGGAAGGTCTCGACGGCGTCGAAGACCGCCAGCAGACGCTCGTCCGCGGAGCCGGCTCCGGCGACGGCCTCGTCCCAGTGCCGGGTCCAGGTGTCGAGCCGTCGGGAGAGCACCTCGCGGAGGAGATTGTCCTTGGAGCCGAAGTGCTTGTAGAGCGTCACGATGGCCACGCCGGCCGATGCGGCGACCCGGTCGACGCCCGTCGTGGCGATGCCCTCGGTGAAGAAGAGCCTCTCGGCGGCGTCCAGGATGCGCTCCCGGGTGTGCTGGGGATTGGCCATGCCCTTAGTGTAACGTTCGTTCTGGCGGAACGATCGTTATGCGCAAGGGGGCTGGAATGACGGGAACCACCGTGGACCGCCGTGCCGCAACCGGTCTCGGTCCGGCGGCGGCGGGAATGCTGCTGGTCGCCGCCACCTACGGCATGGCCCGCTTCGGGGTCGGCCTCTTCGCTCCGGCCCTGGGCGCCGCGCGGCCGGACCTCACGGGCGTTCTCGGCTGGGCGGGGGCCGCGCAGTTCACGTCCTACTCGCTGGCGGCCGTGGTGGCGGCCCGGTGGGTCGACCGGCGCCCGCGCGCCGGGCTGCTGCTGGCCGGGGCCACCGCGATCCTGGGCTGCCTGGGGGTGGCGGTCGCCTCGTCACCGGTGCTGTTCGTGGCTGCGGTGTTCATCGGCGGCCTGGGCGGTGGCTTCGCCTCCCCCGCCCTGGTGCCGGTCATCGACGCGGTCGTCGCGCCGCACGCCTCCGCGACGGCGCAGTCCGTGGTGAACTCCGGAACGGCCGTGGGCGTGATCGGGGCCGGTGTGGTGGCCTCGACGGCCCTCGCGGTCGGTCCGGCCTGGGTGTGCATGGCAATGGTGTGCGCGGTGGCCACCGTCGCGGCGTGGTACCCCGTCCGGGCGCGCGCCGACCTGGCAGCCGCTGATCGCCCCACCGCCGCGCCGCCCTCCGCACCGGCCGGGACCTCGTCCGCCGCTGATCGCCCCACCGCCGCGCCGGCCTCCGTGCCGCCCCCGACCCTTTCCGCCGCACCGGTCCGGGCCTCGGCCACCGGTCTCGTCCGCGGTCCGTGGCGGCCGCTCGTCCTCCCCGGCGCGGCGGCGGTGGTTGCCGGCGCCGGGTCGTCCCTGGTCTGGACGTTCGGGCCGGTGCTGATCACCGACTCCGGTGCCGTGGCAACGGCGGGGGTCGGCTGGCTGTGGATCGCCCTCGGCCTGGGCGGAGCGCTCGGCACGCTCACCGGTGCGCTCGTCCGGCGTGCGGGGATCCGCGGAGCGTGGTGCTGGTGCGCCGGCGCCCTGGCCGTGGCCGCCACCGGCGTCGCGATGTCCGCGGCGGCCGGCACCGCCTGGCCGGCCTATGCCGGCATGGCCCTCTTCGGAGCCGGCTACATGGGGCTGTCCGGAGTGCTCATCCTCTGGGCGCGTCAGGTCCGGCCCGGCGGCGCCGGGGCCGGCACGTCCGCGCTCTTCGTCGCCCTGGCCACCGGGCAGGCGCTCGGGTCCGCCGGTTTCGGCCTGGCCCAGGGCGTTGCGGGCCCGGTGGTCCTGGCGGCGCTGGCTGCCGGTCTCTGCGCCCTGGGCGGCCTCACGGTCCTGCTGCGGACGAGGTGACCGCATCGGCGCCACCCTTCGGGTGCGACGCCGGTGACCGGCCGTCGCACCGTGGCCCCGCTGCATCGCCCGTGCTGCGTGGCCCGCCGGCTGCCCGCCAGCACCGTCCTCAGAAACAAAGCGTGCTTACTTGTGGCCGGTGACACCCGCTCCTAGACTCGGAGACGTCCATTCCACGAGCAGGATCGAGCAAGGAGGAACGACATGGCGACTGGTGAGACCGGTTTCGACGACGTCACCTACGACCTGGTGTCCGTGCAGTACCACGCGCTCAAAGCAGGTCACGACTACGGTCAGTACGTGCGCGACGCCCGCAACGCCGGCCGTGACGACATCGCCGACTTCTTCGAGAAGGTGATGTCCGAGGACTCCGCGCGCGCGCAGCAGTGCCACGAGTTCATCAAGGAGCTCTCCAAGTCCGGCGAGTCCGGGCCGGCCGTGACGTCCTGACCCGGGGCGCCGGGCCACCGGTCCGGCGCACGGCGCGAGGGGTCGCGTCCGTACGGAATGCCGCGGCATCCCCGTGCGGACGCGACCCCTCTGCGCACCGAGGGCCCCGACCGCGAGCCCTCGGTGCGCAGAGAGCGGTGGGTCAGGCGTTGGGGCCCGTCATGGTGGTGACGTCCAGCGCCCGGTCCAGCTGCTCCTCGGTGAGCCGGCCGTCCTCCACGTAGCCCAGGGCGATGGTCGCCTCGCGCACCGTCATCTTGTTCGCCACGGCGTGCTTGGCGATCTTCGCGGCGGCCTCGTAGCCGATGGCCTTGTTCAGCGGAGTCACGATGGACGGGGACGCCTCGGCGAGGAAGCGGCAGCGCTCCACGTTCGCCTCGAGCCCGTCGATCATCTTCTCCGCCATCACCCGCGAGGAGTTCGCGAGCAGCCGGATGGACTCCAGCAGGGCCGAGGCCATGACCGGGATGCCCACGTTGAGCTCGAACGCGCCGTTGGTGGAGGACAGCGAGACCGTGGTGTCGTTGCCGATCACCTGCGCGCACACCTGGATGGTGGACTCGCAGATCACCGGGTTCACCTTGCCGGGCATGATCGAGGAGCCGGGCTGGAGGTCGGGGATGAGGATCTCGCCGAGGCCGGTGTTGGGGCCCGAGCCCATCCAGCGCAGGTCGTTGTTGATCTTCATGTAGCTGTAGGCGACGTTGCGCAGCTGGCCGGAGGCCTCGACCAGGGCGTCCCGGTTGGCCTGGGCCTCGAAGTGGTTGCGGGCCTCGGTGATCGGCAGCCCCGTCTCCTCGGCGAGCAGCTCGATGACGCGGGCGGAGAAGCCGGCGGGGGTGTTGATGCCGGTGCCCACGGCAGTGCCGCCCAGCGGGACCTCGGCCACCCGCGGCAGGGAGGACTGGACCCGCTCGATGCCGTAGCGGACCTGCGCGGCGTAGCCGCCGAACTCCTGGCCCAGGGTCACCGGCGTGGCGTCCATGAGGTGCGTACGCCCGGACTTCACGACGTCCCGGAACTCGGCGGCCTTCTTCTCGAGCGACTCGGCCAGCTGCGTCATGGCCGGGACCAGGTCGTTGATCAGCGCACCTGTGACGGCGACGTGCACGGAGGTGGGGAAGACGTCGTTGGAGGACTGGGAGGCGTTGACGTGGTCGTTGGGGTGGACCTCGACGTCCGTGCCCTCGAGCGCCTGGTTGGCGAGGGTCGCCAGCACCTCGTTGGTGTTCATGTTGGAGGACGTCCCGGACCCGGTCTGGAAGACGTCGATCGGGAAGTGCTCGTCGTACTGCCCCGTGGCGACCTTGTCCGCGGCGTCCGCGATGGCCCGGGCGCGCTCGTCATCGAGCACCCCCAGCTCCGCGTTCGCCAGGGCGGCGGCCTTCTTGATCTGGGCCAGCGCGACGATGTGCTGGGGCTCGAGGGGCTTGCCCGAGATGGGGAAGTTCTCGACCGCCCGCTGGGTCTGGGCGCGGTACAAGGCGTTCGCGGGAACGCGGACCTCGCCCATGGTGTCGTGCTCGATGCGGTACTCGGTGGTCTCTGCCGTGGTGTTTGCCATGGCGCCAGTCTAGGTCAGCCCCACGTGACGCCCGGCACGGGGCCCCACGGTGACGCCCGGCCGCCCCGGGCCCGGTTCAGCGGCCCGGCAGCCAGGTGCCGTGCCCGTGGACGAGCTCCGCCTGGCCGTCCTCGAGGTGGTAGAAGACGCCGACCACGGCGACGTCGCCGTTGGAGACCGCGTCCGCGATCACCCGGGACTGCTCCATGAGGCGTGAGGCCGTCTGCTTGGTGTGCTCCACCACCGCCGAGTTGACGTCCTGGTGGCCGTGGCGCTGGGTCTCCAGTACGGACGGCATGATCCGCTCGATGAGGTCCCGCTGGAAGCCGCGGGGCATCTGCCCGGAACCGGCGACGCCGTGCGCGGCGGACACGGCCCCGCACGAGTCGTGTCCGAGCACCATGATCAGCGGCGTGCCGAGGTTCGCCACGGAGTACTCGATCGAGCCGAGCACGGCGTCGTCGATGACCTGCCCAGCGGTGCGCACCACGAACGCGTCACCCAGGCCGAGGTCGAAGATGATCTCAGCGGCCAGGCGTGAGTCCGAGCAACCGAAGATCACGGCGAACGGGTGCTGACCGCCGGCCACGGACTGCCGCCGGGAGGCGTCCTGGTTGGGGTGCAGGGACTCGCCCGCCACGAAGCGGGCGTTGCCCTCGCGCAGGCGCTGCCAGGCGGCGGCAGGGGTGCGGGGCGTGGTGTCGTCGGGACGGGCGTCCGGGGTCATGGCATCTCCGTGGTTCGCGGGGCAGGGGCGTCGGTGAGGTCCTCGGCAACGGCGGCGGCCAGCCGGTCCAGCTCGGCGCCGGGCGCGTCGCCCTTGAGCACCACGGTGGAGCCGTTGACCTCTCCGGTGTACACGGTCAGGGGGTCCTGGTTCCGGGACTCCTCCCGGATGTGGACGTCCCAGGACGTGCCGCCGGCCTCGACCTCGGCGGAGGCGGGAACGGCCTCGGCCTGCTGGGCCAGCCACGTGGGATTGGCCATGGACGTCTGGACCAGGCCGATGAAGCTGCCCTGCGGGGTGGCCCAGCCGATCTCCCAGGAGGGCACCCCCTCGGCGGCGCCGCCGTTCCACCGGGCGTAGTTGGCGGTCCAGCCCTCGCCCGGCTCCGGCACGACCGGGGTGAAGGGCGCCTCGTCTTCGACGTAGGCGGCCTCCTGGGCGACGTCGACGTCGGGCCGGTACGGCTGGGCGTCGGGGCGGGGCTGGAGCCACACGAAGGGCAGGACCAGCAGCAGGAGGACCGCCATGGAGATGACCATGCCCTGCACCGGGGCGTTGAGCCGCCGGGCCTGCTTCTCCGTGATCTGCGGGAGCGGCTGCCCGGGCGCGTCCGGGACGGTGCCGGCGGCCGCGCGGTGCTCTGCCGCGCGGTGCTCTGCGGGACGGTCGGGGGTCGAGGAACTCACCCGTCCATTGTGCCCTGTCCGCCGCCCCGTGTCCGCCGCGCCCACTCCTCCTGCCCTCGGCCCCCCGTCCGCTCCGGACCCGCCCGGCCGCACGGGACGCACCCGGCCGGACTGTGGCGCAGATCGCGGTCGGCGGGGGAGCGGACGATATGCTGGGCGGGACGTGGACCGCGCCCGCGGCCGAGCCCGGCCCGGAGGTCCCGCAGAACGTGAACTCGAAGGTGAGGAACAACGTGGCCGAAGAATCCACCGGAACGATCCAGGCGCGCACCAACAACGTGGCCGACCGCAACCTGGCGATGGAGCTGGTACGGACCACCGAGGCCGCGGCGATCGCCGGCGGCCAGTGGGTCGGCGCGGGTGACAAGCTCGCCGCCGACGGCGCCGCGGTCGACGCCATGCGCTCTCTGCTCTCCACCGTGCACTTCAACGGCACCGTGGTCATCGGCGAGGGCGAGAAGGACGAGGCCCCGATGCTCTTCAACGGCGAGCAGGTGGGCGACGGCTCCGGGCCGGCCTCCGACGTCGCCGTGGACCCGATCGACGGCACCCGCCTCACCGCGCTGGGCATGAACAACGCCCTGGCCGTCATCGCGGTGGCCGACGGCGGGTCGATGTTCGACCCCTCCGCCGTGTTCTACATGGACAAGCTCGTGGTGGGCCCGGAGGCGGCGGACTTCGTGGACCTGCGCCTGCCCGTCAAGCAGAACCTGCACCTCGTGGCCAGGGCCAAGGGCATCAACATCAACCAGCTCACCGTGTGCGTGCTGGATCGCCCGCGCCACCAGCAGCTCGTCGACGAGATCCGCGCAACCGGCGCCCGCACCCGGATGATCCTCGACGGGGACGTCGCCGGGGCGATCGCGGCCTGCCGCGAGGGCACCGGCGTGGACGTCATGATGGGCATCGGCGGCACCCCGGAGGGCATCGTCACCGCGTGCGCCGTCAAGGCCACCGGCGGGATCATCCAGGGCCGGCTGGCGCCGACCGACGACGACGAGAAGCAGAAGGCGATCGACGCCGGCCTGGACCTCGACGCCGTGATGAGCACCGACGACCTCGTCACCTCGGACAACTGCTTCTTCTCCGCGACCGGCATCACCGACGGTGACCTGTTGCGCGGCGTGCGCTACCGCGGCCCCAAGATCACCACGCAGTCCATCGTGATGCGCTCCCGCTCCGGGACCGTGCGGATGGTCGAGGCCGAGCACCTCGCCTCCAAGTGGGAGAAGTACGCCCGCCGCTGAGCCGGCGCGCAGCGGCCCGAGCGGCCGCGGCACAGGACCCCCGCACCGTCCTCCGGTCCGGGGGTCCTGCCGTGCCCGGACGCACCGTGTCCGGCACCGCCCGGGGACCCTCCCGGCTCTAGACTGGAGGCCGAACTGCGGGCGCCGACCGCGGTCCCCCAGCCGGGGCGGAGCGCCCGGGTGACGAGGAGGATCCCCACGTGAGCACCACGGTCAGCCCCTGTCCCAACCGCAAGACGTGGGACGCCACCGTCCGGGTGACCGGTGGCCACCCGCAGCAGCTGTGGGGCATCGGCGAGGCGCAGGTCTCCGCCGAGGGCCCCGGCCTGCAGGTCGACCGGGTCATGGTCCACGACGCCCAGCAGCGCACCGTGGGCTACGCCCAGCTCTACCTGCGCTCCGAGGCCGAGCGCGTGGTCGCCGGCACCGTGCACTGCCACGTGCACCGGCCCGAGGACCTGCCCGTGGTCGCCGCCGCGCTCGCGGACTGGGCACGGGAGGAGCACTCGGCCGTGCTGCTGCGCTTCCAGGCGGACACCCTGCGCGCCCCCGGCGCCACGGAGGCCCTGGAGGCCGCCGGGTTCACGCGCCCCGCCGCGGAGGCCGGGCCGGACGGACCGCGGCGGCTGGAGGTGGTGCTGGGAGAGACCGAACGGGACCTCTCGCGCCGGCTCTCCGAGGCCACCCTGGACCGGTGCCGCGCGGCCCTGCGCACCCCGGGCGTGACGGTGCGCGAGGTCACGGCGGGCAGCCGGGTGCTCTCGAACATCGGGCTGCGGACCCGGCTCATCACCCAGCTGCTGGAGGACCTGGGCGACGACTCGCTGCTGCTCGTGGCCACCGAGGCCGCCGAGGACGGCCGCGAGACGGCCCTGGGCTACCTGTGGTTCGTGCACACGCGCGGGCTCGCGATGATCTACCGGCTCGGCTTCACCCGCCGGGGCCGGGACCTGGGCGTGGACGACGCCCTGCTGCTGACCGGGATCGTCGAGCTGCAGAAGCGGCGCGTGCAGCGCCTCGACGGCGGGGACCCGGGCGAGACGGAGGTGCCGCTGGTGGTCCGCGAGCTGGCCGCGGCAGAGCGTCCGGTGCTGGGCCCGTGGGAGAAGGCCCTGGGGCGGGGCCCCGCCGGGGAGTTCGCGGAGGACGTCGCCGACGCCGCGGCCGAGGCGTCCGGCACGGCGGTCGCCGCGGAGCTGGGCCTGGGCGAGCCGGCCCCGGCGTGGTCGCCCGAGCGCGAGGAGCCGGACGACGTGCCCGGGGACGACGACGGCACGGGACGCCCCGCGCGGGGACGAGCCCGGCGGGCCCGGGACCTCACCCGCCGCGTGGTCGGGGAGAGCATCTCGGCCCTGCGGGACGCGGCGGGGCGCTGACACCGGGCCGCGGCCGGTCCGGTCGTCGCCGCCCCGGTTCCGGTCCGCCCGTTCCCGGCCGGTGCGGTTCGGGTCCCGGGGCCGGCCCGGCATGTCCGCCCGGCCGGGCGGATGCCGCGGGTCCCCGCCGCGGCGAGGGGGTCTCAGGCCTCCCGGCGGTGCACCCCGGCGAGCGTCTGCCGCAGCCAGCCCGGCAGGCCGGGGAGGCTCTTGCGGGCCGAGACGGCGGCCTCCCGGGCGGCGCGCACCCCGGTGTACGCGGCGTACTTCGCGCGGCTCACCGGCAGGTCCCAGGTCCCGGGATAGGACTCCGGACGGCCGCCGAAGGACTTCTTGAACTTCGTGAAGCCGTGCCACGCGTGGTCCGGGCCGGCGTCCTCGGGCGCGGTGCCGAAGAGGTCGAACCGGCGCAGGCCCTTCTGCTTGGCGTCGAGGACCATCCGCACGACCAGCGGGATCCCCGCCGAGAGCCTGCGGTGCTCGAAGTCCATCGCCGCGTGGGCGTAGGTGCGGGTGTCGTCGGAGTCGTAGACGAGGGAGGCGCCGATGGGTTCCCCGTCCAGCCGGGCCACGTAGAGCGAGGCCGCGCCCACGGGCATGAGGCTGCGGGCGGCCTCGCGCAGGTAGGCGTCCTGCTGGCGGGTGAAGTCCTTGCGCTCGGCCGTGGCCTCGAGGAAACCCAGCAGCACGTCGACGTCCTCGGGGTCGGTCGAGGCCGTGAAGGTCACGCCCTTCTTGGCGATGTTGCGGTGCAGGTTGCGGTTGGTGGACTTCATGTCCTGGAGGATCGCGTCCTCGTCCTGGGTGAGGTCGATGACCTGGGTGTGCCCGGGCTGCACCTGCCGGGGCGCCGGGCGCAGTCCGCGCCGCCGCAGCGAGGCCTCGGGGGTCTCGAGGCCGTCCGTCACCGCGGCGTCGACGGGCTCCACCCGCACGAACCAGCACCGCTCGGCCCGGGCCGTGCGAGCGAGGTGGTCGAGCGCCGCCTCGAAGGCCTGCGGGGTCCGCGCCTCGGGACCGTACGGGCAGTAGAGGTAGCGGCCGGTCCGGCCGCCCTCGACGACCGCGAGGTAGCGCCATCCGTCCCCGGAGGCCTGGAACACCGTGTGCCCCAGGTTCCGCTGGAATCCGGCCCATGCGTTCGACTGCAGTATGTTCGCCACGCCCCCACTGTACCGGGGCGTCCGGGCGTCGGCGTCGCCCCGCCGCCCGGACCGGTCAGGGCACCGAGCAGGTGCCGTTGGGGGTGAGCTCCTGCGCTCCCACGAGGGGCTTCGACGCCGGGACGGGGACGGTCATCGCGACCCCGGAGCCCATCGGCGTGCCGCCGGACAGGGCCTCCGCCTCCCGCGCGCCGCGGTCGGTGGCCTCCTCGAGCACCCGGTCGAGGTCCTCGTGCAGCAGGTCGAAGTCCGGGTAGGTGGGGAAGGACGGGTCGTAGAACGGCGGGCCGGCGGCGTACTGCACCAGCTCGTGCTCCTTCGCCTTGAGGGCCACGTCCACGAACGAGCCGATCTGGCTCTGCGGGATGTCGGTCTCGACGACCTGCGTGCCCGACTTCGCGAGGTCCTCGAAGCGCGTCAGCACGTTGACGGGGTTGAGCTGCTCGAGCATCGCCGCCTGCACGCAGCGCTGGCGCGCCTGGCGGTCGTAGTCCGTGGCTCCCTCGCGGGACCGGGCGTACCAGAGGGCGTGGTAGCCGTCCAGGCGCTGGACGCCCGGCTCGATGTACCCGAAGATCTCGTTCGGCAGGCCCGTCACCATGTCGGTGCCGCCGCCGATCGGCACGCGCCCGCCGACGTCGACGGTGATCCCGCCCAGGGCGTCCACGAGCTGCTCGAAGCCGTTCATCTCGACGATCGCGTAGGCCTGGACCTCGATGCCGAGGATGCCCGAGGCGGCGTCCTTCATGGCCTCGGCGCCGGGGTCCGCGGCGTCGGGGTAGAGCTCGGCGTGGTCGTTCGTGACGTCGGTGTAGAGGGAGTTGAGGATGCACTCGTCGCCGCAGTTGTAGCCCTCGGGATAGACGTCGGCCAGCGGAGAGTCCTCGGGGAAGGGCGCGTTCTGCAGGTTGCGCGGCAGGGAGATGGTCACGGTCCGCCCCGAGTCGGCGTCCACGCTGAGCACCGACATGGAGTCGGGGCGGCGGCCCGAGCGGTCCTCCCCGGAGTCGGTGCCCATGACCAGGATGTTGTACCGCCCGTCGGAGGGGCGGAACGGCAGCCCGCCCCCGAAGACGTCCGAGACCGCCCCGCGCGTCACGGACAGCAGGTAGGCGGAGTAGGCCAGCCCGCCCGAGGTGACGAGCATGAGCGCCACGGTGGCCGCGGCCACCGCCCGGCGGGTCCGCTGCACGAGCAGGCCGGGCCGGATGAGCCGGAGCGTGTCGAAGAAGAGGAAGGCCCAGCCGAGTGCCAGGGCCACGAGCCCCGCGATGACCAGCAGGGACGTGAAGGAGTTCGTCAGGAACCAGATCAGGGGGGTCCGCCACAGCAGCAGGCAGACGAGCGCCAGGACGGCCGCGGCCCAGACGACCACGTCGACCTTGAGGGCGGCACGGCCCACGGCCCGACGCCCCGCGACGAGCTGCGCGCTGCCGGGGACCACCAGCGTGGACAGCAGCAGCGTCCAGGCGCGCCGGGTGCGGGTGACGTCCCCGGCGTGCTGGGGGTGGCGCAGCGGGTCCGTGAGCCGGGGCGGGCGCGCCGCGTCGTCGTCGACGCCCCGCACGGCCGTCACGGCGTCGGGCGGGAGATCCCGGGGGGAGTCCGCGGCGGACGGGTCGTGGGGCGGGCGGGGATCGTGCTCAGCGCGGGGGGTGTGGCCGTTCACGGGCAGCTCCGGCGGGGAAGGACGGGCAGGGGGAAGGACAGGGGCGGGCGGGCCGGATCAGCCGTCGAGGCGGGTGCGCAGCGCCGCGCCCTTGTCGTGGGCGGTCTGCCGGAGCTCGGCGGCGAAGCGCAGGAGCCGCCCGCGCAGGGCCTCGGCCTGCGGGTCCGCGCCGGCGGCAAGAATCCGGGCGGCCAGCAGCCCGGCGTTACGGGCCCCGCCGATGGACACGGTGGCGACCGGGACGCCGGCGGGCATCTGCACGATCGACAGCAGCGAGTCCATGCCGTCGAGGGTCTTCAGGGGGACGGGGACGCCGATCACGGGTAGGGGCGTCACCGAGGCGAGCATCCCCGGCAGGTGGGCGGCGCCGCCGGCCCCGGCGATGATCACCCGCAGCCCCCGCTCGTGGGCCTGCCTGCCGTAGTCGATCATCTCGGTGGGCATCCGGTGGGCGGAGACGACGTCGGCCTCGTACGGGATGCCGAACTCCGCGAGCGCGGTGGCGGCGGCCTCCATCACGGGCCAGTCGGAGTCCGAGCCCATCACGACGCCCACGACGGGCTGCTGCTTCTCGTTCACTGGTGCTCCTGGGCTGCTCGGCGGGTGGGGGCCGCCATCGCGGTCCGGTCTGGGGCTACGCTATCCGTCCCGGCTGGGCGGGCCGTGGGAGGCACGCGGGTCAGGCCTGCCCGTCGCGCAGCACGGCGGCCACGCGGGAGGCCCGCCGGCGCAGCTCCGGGATCTCGTCCGCCGTGCCCGTGAGGTTGACGTGGCCGATCTTGCGCCCGGGCCGCACGGCCTTGCCGTAGTTGTGGATCTTGGCGCGGGGCTCGGCGGCCATCGCCGCCGGGTAGGCGCCGAAGAGGTCCTGGTTGGCCCCGCCCAGGTAGTTCTTCATCACCGCGGAGCCGCCGATCAGCCCGGTGTCCCCGAGCGGGAGGTCCAGCACGGCGCGCAGGTGCTGCTCGAACTGGCTCGTCACGGACCCGTCCATGGTCCAGTGCCCGGAGTTGTGCGGGCGCATGGCCAGCTCGTTGACCAGGAACCCGGTGCCGCGGCCGGGGGTCTCGAAGAGCTCCACGGCCATCACCCCGGTCACGCCCAGTTCCGTGGCCAGGGTGCGGGCGGCGTCCGCGGCGGCGGCCGCCACCTCGGGCAGCAGCTGCGGGGCGGGGGAGAGCACCTCGTCGCAGACGCCGTCCACCTGGATCGACTCCACCACCGGCCACGCCCGCACCTCGCCGGAGGGGGTGCGGGCCACGAGCGCGGAGAGCTCCCGGGAGAAGCCGACCTTCTCCTCGGCCAGGAGGGGGCCGTCCGTGCGGGCGAACCACTGCGCCGGTTCGGGACCGCGGGCCTGCTGGGCGGTGCCGAGCACCATGACGCCCTTGCCGTCGTAGCCGCCGCGCGGCGTCTTGAGCACCACGGGCCAGCCCGTGCGCTCGCCGAAGCCGATCAGCTCCTCGACGTCGGCGACGGCCTCCCACTGGGGGTTCGGCAGCCCGAGGCGCTCCACGGCCGCGCGCATCCGCAGCTTGTCCTGGGCGTGCACCAGCGCGTCCGGGCCCGGGCGGACGTCCACGCCCTCGGCGAGCAGGGTCTGCAGGTGCTCGGTGGGCACGTGCTCGTGGTCGAACGTCAGGACGTCGACGCCCTGGGCGAACCGGCGCAGCACGCCGAGATCGGTGTAGTCGCCCACGGGCGCGGTGGGCACGGCGGCGACCGCCGAGACGTCGGGGCCCTCGGCGAGCACGCGCAGCTCGATCCCCAGGGCGGTGGCGGAGGGCGCCATCATGCGGGCGAGCTGCCCGCCTCCGACGACGCCGATGACAGGGGCGGTCACAGAAGAATTCACCCGACCAGGGTATCCCGGCCCGTGGAGCGCTTCCGGCGGACCACCGCACGTCCTCCCGTTCCGTGCCGTCCCCGGCCCGGGTGCGGCCGGGGGACTGTGCCGTAACTCTCCGGTGGCGCGGAGGTGGGGCGGGGTAGGATGTGCCGTGGTCCGCACCGGGTGCTCTCCCGCGCGTCGACCGCCGCGCCGGCCGGCGCCCACCGCCTCACCACCTGGGAGACCTGAAGCCGCGTGAACCGTCTCGTCGACCGTTTCGATGCCCTGTGGCACCTGTTCGTCAAGGAACTCATGAAGTTCGGCGTCGTCGGCGCCCTCGCGTTCGTGATCAACGCGTCGCTCACCTGGATCCTGATGCACACGGTGTTCGAGGACGGCCACCTCAAGGCCAAGTTCGTGGCGACGGCCGTGGCCATCGTCTTCGCGTGGGTGGCCAACCGGCTGTGGACCTTCCGGCACAAGCGCCAGTCGGACAAGCGCCGCGAGCTGATCCAGTTCCTCGTGGCCAACGGCATCGGCATGGCCATCGAGCTCGGCTGCCTCGGCTTCAGCTACTACGTGCTCGGGCTCACCAGCGCCTACGCGTCCTTCGTGTCCGGCACGATCATCGGGACCATCCTCGGCACGGTCTTCCGGTACTTCGCCTACCGCTTCTGGGTGTTCACCGAGGAGCTCGACGAGGACCCCAACTTCGCGGACACCGCGGCCCTCGAGATCGCCCTGATCACGGGCCACCAGCCCGCGGAGGGCTCGGAGCACCCCCGCCGGGAGCACCCGCACCGGGCGCACCCGGATCCGCACCGGGAGGGCGGCCGTCCCCGGACGGGGAGCGCGGCGCGCCCCCGACCGGACGCCCACGAGAGCACGGAGCCGGTCGAGGGGCGCTGAAGCGTTCCGCTCAGAAGCCCACGGCGTTCTCAGCCGCCAGCACCGAGCTCCAGGAGTCGTCGGCCGCGTCCGCCGGGCGGTCCGTGACGACCACGGCCCGGCCCCCGGCCAGCACGGCCAGCACCCGCAGCAGCAGCTCCGCGTCCATCCGCCGTCCCGGCACGTGCACCGCCGACGCCGCGCCCCATGCGTCCTCCCGCCCTGCCGGGAGCTCGCCCGCGGCCGCCATCAGCCGGTCGTGGGGGAGGAAGCCGTCGGTGCCCGCCGCCCGGAGCGCGGCCCCGCCCGGCGCCGGCTCCTCCACGCCGTCGTAGACGTCCGCGTGGGAGCGGACCTCGGCGCAGTAGTCGAGGACGTCCCCGCCCGGCAGCTCGCCGCGATAGCCGAGCGAGAGCGCCGGCCGGTCCAGGACCACTGCCCGCGCACCGGAGGGCACCCGGTCCAGCAGCGGCGGCGTCGCCCCCTGCGCGTCGACGAGCCCCACCACGGCCCGGTCCCCGGGCTCCGCCGCGTCCTCGAGGGCATCGACCGCTCGTACCGCGGCCCCCATGGTCCACGTGCCCAGCACGACCGCGAGACTGCGCCAGTGCAGCTCGTCGCCCAGGGTGACGACGTCGCCCGCCTCGAGATCCAGCTCGTCCACCCAGAGGTTCGCGGTCTTCGCCACCCAGTTGTCGAGGACCCGCCCGGAGAGCTCCACGCGCTCACCGTCCAGGCCGTACCAGATCAGAGCGGGACGGCTGCTGCTCCGCAGCTTGTCCACCAAGCGGGGGACGGAGTGAGGGGTCGGTGTGTTCATGGTTCCTCCTCGATGGATGTCGCGCCCGCGTCGGCGGCGTGACATATGCGTAGGGCCGCATTCTTGGCGTTCTTCGGCGTCCTGTCGAAAATCGGGCCGTGACGTGGAAAAACGTCTACTCCCAAGAGCATGCTTCCCGGATATCGTGGCACGGGCGGCCTCCCGGGACGGGTTGACGCCGTGCTAGTTACACACGTGTAATTGGGAAGTCCGGCAGACGATCAGCAAGGATACGTTCTCCGGGATGCAAAGGGTCGGCGCCCCCCGAACTGCGCCGGGCCAGAGCGATCGTGTCGGATGGAAGGAAAGTCATGGGAGAGGCCGCACGACAGCAGGTCGTGGATTCCACCCCCCTCGAGGCCCGTCGCCGGAGCGTGCGCTCGGTGCCCGAGGACTGGTTCGTGGATCCCGCCGACCCGCGCGCCGCGGAACGGCACGTCCGCCGGGTCGCCGACAGCCTGGAGGATCAGGCCACGGCCTATCTCCGGGCCCACGAGGCCGTCCAGAGCCTCGCCGGGACCGGAGAGGCGCCGGCTCTCGACCTGCTCGAGGCGCCCGCCGCCGACGAGGGCTCCGACTGGAGCGCCGTGGCCGGGCTGTACGCCGTGGACGAGGACGAGGGCGAGCTCGCGTGGCAGACCGACGCGCTGTGCGCCCAGACCGACCCGGAGGCCTTCTTCCCCGAGAAGGGCGGGTCCACGCGGGACGCCAAGCGCGTCTGCGAGGCCTGCCCCGTGCAGGCCGAGTGCCTCGACTACGCGATGAACAAGGACGAGAAGTTCGGCATCTGGGGCGGGCTCTCGGAGCGCGAGCGCCGACGCCTGCGCCGCCTCGCCCGCTGAGGTAGTTTCGGGCCATGACCTCCTCCGGCAGTGCCACCCGCCTCTGCTCCCGCCAGACCTGCACGCGGGACGCGGTCATGACCCTGACCTACGTGTACTCGGACTCGACCGCGGTGGTCGGTCCGCTCGCCGGGCACGCCGAGCCCCACGCCTACGACCTGTGCGCCGTGCACGCGGACCGGCTCACGGTGCCCCGGGGCTGGCGCGTCGTCCGGCTGGAGCTGCCGGAGGCACGGGCCCGGCGCGAGGACATCGGCGCCGTGGCCGAGGCGGTCCGGGAGAGCGAACCGCCGGCGCCGGTCCGCGGCCGCCCGCGGACGGTGCTGCGCGACGTCTCGCTGCCGCAGCCGTCCTCGCCAGGCCCCGCCGCCCCGCGCCCGACGCGCCCCGGGGGCCCCCGTGCGGGTTCCCGGCCCGGCCGGCGGACGGGTGCTGCGGAGACCGCCGCGCAGAACGGCCCGACGACGGCCCCGGCCCTCGCCGCGCAGAGCAGTCAGTCGCCCGCCCCGGAGAGCGCCCCGCCGCCCGCAGCGCAGAGCCGTCAGCCCCCCGCCGCAGAAAGCCGTCAGTCGTCCGCCCCGGAGAATCTCCCGCAGCCGATCCCGCAGCCGATTCAGGAGCCTGCCCCCGAGGTGCCGTGGCACGACGTCCCGGTGCCCGGAGCGCTGCGCCGGGCGCACCTGCGCCGGCCCGCCGCGCGCGGCGGCTCCGCCCGGCCCGAGGCCTGAACCGCGCGTCCCCGGCCGGTTCCGGGCCACGCCGCTGCTCCGCCCCTAGGATGAGCCGCAGACCGCACCTGTCCGGTGCGGAAGGCTCTTCCCCCCGGAGCACCAGGAGTCCCCCATGACTGTCCCTGCAACGACGCAGCCGACGCACGCGTTCCACACCGAGGCCCGCCACGAGGCCGGGCCCGCCCGGCGCCACGAGGGGCCGGTCGACCGCCGCCCGGCCCCCTGGGCGCTGCCGGTGCCCGAGCCGGAGCCGGTGCCCCCGGTGGCGTCCGCCCTGGCGCCCGGCCTGCTGGAGATCCTGCGGTGCCCGCTGACGGGCGGGACGCTGATCCCCGTGGACGCCGACCGGCTGATGAGCGACCGTCCGTTCTGCGACGGTGTGCACCCGGTCTATCCGATCGTCCACGGCATCGCCTGCCTGATCCCCGGGCGCTGAGGCGCCGAACCCCGCGCCGGCCGTCACGAACGCGTTAACATTCGTGACCGAAGGACGGCGGGTGGCACCGGGCGCGGCCGGTGGACCTATCGTGGAAGCAGTTCTTCAGCGTTCCCCCCACCCCCCCCGACGCCCGAGGTGCCTTCCCCCATGCCCCTGTCCTCCTGCCCGGATCCCGGGTCCTCCGCCCCGCCCGCGCTGCCGGCTCCCCGGCGCCTGTTCGCCCTGGGGGCCGTGACGGTCCTGCTCGCCACCGGCTGCGCGCAGGCCTCCGGGACCCCCGCGGGGGAGCCGACCGCCGCCGCATCGGCCGCCGCCAGGGCCGTGCCGTCCCCGAGCCGGCCGGCCACGCCCGCGCCGGCCGAGGTCACGGTCGCGCCCACGGACGCCGCCGTCGAGCACAACCCCGGGGAACCGGTCGTGGTGCGCGCCGACGGGGGCGAGCTGACCGACGTCGTACTGGTCCCCGCCCTCGGCGGCGAACCGGTGCCCGGGGAGCTCTCCGCGGACGGGCGGACCTGGACCAGCACTGCGGTCCTGGCCTTCGACACCCCGTACGAGCTGCACTGGAGCGCCGCGTCAGGAGCCGGGCCGACGACGGGCACCAGCGCGTTCACGACCGTGCTCGCCGACCACGAGGTCGACGCGCGCCTCAACGTGGTGGACGGCGGGGTCTACGGCACCGGGCAGGTCCTGGAGTTCACCTTCTCCGAGCCCGTCGCGAACAAGGAGCAGGTGGAGGAGGCCGTGACCGTGGACGGCGGCGGGGACCGGGCGGGCGCCTTCCGCTGGTACTCCGACACCGTGGTCCGCTACCGCCCCGCCGAGAAGTGGGCGCCGCGCTCGGAGATCACGGTCTCCCTGAAGCTGCTCGGCCTCGACGTGGGCCACGGCATGGTGGGCAACCACGACCTGCGCCGGAGCTTCTCGACCGGCGCCGAGCACTACGCCCGGGTGGACAACGAGACCAAGACGCTGACCGCCTGGGTGGACGGCGAGGTCGCCAGGACGTTCCCCGTGACCCTGGGCAATCCGGACTGGCCCTCGACCACGGGGCAGAAGGTCATCATGGAGCAGGCCCCGCAGTACCTGTTCCAGGCCTCCTCCCTGGACCTGCAGCCGGGGGACCCGCACTGGTACGACACGTTCTGGGCCTCCAACGTGTCCCGGCTGACGGCCAGCGGGGAGTTCGTGCACCAGGCGCTGCCCTCCGCGATGCCCGTCCTGGGGGTCGCCAACGTCTCCCACGGGTGCGTGGGCATGCCGCCCGAGGGCGCGAAGTTCATCCACGACGTGTTCCGCCCGGGGGACGTCGTGGAGGTCGTGGGCACCGGCTACCCGCAGGCCGATCCCGACGACGGGTACGGCGACTGGAACATCCCGATCGAGCACTACGCGGACGAGGAGTGGAAGGGCAACTGGTGAGCCCCCGAGGCCGGGCTCCTGCCGGTGGGGAGGGGCGCGCCGGCGGTGGGTAGGATCGGGACCGGCCGGAGCGGGCCCGCCCGCCCCGGACTCCTGTCTCCCTCCGACCGAAGGACCCGCCCGTGGCCACCCCCAGCAACGACAAGGCCCCCTGGCAGCAGGCCGACCCGCCCGCGGACGACCAGCAGCGCGAGGAGCCCGTGTGGACCGGCCTGCTCCCCGCCGTCGTCCCCGCGGAGACCGCGCACGACCACGATGACGACGGCGAGCACGACGGCGGTCGCCCCGGCGAGCACGACGAGCGCAGCGGCGCCGGGCCGCGACGTGCGCCCGGCCGCACGGGCGGCGGCTCCCGCGCCGTCGGGGCCGACGAGGCCGCCGGGGACGACGACCTGGACGCGGAGGCCCGCCGCCGGGCCGCGCTGCGCCGGGACGCGCTGGCGGACGAGCCGCGGCTGCCGCGGCTGCAGCAGGTCTTCCTGGTGCTCGTGCTCCCGCTCGCGCTGCTGGCCGCGGCCGTGCGCGTGGTGGCCACGCCCCTGTTCCTGTGGGCGGAGTACCACCGGCCGGGCTTCCCGGCGGACTCCTACGGCTTCTCCACCGAGGAGCGGATGGTGTTCGGCTCCTACGGACTGGACTACGTGATGAACTGGGCCCCGTCCGCGTTCCTGGGCGGACTGCAGGACGCGGACGGCGCGCAGCTGTTCCTGAGCTCCGAGGTCGCGCACATGACCGACGTGAAGATCGTGCTGCAGAGCGCCCTCGCCGCGGTCGCGGTCCTGGCGCTGCTGGGCATCGTCTCCTGCCTGTACCTGCGGGCGAAGGCCCCGGGGGCCGCCTCCGGGGCCCTGTTCTTCGGCTCGTGGCTGACCGTGGGGCTGCTGGTCGCGCTGGCGGTCGCGGCGGTGCTCGGCTGGCAGCAGTTCTTCGCACTGTTCCACTCCCTCTTCTTCGCGGAAGGCTCCTGGACCTTCCGGGCCTCGGACACCCTCATCCGGCTGTACCCCACCCAGTTCTGGATGGACGCCGCGATCGCGGTGGCCGGCCTCGCCCTCCTGGGGGCGCTGGCGGTCATGGCCGCCACCTGGCCCACCGCCTTCCGCCGGCACCGGGCCCTCGACCGGGTGCGCCGACGCCAGGAGCTCAAGCAGCGGCTGTCCGGTCGCTGAGCCGGTCGCCGATCCGGCCGCGCCCCCGCTCGCCGAGCTGATCGTCGTCGCGGTCGCGGTCGCGGTCGCGGTCGCCGGCACGGCCGTCCGGCCGGCCGCGACGGCTCAGATCCAGGCGGCGAACCACATCCGCTCCCGCCACTGGGCGTACTCGACCGTCTCCGCGTACCAGACGGGCGCGAAGTGCGCGCTCAGCAGGAGCACTGCGGCCGTGAACACGCCCATCACCGCGAGACCCGCGCGCCGGCGCCGTACGGTGTCCCCGGGCCGGCCCAGGACCAGGCCGAGCATGCCGGCGAGCATGAGCATCAGGACCGGCTGCACGGGCAGCGCGTAGAAGTAGTACATGGTGCGCTCGGGGTACAGGAACCAGGGCAGGTACCCGGCCGCGAACACACCGGTCAGCGCCCCGGAGCGCCAGTCCCGCCGCGCGGCCCACAGCCAGGCGGCCACCAGCACGGCGGCGATCCCCGTCCACCACAGGAGCGGGTTGCCGAGGTTGAGGATCGCCTGCGAGCAGTGCTCCGCCGCGCACCCGGCCGTGCCCCGCTCCGGGGCCTCGTAGAAGTAGGAGGTGGGCCGGCTCAGGGTCAGCCACAGCCACGGCAGGGCCTCGTAGGAGTGGTCGGTGCCCAGTCCGCTGTGGAAGCCGTAGGCGGAGGAGTGGTAGGCCCACAGCGAGCGCAGGGGCGCGGGCAGCCACTGGGGGCCCTCGCCCGGGTGCTGCTGCGCCCAGGTGCGGTCGTAGGCGTCCGTCGAGGCGAACCAGCCCGCCCAGGTGGACACGTAGACCACCAGGCCGGTCCCGACGACCGCGAAGAACGCCGGCACGCCGTCCTTGAGCACCCCGGCGAGCAGCCAGCGTCGCACCCCGGCCACCCGCCGGGCGTTGAGGTCCCACAGCACCGTGAGCACGCCCAGCCCGGCCACCAGGAACAGGCCGCTCCACTTCACCCCCACCGCGAGCCCGCAGGCGATGCCCGCCGCGATCCGCCACCAGCGCACGCCCAGCCACGGCCCCCACTCCAGGCGGCGCCACAGCTGCGCGTCCGGGACGTCCCGGCCCGGGGCCACGCCCAGCCGGGCGGCCAGGCGGCGGCGCCCGTGCTCCCGGTCCAGCAGGAGCAGCACGAACGCGAGCAGGACGAAGAGCATGAGGAACACGTCCAGCATCGCGAGCCGGGACTGCACCAGGTGCAGCCCGTCCACCGCGGTGAACAGCCCCGCCAGCGTGGCCACCGTGACCGAGCGGAAGAGCAGCCACCCGGCGGCGCACACCAGCGCGATGGACAGCGTCCCGGCCAGGGCCGCGGAGAAGCGCCACCCCACGGGGTCCTCGGCGCCGAACAGCCACATGCCCCACGCGATGAGCCACTTCCCGGCCGGCGGGTGCACCACGTAGGAGGGGGTGCTCAGGGCCTCGGGCGGGGTGCCGGCCACGAACAGCTCGTCCGCGCCCTCCGGCCACTGCCGCTCGTAGCCGTGCAGCAGCAGCGAGTAGGAGTCCTTCACGTAGTAGGTCTCGTCGAAGACGATCGCGTCCGGGTGGGAGAGCCGGTGGAAGCGCAGCAGCCCGCCGAGCAGCACCACCAGCAGAGGCGCCAGCCACGCCAGCCGGGCCACCGCCACGGGGGCCGGCAGCAGCCGCTCGCGCAGGGCCGCGGGGGCCAGGGACCGGCGCAGGGTGCTCACCGGTGCGGCCGGCCGAGGCCCCGGGGCCAGGACTGGGGCGCGCACCGAGGAGCTCACGGTGTCATCGTAGGGGACGAGTCCCGGCGCCCGCGGCGGGGGCCGTGGAGCGCGCCGTAGAGTGGAGCCGTGCACACGGAACCCCACGACGACGCCCCCGCCGACGCTCCCGCCGATCCCGCCGGCGGCGCCGGAGCCGCGGGCCAGGTGGTCCTGGCGGGCACCCCGATCGGCAATCTCGGCGACGCCCCGCCTCGGCTGCGGGCGGCGCTCGAGACCGCGGACGTGCTCGCCGTGGAGGACACCCGGCGGCTTCGCCGGCTCACCGCCGGGCTCGGGGTCACCACGCGCGGGCGGGTGCTCACCCACCACGAGCACAACGAGGCGGGACGGGTGGCCGAGCTGCTCGACGCCGTCCGCGCCGGGGGCACCGTGCTCGTCCTCTCCGACGCCGGGATGCCCACCGTCTCCGATCCCGGCTACCGGCTCGCGGAGGCCGCGGCCGCCGAGGGCCTGACCGTCACCGCCATCCCCGGTCCCTCGGCGGTGCTCATGGCGCTGGCCGTGTCGGGGCTGCCCACGGACCGGTTCACGTTCGAGGGCTTCCTGCCGCGGAAGTCCTCGGAGCGGGCCGCCCGGCTGGCCGAGCTCGACGGCGAGCGGCGCACCATGGTCTTCTACGAGGCCCCGCACCGGCTCGAGGTCATGCTCACCGCGCTGCGGGACGCGTTCGGGCCCGGCCGCCGGGCGGTCGTGGCCCGGGAGCTCACCAAGCTGCACGAGGAGGTCGTGCGGGGCTCGCTCACCGAGCTCGTGGACTGGTGCGGGCAGGGGCAGGTGCGCGGGGAGATCGCCGTCGTCGTCGCCGGTGCCCCCGCCCCTGAGGCGGCACGCCCCGAGGACCTGGTGGCCGAGGTCGAGGCGCTCGTGGCCGCCGGGACCCGGCTCAAGGACGCCGCCGGCCGCGTCGCCGAGCGCACGGGCGTGGGCAAGCGCGAGCTCTACGAGACGGTGCTGGCCACCCGCAAGAGCTAGCGGCGGACCGGCCCGGAGGCCGCCTCACAGGTGCGCCGCGCCCCGGTGAGGCCGAGTTGACCGCGGGCACCGGCCAGCGACACGGGACCGAAACACGGCCCCGCCAGACTCGGAGGAGCCGGGGCCCGGGCACATGCCGCGCGGTCCCCGGCGTCCTCCTGTCCGTCCAGCAACGGAGCCATGCCATGTCCTATGTGATGCCCGCCGACTTCGTCACGAAGATGATCGACGCCGGAGCGGCGAAGGCCAACATGTCCACCCGCGACACCCTGATCCGCGCGTTCATGGCCGGCGCCATCCTCGCGCTCGCCGCGGCGTTCGCGGTCACCGTCACCGTGCAGACGGGCCAGCCGCTGCTCGGGGCCGTGCTCTTCCCGGTCGGGTTCTGCCTGCTGTACCTGCTGGGCTTCGACCTCCTGACCGGCGTGTTCACCCTCGTGCCCCTCGCGCTCATCGACCGGCGGCCGGGCGTCACCGTCCACTCGATGCTGCGCAACTGGGCCCTGGTGTTCACCGGCAACTTCGGCGGCGCGTTCGTCGTGGCCGTCCTGATGGCGATCACCTTCACCTACGGCTTCTCCCTGCCCCCGGACGAGGTCGGCCGGCGGATCGGGGAGATCGGAGAGGGCCGGACCGTGGGCTACGCCGAGTTCGGCGCCGCGGGGATGCTGACGCTGTTCGTCCGCGCCGTCCTGTGCAACTGGATGGTCTCCACCGGGGTGGTCGCCGCGATGATGTCCACCAGCGTCTCCGGCAAGGTGATCGCGATGTGGATGCCCATCATGCTGTTCTTCTACATGGGCTTCGAGCACTCGATCGTCAACATGTTCCTGTTCCCCTCCGGGCTGCTGCTCGGCGGCGACTTCTCGGTCATGGACTACCTCGTGTGGAACGAGATCCCCACCGTGCTCGGCAACCTGGTGGGCGGGCTCACCTTCGTGGGCCTGACCCTCTACGCCACCCACGCCCGCACCGGGTCCCCCCGCACCCGCCCGGCCCGGCCGGAGGACCGCGTCCCGGTCGCGTGAGCCGCGGCACCTCGGAGCCGCGGCACCCCGTGGCTCCGTCGCGCCGGGTCCGGCTCCGCTCGCGGTTGCCCCGATCGATCCTAGGGAGCCGCGAGCGGAGCCGGACCCGGCGCTCGGGTCGGCCCGGCGGCGGCGCAGGGCCGCGCTCAGTGGCGGGTCGTCACCGAGCGGGGGAGCCACCGCGCGCGCCGCGCACCGGGTCCGCCGCGCCCGGCGAGACCCGTCCGCAGCGCCGCGACGTCCTCCGGGCCGGCCTCGGGCGACCACGCCGTGCTGCCCGGCGCGTAGAGGGCCCGCTCGACGTCCCGGCCGAGCCGTTCCAGGGGCGCCGCGGCGGCCGGCACCACGGTGCCGAGCCGGTCGACGTAGGCCCGGGGCGTCTCCGCGGCGGCGCGGCCGAGCCCGTGGTCGACACCGAGGTCCTCGACCTCCGCCCACCCCGCCAGGGCCCGCTCGGCCGCCGGGGCCTGCGCGTCGCCCAGCACCCGCATCCGGCGCCGGCGCCGCCGGGACCGCAGGAGCCGGGGGAGGGCTGCCAGCAGGGCCAGCAACGCGGCGGCCAGGACCCCGGCCGCCCAGGGCAGCCACGCGGCCGGGCCGGCGTCCTCCTCGGGCTCCGGCGCGGCCGGGGCCTCCGGGGTCGGCACGGCCGTCGGCTCGGCGGAGGGCGCGTCCTCGTCGGGGCTGTCCGCCGTGCTCGCCGGGGTGGGCTCGTCCGTCGGCTCGCCGGTCGGCTCCGCGGTGCCCTCGCCCTCCTGCGACTGCCCGTCCCCGTCCTGCGGGCCCTCGGCAGCGTAGCCGGGGAGGGCCCCGGTGCCGGGGGTTGGCTCGAAGCGCACCCACCCGGAGCCCTCGAACCACAGCTCCGGCCACGCGTGCGCGTCCCGGGGCAGCACCGCGAAGGCGCCCGGGCCCGCCGCGTCCCCGAACGGGTCGTCGGCACCCGGCGCGGCACCCGGACCCGTGCCCGGTCCGGCAGCCGGGAGATAGCCGACCGCCACGCGGGCGGGGATGCCGAGCTCCCGGGCCATGACGGCCATCGCCGGGGCGAAGTGCCCGGCGTAGCCCGTGCGCACGGCCAGGAACTCCTCGAGGGAGGCCATGCCACCGGCGTCGTAGCCCTGCTCGAGCGGGGCGTCCACGTCGTAGCGGAACTCGTCCGAGCGCAGCCACTCCTGCAGGGCCAGGGCCTGGTCGAAGGCCGTGGGAGCGTCCCCGGCCCGCTCCCGGGCGGCCTCCCGCAGCGCGGCCGGGGTCTCGCCGGGCAGCTCGCGGAACGGGGCGAGCTCCGGGGAGTCCGGCGCGGCGGGGGCCTCGCGCAGCCGCGCGGACGTGGGCTCGGGCACGATCGAGCGAACCTCGTAGGCGGTGCCCTCCGCCGGGACCTGCTCCCCGTGCACGGTGAGGTCCCGCGGGCTCCAGGCCCAGTCGCCGTTCCCGGGTCCCGTCACGTCCACGGGGGCCCACGGCAGCGGCAGCCAGCGCTCGGACCAGTCCCGCAGCTCCACGGCGGTGCGGCGCTCGGGACCGTCGCCCACCGGGTGCAGCGGGGTGGGGCCGAGGTCGTCGAGCTCGGGGTCCAGCCCGGTGGTGTCCGGGAACCACTCCGCCCCGGAGAAGTCGGCGAGGGTGAGCACCCGCAGCAGCTCGGGCTCGTCCGTGCTCGTCGTGTACTCGAGGCGCGGCAGCTGCTCCGCGGAGCGCAGGTCCTGCCCCACGGCCCGCAGCGGACCCACCCCGGAGGCGCGCTCGCCGGCCGACCCGCTGCCCTGGGGGAACGCGCCGTTGACGAAGCCGGGCACCAGCCCCGGGACCAGCAGCGTCACCGCCAGCACACCGGCACCCACCACGAGGGCCCGCGGCCAGCTGCCCGGCGCCGCGGCGGTGCGGGGCTCCCGCACCGCGCCGAAGCGCCGTCCGCCGCCGAGCAGGACCAGCGCGGCGAGCACGGCGGCCGCCGTCCCGGCCGCGCCCACGCTCCCCGGCAGCACCAGGGCGGGCACCACGAGCAGCGCCAGCACACCGAGGCCGCTGACCCCCGGCAGCCGCAGCGCCACGAGCACGGTGTCCACGAACAGGGTCACGAGACCCGCGGCGAGAGCGGCGACGAACGCGAGCGCCACGGACTCCGGATACGGCGCGGGCCGCTCGGCGGCGATCCCGGCCGCCTCCCGCCACAGCTCCGCGCCGAGGGCCAGGCTCCCGGGCGTGGGGACGAGGCCGAGCAGCGCGGGCCCGCGCAGGAACAGCACCGTGAGCGCGAGCACCAGGGCCCCGGCGCCGAACAGGGGTGCCAGCAGGCCCGGCAGCCGCAGCACCCGGGACGTCGTGGTCGCGGCGACCACGGCGAGCGCGGCGAGCAGCGCCCCGGGGACCCACCCCGCGCCGTCGAGGACCCCGGTCAGCGCCACGAGGGACAGCCCGACCGCCACGAGGACCGTGCCGGCCAGACCCAGGACGGTGCCCACCGGGCGGCGGTTCCTCGCGGGAGGCTCCGGCGATCCGGCGGCCTCCTGCGGGGCAGCCGCGGGGGCGCGGACGGCGGCGCTCATCGGAGGGCCCCGGCCGCGCGGGCCCCGCTGCCCAGCTGCGCCCACGCGTCCTCGGGTGCGGCGGACGCGGGCACGACGACGACGGACCAGCCCGCCGCCTCGAGCACTCCCGCCCCGTCCGGGACCGTTGCCGGGGAGGAGGTCACCAGCACCGCGCTGCCCGCGGCCGCCCGCTGCGTGCCGCGCAGGATCCGTTCGGCGGCCGCCGCGGAGAGGTTCCCCGAGACCAGCAGCACGGGGTGGACCAGACCGTCGCGGTCGAACCGGTCGGCCAGCGCATCCGCCACGGTCCCGTCGGCCGCTCCTCCGCGGGCCGATCGGTCCGCGGTCGCCGGTCCGCCCGTCGATCGTTCCTCGGTCGCCGGTCCGCGGGGCGCTGTTCCACGGGTCGCTGGTCCTCGAGTCGCCGGGCCGCCGGTTGCCGTGCCCTGCGGTGCGGGCTCGGGACGGACCCGCGCCAGCCCGTGCCGGGCGTCCTCGGCGTCGTCGTCGGTGAGGGCGGCGGCGCGGGTGCGGGCGGGAGCGGCGTCGTCCTCGTCCTCCCCGCCCCGGGGCAGGGGGCGTCCGAAGGTGTCGAGGGCGTGCAGGGCGGTCTCGCGCTGGGTGAGGTGCTCCAGCACGGCGGCGGTGAAGGACACGGCCCACTCGAACTCGGCGGTGCTCGGGAGCACCCCGGCCCACAGCCGCTCCCCGGGCCAGGAGGTCTCGTCGCTGTCCAGGACCAGGGTGAGGCGGCGGGTGCTGCGGGGGTCCTCCTGCCGGACCATCAGCTGGCCGTGCTTCGCGGAGGCGGCCCAGTGGACCCGGCGCATGGGGTCGCCGTGCCGGTACTCGCGAGTGGTGACGTTGTCGGGGCCCGGTTGCGGCTGCGCCGTCCGGGACGGGTCGGTGCCGGACTCCCGCAGCCGATCGGCGCTGATCTCCGGCAGCTCCACCGGGTCCGGCGCCACGTGCAGGGACGTGCGCTCGGAGGCGTCGAGCAGCTCGGCGGCGAGCCCGAACGGGTCGGCGACCCGCACCGTGGCCGGCCCCAGGGCGTAGACCCCGCGGCGGCGCGGGCGGACGGTGTAGGCGGCGGGCTCCCCACCGGCCTCCACGCTCAGTTCGCGGTCCCCGCCCAGCGGCTCCGGCACCGTCTCGTGCACGGCGACCGCCCCGGTGACCGTGCCGCCGCGCCGGGTCCGGTGCCGCACGCGCAGCCGCACCACGGCGGAGTCCCCGGCCGTCACGAGCGCCGGGTCCACGCCGCGCTTGAGCAGCACCCTCGGCTTGACCACGTACAGGGACAGCGCCGCGAACAGGGGCGCCCCGCCGAGGAACAGGGCCAGCGCCAGCACGTCCTTGCGGCCGAGCCAGGTGGCAAGCAGCAGGCACAGGGCGCCCGCCCCCAGGAAGGCCCAGCCGCGCCCCGTGAACCGGGCGCGGGAGTCCACGGGCTGCTCCGCCCGCTCTCCCTCGGCCGTCCGCTCGGGCCGGCGCCTCATCGGGTCCGGGGGGTGTGCTCGGCCGGGACCCGCACCTCGTCCAGCACCGCCCGCACCAGCTCCTCCGCGGAGTCGGTGCCGGCACGGCGGTCCAGGATCAGGCGGTGGGCGAGCACCGGCACCGCGACCGCCCGCACGTCGTCGGGCAGGACGTACTCGCGCCCGCTCAGGGCGGCCTCCGCGCGGGCCGCGGCCTGCAGCTGCAGCAGCGCCCGGGGGCTGGCCCCCAGCCGGATCTGGGGGTGCGAGCGCGTGGCCTGGCCCAGGGCCACGATGTAGGCGCGCACCGCGTCCGAGACGTGGATGCCGCGCACGTGCGCCACCAAGCGGGCCGCGTCCTCGAGGGAGACCACCGGCTGCAGGCCCTCCAGCGGGGAGACGCCGCCGTGGTCGGTGAGCATCGTCATCTCCGCCGCGGTGTCCGGGTAGCCCATGGAGATCCGCGCCGTGAACCGGTCCCGTTGCGCCTCCGGCAGGGGGAAGGTGCCGTCCATCTCCACGGGGTTCTGCGTGGCCACCACCATGAACGGGGTCGACAGCCGGTAGGTCGTCCCGTCCGCCGTGACCTGTCCCTCCGCCATGCACTCGAGCAGCGCGGACTGGGTCTTGGCCGAGGCCCGGTTGATCTCGTCCCCGATCACCACGTTGGCGAACACCGGGCCGGGCTTGAACTCGAACTCGCGCCGGGCCTGGTCGTAGACGGACACACCCGTGATGTCCGTGGGCAGCAGGTCCGGGGTGAACTGCACGCGCGCGACCGTCCCGCCGATCGCGGTGGCCAGCGTGCGCGCCAGCATGGTCTTGCCCACGCCCGGCACGTCCTCGACCAGCAGGTGCCCGCCGGCCAGCAGCACGCTCAGGGCCGTGCGCGCCGCCTCCGGCTTGCCGTCGATCACCGTGTTGATTCGGTCCAGGATCGCCTGCGTGTACTGGGGGAAGGACTCCATGGGCTCCTCGGCTTCCTGCTCGCGTCTGCAGCTCCCAGTATGTCTGCCCGGGCCCAGCTCGTAGATTGGTCGGTGTCCGCGTGTTTCGCGTCCTGCTGTCCGTCCTGCTCCCCACCCCGATGACCGACCTGTTCCCCGAGACCTCCTGAGGTACCGCCCGTGACCGACCCCAACGCCACCCTCCTCGCCGCCTCCCTGTGGCCGGACCCCGCCGCCCGGCCCGCTCCCGCCCCCGGTGCGGCCCCCGCCGCCTACCAGCCCGAGCGCTACGCCCTGCCGGAGGACGTCCCCGCCGGGGAGGGCACCCGGCGCCGTTCCGCCCAGGACGACGACGGGCGCCGCCGCAACCTCGCCTACCCGCCCGCGCCGGAGCCGCTGCCGCACCCGGTGGCCGACAACCACACCCACCTGGACCTGCAGGACGGCCGGGTCCAGGTCTCGGTCCGGGACGCCGCGGACGCCGCCGCCCTCGCCGGGGTGGGCGGACTGGTGCAGGTCGGCTGCGACGTCCCCTCCTCCCGCTTCGCCGTGGCCGCCGCCCAGGCCGACCCCCGCGTGCTGGCCGCCGTGGCGCTGCACCCCAACGAGGTGCCGGGACTCGCGGCCGCCGGGACCCTCGACGAGGCGCTCGCCGAGATCCGTTCCCTGGGCGAGCACGAGCGGGTCCGGGCCTTCGGCGAGACCGGCCTCGACTACTACCGCACCGAGGGGGAGGGGCGGGAGCACCAGAAGCGGTCCTTCCGGGAGCACATCCGCTTCGCGAAGGACACCGGCAAGGCGCTGCAGATCCACGACCGGGACGCCCACGCCGACGTCGTCGCCGTCCTGCTGGAGGAGGGCGCCCCCGAGCGCACCGTGTTCCACTGCTTCTCCGGGGACGAGGAGCTCGCGCGCACCTGCAACGAGCACGGCTGGTACATGTCCTTCTCCGGGACCGTCACCTTCAAGAACAGCCACGACCTCAAGGCCGCCCTGCGGATCGCCCGCCCGGAGCTGGTGCTCACCGAGACCGACGCGCCGTTCCTCACCCCGCACCCGTACCGGGGCCGGCCCAACGCCAGCTACGTGGTCAACTACACGGTGCGCGGCATGGCGGAGATCCTCGAGCAGGAGCTGGAGCCGCTGTGCGAGCGCCTGTGGACCAACACGGTCGAGGCGTACGGCCCCTTCTGACCCGCATCCGCACCCTTCCCTTCCCGCCCGGCCCCGAGGTCCGGCCGCTCTCCGACGCCGAGTCCCGATGCTGAGGTGCCCGCACGCGCCGAGTCCCCACACCCCGGCGCTCGCACGCGCCGAGTTCCCACACCTTGGTGCCCACGCGCGTCGAGTCCCCACACCTCGGTGCCCTCGCGCGTCAAGTCCCCCATGACGTTCCCGTTTCCCCAAAAGAATCCTGGGGAAACAGAAGCATCTTGGGGACTCGACGGGCCGGCGGCGGGCCGGTGTGGAGCCAGCTGGGGCCCGCGCGGCGCAGCAGGGGTCAGCGGGTGGCGGCCGAGCGGCGCAGCGCGGCCTCGATCCGGTCGACGGTCGCGGCGGGGGTGCGCACGACGTCGTGCCATCCGATCCGGATGACGGTCCACCCCTGTTCTTGGATCTCGACCTCGCGCCGCCTTTCGTTGCGGATCACGGTGGCGGGGGCATCACCGTACTTGCTCTCGCCGTCGAACTCGAGAACCAGCTGGTGCTCGGGCCACGCGAAATCGGCACGATAGTTCCCCGTCCGGCCCACGATCACCCACTGCAGCTCCGGCGCCGGCAGCACGGACTCCGCCAGCATGAGTCGGGTGAGTGTCTCTCCCACGGACTCGGAGCGCGTGTCCATGGCGTCCAGTACGCGTTGAGCTCGGCGCGCGCCGCGACGGCCGGCCCACTCCGGCAGGCGCTCCTCCAGCCGGGCCCGTGTGACACCGAAGAGGTGCGCCTGGTCCGCCAGGACCACGGCGTCGGGGAAGGGCAGCAACCGGGCGCAGTCCAGTAGCTTTCGTTCGCCCGCGGTGGCGCGCAGCCCCTCGACCGTGACGATGTCGGTCTCCGGCAACGGTTCCTGGTGCCTGACGACGCCGGCATACCCGTTGTGGGTTCCTTCTCCCGGCCTGGTGAGCGTGTGCAGGCGGGCCGGGACTCGCCGGAGGTCCAGGCCGTGCACCACGGCGGCCGAGGCGAGACAGAAGATCGGCGGCACGGAAGCGGCCCGGGTGAGCGCCTGATGCCTGAGCAGCGCCTGCTCCTCGGGTCCGAGCCGCAGATAGGCGTCGGAGGTCGTGAAGTAGCCGGGGTGGATCCGGTGGAGCTTTCCATCGCGGAGGCGGCTCCGGATCTCGTGGCCGCTGAGGCCGGTGTCGCGCAGTTGGGCGAGGCTCATGAGGTCGGTCATGACCCGTTGATAGATCCGACGGAGCGCCTGTGTCTGGGCGCCGCCGTGACCGGGGGACAAGACGACGGATCGGACGCGCAGCCCGGAAGTGGGGAGTGGAGATGGTGCCCGCCGAGTCCCCCATCCAGTGGCATTTCCCCAAGAATCGGC
>NZ_BAAAOA010000003.1:52012-102931 GCF_039530085.1 Kocuria aegyptia
ACTGGATGGGGGACTCGGCGTCGAAGGAAGCCGAGACATGGGGGCTCGGCGGCAACGGGGCGCTGGAACGTGGGGCCTCAGTGTGGGTGGGTGCTGCGGTGTGGGGGCTCGGGCGGTCGGGCGCAGGAACGTGGGGCCTCGGCGGCTTTGGTGCGGGCGTGGGGACTCGGTGGGAGATGGGGCGACAGGCGGTGCTGGGGTGTGGAGGGCTCGGCGTGGGCGGGTGCTGGGGGTGTGGGGACTCGGCGTGGGTGGGTGCTGCGGTGTGGGGACTCGGCGCGGGTGGGCGTGGGGCTCGGCGTGGGCGGGTGCTGGGGTGTGGGGGTTCGGCGGCTTGGTGGGGGCGGGGCGGCGAGGGTGGTGGGGCGGGTGGCCGATACGATGTCCCGGTGACAGAATCCACCGCGCCAGAGCCCGCCGCCCGCGCCCTGCTGGGGCCAGCGGAGATCCGCGCGCTCGCCGAGCAGCTGGGGATCCGCCCGACCAAGACGCTCGGGCAGAACTTCGTGATCGACCCCAACACGATCCGGCGGATCATCGCCGCCGCGAGGCTGGGCGAGCACGAGACGGTGCTCGAGGTAGGACCGGGCCTGGGCTCGCTGACCCTCGGGCTGCTGGACGCCGCCGAGCAGGTCGTGGCCGTGGAGATCGACCCCCCGCTGGCGGCGCAGCTGCCGCACACGGTGAAGCGCCTGCGCCCCGAGCTCGCAGGCCGGCTGACGGTGCTCGAGCAGGACGCCATGCGGGTGGAGGAACTGCCCGCCGAGCCGACCGCCCTGGTGGCGAACCTGCCCTACAACGTGGCGGTCCCGGTGCTGCTGCACCTGCTGGCCCGCTTCCCCTCGATCCGGCGGGGGCTGGTCATGGTGCAGGAGGAGGTCGCGGACCGGCTGGCCGCGGCGCCGGGGTCCAAGGTCTACGGAGTGCCGTCGGTCAAGGCCTCCTGGTACGCGGAGGTCACCAAGGCCGGGACCATCGGGAAGAACGTGTTCTGGCCGGCCCCGAAGATCGCCTCGGGGCTGGTGCGCTTCGAGCGCCGCGAGCAGCCCGTGGCCGACGTGGACCGGGAGCTGGTCTTCGCGGCGGTGGACGCGGCCTTCGCCCAACGGCGCAAGACCCTGCGGGCCGCCCTCGCCGGGTGGGCCGGCTCCGCCGCGGCGGCCGGCGAGATTCTCGCGGCGGCAGGGATCGACCCGGGGGAGCGCGGCGAGAAGCTCGACGTCCACGGTTTCGCCCGGATCGCGCAGGCCGGTGCCGCCGCGGGCCTGACGGCCGGGGTGCGCGGCGGATGAGCACGAGTCAGCTCGCCGAGCGCGCCGGCGCGCCGGGCAAGGTCAACCTCTTCTTCGCGGCGGGCCCGCCGCGCCCGGACGGCTACCACGACGTCGCGAGCCTGTACTGCGCGGTCAGCACGGGGGAGACCGTGAGGGCCACGCTGACCCGGGGCGCCGGCACCACCGTGGGCGTGGCGGCGGTCCCGGGCTCGCTCGTGGCCCAGCAGCTCGACCGCGGGACGTTCTCCCTGGACACGGTGCCGACCGACGGGTCGAACCTCGCCGTCCGGGCCGCCGAGGCGGTGCTCGCGCGCTTCCCGCCGCTGGTGGGCGGGCTGCACCTGCAGATCGACAAGGCCGTGCCCGTGGCCGGCGGCATGGGCGGGGGCTCCGCGGACGCCGCGGCGGCCCTGGCCGCCGTGAACCGGCTGGCCGCCCGCGTCTCGGGGGAGCCCGCGCTCGACGACGACGCGCTGCTGGAGCTCGCGGCCGGTCTCGGCGCCGACGTGCCGTTCGCGCTGACGGGCGGGGCGGCGGTCGGCACCGGGACAGGTGCCCGGCTGCGCCCGGTGGCGGTCGGGGCGCCGCTGCACCTGGTCCTCGTGGCGGCCGAGGCGGGTCTGCCGACGCCGGCCGTCTACGCGGAGCTGGACCGCCTCCGGGCGGACGAGGACGTCCCGCCGCCGCGGCTGCCGGAGGGCCTCGTGGAGCGTCTGGGCGCCGGCACGGCCGAGGAGCTGGCCCCGCTGCTGGCCAATGACCTGCAGTCCGCGGCCCTCTCCCTCGCGCCGCAGCTGGAGCCGGTGCTGGCCGCCGGTGCGGACGCCGGCGCCCTGGCGAGCTTCGTGTCCGGGTCCGGGCCCACCGTGGCGCACCTGGTGGCGGACGCCGCCGCGGCCGCGGCGCTCGCGGACGTGCTCAGGGGCCAGGGAGCGCCCGCTCTCGCGGTGCGTGCTCCCTGACCCCTGGCTTCCGGCCGCCGGCGCCTGGATCTGACCTGACCTCCCGGGTTCAGGCGGCGCCGGCGGACGATCAGCGCGGCTGCGGCCGGGCGTCCCGGGCCGGCGCGGCGTCCGTGCCCGGGCGGGGCTGGCGCTGCACGACGAACGCGGGGACCACCGCGGCGCCGCGGCCGCTGAGCCGCTCGAACCGCTCCTGGAACCGGCGCAGCCGGCCCCGGGGCTCCACGGCCAGCACCACGCCGTCCACCCGGTCGGTCAGGGCGGCGAGCTCGGCGGCACCGGCGCGCGGCGGCACCGTGGCCAGGAGCAGCGAGGGCGTGGTGTCGTCCATGCCCAGCCAGTCGGCGTCGCCCAGCGGGCCCACGGCGTCGGCGAGCGTGTGGGCGGCCACGACCTCCACGGTCCCGCCCCACGAGGAGACGACGGCGTCCAGGGCCTGGACGACGACCGTGGCCTGTCCGGGCAGGGCCGAGTGCACGGCGATCCGGGAGCCCGGCCGCGGCACCGCGCGGTCCTCGTCCTGGGAGAGCCGGCGCAGCAGCTCGAGTGCGCCGTCCTCGTCGTCCACGGAGTTCAGCACCACGACGGGCGAGCCGGTGGCGTCGGCGAGCCGGTCGGGCCGGCGCACGTTGCGGTCGGCCCGCTCCCGAACCGCGCCGGCGAGGGCGCCGAGGACCAGTCCGCCGACCAGACCGCCGGCGAGGAAGAGCGGGATCCCGGCGGAGGAGGGCTCCTGCGGGGGCGTGGCCTCGCTGATCACGCGGCCCGGCGTCGGGGCGATGAGGGCGAGGGCGGTGCGCTGCTCCCGCAGCCGCCGCAGGCTGGAGGAGTCGTCGTCGCTGCGCTCGAGGCCGGCGATGGACTCGTCGATGCGCTCGAGGGTGTCGTCGGCCGTGCTCTGGACGTCCTCGCCGCGGTCGGCGAGGTAGGCGGTGGCCAGGGCGTTGGCCCGCTCGGCGGCCTGTGCGGGGTCGTCGGCGGTCACCGTCACCCGGAGCACCTGGGTCTGGTCCGGGGCTGCGGTCGAGATCCGCTCCAGCAGGTCGTCGGCCAGCGCGGGGTCAGCCTCCTCGACGGGGACGTCCTGCAGCAGGGCGGCGGCCCGCAGAGTGATGCGCTGCGAGGCCATCGTGGCCATCTCCGTCTGCATCGAGACGTCGTCGTAGCCGGAGTCGCCCGTGAGCGGGTTCACCGCGCTCGGCGTGACGGTCATCGAGGCGGTCGCCTGGTAGGTCGGCGGCCACAGCAGACCCGCCACGAGGGCAGCGGCCAGCACGACGAGCCAGGTGCTGAGGATCGTGGGCCACCGGCGCAGGACACGGCGCCACGCCGGCGTCGGGTCCGCCGGCTCCGGGCGGCGCGGCCCGGTCCGGACGGTGTCGTCCCGGGTTCGGCGCCGTTCGGCGCCGATGGTGTTCAGAGTCTCGCTCATGTGGATTTCCCCCCTGGTGGATCGTGGGTCGTCTCGGAAGAGGCGGTCGTGCCCGGCGCCCCGCCCCCCGGCGGATCGCCGACCCCGGCCCCCGGAAGCGCTGCCGGGTCCAGCCCGGCCGGCGGCGTCCTGATCCGATGTCGATCGCTTTGAATGTTACAGATGCAAACTCATCGGGACCACAGAAGGTCCCGGGAACTCCGTGGCCTCTTCGGGCCACACGCCTCGGCGCCCGTCCCCCGGACGGCGGTCCGGCGCCGGAGAACGAGCACCGCCGCCGCACCCAGCACGAGCAGACCGGTCAGCGCGAGGTGCACGAGCAGGCCGGAGGCGGTGGTGCCGAGCACGGCCCGGACCAGCAGTCCGCTCCCGCCCGTGAGCACCGCCGCGGCCGCGGCGATGGCGCCCACCACGGACCAGCGCGGGGCGATGCCGAGCAGCCGCACGGACTGGAACAGCGCCAGCCCCGTGTCGGTGAGCACCGACGCCGCCCACGCCGTGGCCGCTCCCACGAGCCCCCACTGCGGGATCAGCCACAGGTTCAGGGCCACGGCCACGGCCAGGGCCGCGGACTTGTTCATCAGCTGCCACCGGCTGCGCCCTGCCATCAGCAGCAGGGACTGCACGCCGCCGGCCGAGACGGCCAGGAGCATGGCGGAGGCGATGACGAGCATCGCCGGGTAGCCGGCCCCGAAGTCCTCGCCGAAGAAGGACAGCACCACGGGCCCGAACAGCAGCAGGGTGAGGTAGAAGGGCCAGGCGCCGGCCACGAGCACGGCGGTGGTGCGGGTGAACACGGAGCGGGCCGTGGCGAGGTCGTCGACCGCCAGCGCGGCGCTGATGGACGGTCCGGTGACCATGCGCGCGGTGTGGTCGAGCATGGCGCCCACCCGGATGCACCGGTTGACCACGCCGTAGACGCCCGCCGCGGCGGGGCCAAGGAAGGCGGCCACGAGCAGCACGTCGAGCCACTCGAGCAGCGCCTCGACCACCGCGGTCACGCCGCGGGCGGAGGAGAAGGACCAGAACGCCCGCCGCTGCGGGCCCGCCTCGGGCGGGGGAGCGGCCCCGGGCCGGTCGCGCAGGTCCCGGAGGTGCCGGCGCAGCAGCAGGAGGGCGAGCACGGCGACCACGGCGACCGGGGCCGTCCACGCCGCCGTGAGGGCGAGCAGCCCGCCGCCGGCGACGACGACGGCGAGCACGCCCAGCACCCGCAGCGAGGGCAGCAGGACGTTCTGGAGGAAGGAGAAGGTCGGCACCCGGTGCAGGCCGCGCAGGGCGCCGAAGGCGAGGTTGAGCACGGCGCCCAGCACGAGGAAGGGCGCCGCCAGCAGCACGGCGGGGCCCACGCCCTCGGGCAGGACCCCGGGGACGGCCGTGAGCACGGCCGCGGTGGCGGCCACGCCGGCGGCGAGCACGAGCACCGGCCGGCCCGCGATCCGCAGCACCGCGGGCACCCCGGAGCTCTGACCCCGGGCGGTGAGGGCGGGGACCGCCCGCACCAGCCCGGTGTCGGCGCCGAAGGTGGACAGGGTCGTGGCGATCGCCAGCACGGCCACCACCTGGAAGAACTGGCCGGCCGCCGCCGCGCCCGAGGCGTTGGAGACCACCAGCGTGGCGGCGAAGGCGAGACCCGCGCCGGTGACCACGAAGGCGAAGGTGAGCGAGCCCGAGCGCGCCAGCGGATGCGGGGTCACAACCCCTCCCCGTAGCGCCGGGAGCGCAGCAGCACGGTCAGGCTCAGGCTGATCAGGATGAACTGCACCGCGTCCAGGCCGTAGTAGGTGAAGAACAGGCACGCGGCCACGGGCGCGGAGTGCACGAGCAGCCCGGTGGTGCTGCGGACCTTCAGCGTCACCAGCGTGGTCCCGTGCAGGTAGGCGACGAACAGGCCCAGGCCCACGAGGCCGTAGCAGAACATCAGGGTCCAGACGTAGCCCTGGGTGCCCATCTCGATGCCGACGGTCTCGTCGTACAGGGGCGCCCCGTAGCCCAGCAGGGGGGAGTCCAGGGTCGCCAGGATGGTGTCCCGGTACAGGTCGGAGCGCGTGCCCGTGCTGTCGCTGTACTTCTGCCGGCCCAGGATCCGATCGACGGCCCCGCTGGCCGTGAGCCACCCGCCGACGGCGGCCACGCCCGCGGCCCCGGCCAGGGCCACTCCGATCCGGCCCCGCAGGGCCATCCGGACCATCACGTACCCGAGCGCCACGGCGATGGCGAGGAACATGCCCCGGTTGGTCGTGGCCACGGCCGGGGCGAGCGAGGCCACCAGCCCGGCCACGATCAGCAGGTGCCGGGCGCGGAAGCGGACGGTGGTGAGGTAGGCGAGCACCAGGGGCGTGAGGAGCACGAACCCGGAGCCCCACCCGTTGGTGTACGGGAACGGGGCGGCCGGGCGGTTGTACGGCTCGGGCGCGCCCCAGGGCAGCTGAACCTCGGCCAGGGGCGGGAAGAAGAAGTTCCGCACGAGCGCGTTGGAGGTGATGCCCTCCGGCAGCAGCAGGCCGATCGGGGTGGTCAGCCGCGCCTCGGGGATCACGAACGTCAGCAGGCCGAGCCCCACGAGCGTGGCCCACGTGATCACGGCGGCCCGCAGGAACCGCCGGTGGTCCAGGGTCTCCCGGGCGTTCCAGTAGTAGACGACGTAGACCAGGGCGGCGAAGATGTTCACCCAGCGCAGCGCGAAGCCCATCCAGGAGCCGAAGCCCTCGATCTGCACCGAGCTCGCCGCCATCCACAGCAGGAACACCCCGAGCAGCCACGCCGGCCAGGGGACCGTCACCGAGCGGCGGAGCACGAGCAGGAGGAGCATGACCACGGCGAGCAGTGCCGGGGCGAACTGCAGGGCGCCGGAGGCCCAGATCAGGGGCAGCCCCCAGAACAGGGTCAGCAGCGGCCAGGCGGGCAGGGCGGAGGTGGTGCGGCGGACCGGGGCCGGCCGCACCACCGAGCTCAGGAGCGCCACGGCCGCCTCACACGCCCCGGCCGAAGAAGGACACGGCGTTCTGCAGCCGCTCGGCGCTGACCGCGCCCGTCGCGACCGCCAGTGCGCCCCACGCCCGCAGCTGCCCGCGGTCCCGGCGCAGCGCGGCCCGCGCCCACCGCACCGCCTCCCGGCGGTCGCCGCGGGCCGCGTGGGCGAAGGCCACCTGTCCGGCCATCAGGGCCGTGCCCCGGTCGGAGGTCGCGAACTCGGGGAACTTGCGCAGCAGGTAGGTCAGGGCGTCGGCCATGTCCCCCCACTGCTGGCGGAAGAACGAGGGCCGGTCCCAGCGCACGGTCAGCACGGTCTCGGGCACGGAGTGCACCGGGGCGTGCCGGGCCAGGCGCAGCAGCAGGTCGTAGTCCTCGCCGTAGGAGGAGGGCAGGTCCTCGTCGACGAGCCCCACGGGCCCGTACAGGTCGGCGCGCCGGCAGATCAACGCGGAGGGGTGGATCTCCATCATCCGGTCGGCCAGCAGCTCCGGGAAGGTGGCCACGGGCTGCGGGACGCGCCGGATGGTGCGCTCGTGGGAGACGATCTCGATCGCGCCGGCGATCGCCGAGGCCTCCGGGTGCCGGTGCCAGTGCGCCACCTGCCGGGTGAGCTTGCCCGGGGCCCACACGTCGTCGTCGTCGCAGAAGGCGATGATCTCCCCGGTGGCCGCGGCGATGCCGGTGTTGCGCGCGCCCACCAGGCCCGGGGCGCGGGTGTTGGGCACGGTGCGCAGCTCGACCCCGGCCGGGACGTCGACGTCCCGGAGCGGGTCGACCTCCACCCGGTCGAAGACGACGACGACCTGCAGGGGGCCGGCGTAGTCCTGCCCGACGATCGCGCGGACCGCCTCGCGCAGCATCTCCGGGCGCCCGGCGGTGGCGATCAGGACGGACACGGACGGGTGGTCGGTGCGGAAGCCGGCGGCGGTGGCAGTGGTCGTTGCCGGGGCGAGGACGTCAGCGGACATGGCGGGTGCTCCTGTCGGTCGGGGAGGCGCCGACGGCGTCGGCTCCCGGGGCGGTGTCGGCGGGCCGGGTCACGAGACCCAGGTACTTGCGCCGCATGGAGACCGCGCTGATCGCCGCGAGGGCGGCCAGCAGGATCGCGTAGGCGGGCAGGAAGAGCGCGGGGATCCCCCAGAGGAGGAAGATCCAGCAGGTGACCCCCGCGTCGGTGGGCAGGTTGAGGAAGGAGCGCAGCGTCCCGCCCGCGGGCGGCCCCGAGAGGCCGCCCGTGCGCCGCAGCTGCTCGGCGAGGATCTGGCTCATGAACTGCCCGACCTCGACGAGCACGAACAGCGCGGCGAGCACCGCCAGCGCCGTGGCCGGGAACGCCTCGGGCCGCGGGTGCAGCAGGGCAGCGGCGGCCACGGCCAGGTGCAGCGCCGGGGTCCGGATCGAGTCGACCACGTGGTCGAGCCACTCCCCGGCCGGCGAGCCCGTGCCCGTGAGCCGGGCCACCTGCCCGTCGGCGGAGTCCAGGACGTAGCCGGCCGCGAGGAGCACGGCGACGACGACGCCCGTGGCCGGGGCCGGCGGGGCCGCCACGAGCACGGCCAGCCCCGCCGCGGAGAGGACCGCACTGAGGGCGGTCACCCCGTTGGGGGTCAGCCCCGCCGCGGCGGCCTCGGCCGCGGCGTAGCGGGCCAGCGGGCGGTTCACCCACCGGGTGTACGCCGGGACCCCCTGGCCGGGCTTCTGCGCGGCGCGCAGCCCGGCCAGGGCCTCCGGGAAGGTGGGCCGGCGCCGCCGCGGGGCGGCGGCGGTGGAGGTGGTGCTCATCAGGCCTTCGCCTCCGTGCTGGGCACGAGCTCGAGGTCGAAGGTCGTGTCGGTGGTGTTCGTCCAGTTGGAGTGCACCTCGGCGGCGATCACGTTCTTGCCGTTGCGCAGCGCCGACGCGGGGATCTGCACCACGACCGGTGCGGCGACCGCGGTGGCCGTCCGGCGCGGCGCCAGCGCGTAGGTGCCGGGTCCGAGGTCCCCGTCCGGCAGGTTGTCCCGGGCCACCTCCTTGCCGTTGACGTAGACGGCGATGCCGTCGTCGGCGCGGGTGGTGAGCGTCAGCTTCGTGTACTTCGAGGCGTCGGCCACGTCCAGGGACCGGCGGTAGTACGTGGTGAGCGGGCGCGTGCCGTCGGCCACGAGCGTGGTCCGCACCGAGGCGTCGCCCCAGCCGAGCACGGCCGAGCCCTGCTTCCACGCGGCGTCGTCGAAGGCCGTCCCGGCCCAGTCGCCGGCCGGCGGGTTGGCGCGGTCGTGGTGGTACCGCCAGGTGGCGCCCTCGGCGACCAGTGCGGCCGGCTTCTCGGCCGGGGGCTCCTCCGCGGGCGGCGCCGGCTGCGTGCCGGGGGTGACCACCGCGGAGAGGTCGAAGGTGGCGTCGGTGGTGTTCGTCCAGTTGGAGTGCACCTCGGCGGAGATCACGTTCTTGCCGGTCCTCAGCGCCGATCCGGGCACCTCGACCACGACCGGCTCGGCCACCGCGGTGGCGGTCCGGCGCGGGGACGTCGCGTAGGTCCCGGGGCCCAGGTCGCCGTCCGGCAGGTTGTCCCGGGCGACCTCCTTGCCGTTGACGTAGACGGCCACACCGTCGTCGGCGCGGGTGGTGAGCGTCAGCTTCGCCACCTTGGAGGCGTCGGCCACGTCCACCTCCTTGCGGTAGTACGTGGTGAGCGGGCGGGTGCCGTCGGCCACGAGCGTGGTCTTCACCGAGGCGTCGCCCCAGCCGAGCACGGCCGAGCCCTGCTTCCACGCGCCGTCGTCGAAGCCGGTCCCGGCCCAGTCGCCGGCCGGCGGGTTGGCGCGGTCGTGGTGGTACTTCCACGTGGCGCCCTCGGCGACGAGCTCGTTCGGATCCGCCGGCTCGTCGGCCGGGGGCTCCTCCGCGGGCGGCTCCTCGGCCGGGGGCTTCTCCTCGGCGGGCGGCGCCGGCTGCGTGCCGGCCGTGACCACGGCGGTGAGGTCGAAGGTGGCGTCGGTGGTGCTCGCCCAGCTGGAGTGCATCTGGGCCGAGACCACGTTCTTGCCGGTCCTCAGCACCGATCCGGGCACCTCGACCACGACCGGCTCCGCCACCGCGGTGGCGGTCCGGCGCGCGGACAGGGCCCACGGGTGCTCCTCGAGCGAGCCGTCGGTGACGTTGGAGCGGACCACTTCCTTGCCGTTGACGAAGACGGCCACACCGTCGTCGGCGCGGGTCGTGAGGGTCAGCTTGGCCACCTTGGTGGCGTCGGCCACGTCCACGGTGCGGCGGAAGTGGGTGACGATCGGGCGGGTGCCGTCGGCCACGAGCGTGGTCTTCACCGAGGCGTCGTTCCAGCCGAGCACGGCCGAGCCCTGCTTCCACGCGGAGTCGTCGTAGTCGGTGGCCTTCCAGTTCGCACCGGGCGAGACGTCGCGGTTGTGGTGGTACTTCCACGTGGCGCCCGCGGGGATCAGGGTGCTGGTGCCGGGCTCGGGCTGCGGCGCCGGGGCCGGCTGCGAGCCGGCCACGACCACCGGGGTGGAGGCGGAGACGTTGCCCGCGGCGTCCGCCGCGCGCACCGCGTACCGGGCGCCGTCCACGTGCGGCACCTTGAGGCTCGTGCCGGTGGCGGTGCCGATGGGCCGGTCGTTGCGCAGCACCTGGTAGGTCACGCCGGTCTCGGGGGCCGCCGTCCAGGACAGAGCGTCGGAGGCGCCGTCCGGGGCGACCTTCAGACCCGTGGGCGCGGCCGGGGCCTTGGCGTCCCGCGGGGCGAAGCGGAGGAAGCCGCCGGACCACTGCGCGGAGCCGGAGGTGGCGACGCTGCGGTTGATGTCGCCGCCGGTCCACAGCACCCCGTTGCTGTCCATGAGGGTGGCCCACACGCCCCAGCCGCCGAAGCCCTTGATCTCCGGGTTGAAGCCGGGCTGGTACTTGCCGGTCGCGGCGTCCCAGGCGCCGATGGCGTTGATCCGGTCTGCGACCGTCACCGGCTGGGTCGAGGCCCGGGTCCATTTCGTGGCACCGGCGTTGAACCAGTGGAAGCAGTGGCAGGCGCCGTAGACGGTGTCGTCGGTCGAGGTGATCGCCTGCATGTCGCCGCCGGAGGTGGTGATGCCCCAGGAGGTGCGCTGGAAGGTGGAGCGGTCGAAGCCGAACATGTTGTGCTCGGCGCCGCCGGCCCACACGGTGCTGCCCTGCTCGCGCACGGCGAGCTGGAACGCCGTCTGGCCGGGGTTGGCGTAGTCCACGGGCACGGACGGCTCCCAGGTCCAGGTGTCCAGCGGGGCGCCGGCAGTGGTGCGCACCGCTGCGAGGCGGAACGCCGAGGTGCCCTGGGACTGGTTGAAGTACCCGGCCGCGTAGAGCCGGTCGCCCTTCGCGGAGGCGTCGATGCTGGCCACGGTGCCGTTGAACTCGGGGTTCCAGCTCGCGTCCGGGGTGCGCGTGGAGATCTTCACGCGGGCGCCGCTGCGGGCGTAGACCCTGCCGGTCGCCTGTCCGCCGCTCAGGTGGGTGAAGGCCCCGGCGAGGTACAGGTGGTCGCCCTGGACGTCGAGCGCCCGGACCTGCAGGACGCCGTTGGTGAGGAGGTTCTCCACCTTGAGGTTCCAGGCGGTGTCGATCCTGCCGGTCGTGGCGTCGAGCACCACGAAGCCGGGGGAGCTGACGCCGTTGACGGTGCTGAAGCGACCGCCCACGGCCAGCCGGTTGTTCGGCAGCTCGGCGAGGGCCTTCACCTGGCCGTCGAAGACGGGGCGGAAGTCGGTGCGCAGCTCCCCGGTGTTGACGTCGAAGGCCGCGAGGTAGGCCTGGGCCACGCGCCCGGTGCCGGCCTGGTTGCGCTGCATCGCCTTGAAGTTGCCGCCGGTGAAGACCGTGCTCCCGATCTGCTCGAGGGCCTGCACCTCGGTGTTCATCTCCCCGGACTGCCCGTCGGCGCGCTCCACGGCGCCCCACTTGGTGGGCTCGGCGCCGCTGTTGGGCAGGGCCCGCTGGGCGATCGCGGCGGTGCCGGAGTCGGGGATCGCCTTGCCGCTGAAGGCCTGCTGGGTGACCTTGGGCCGCAGGTACACCTGGGTGAAGGGCATGGCGCCCTTGCCGCCGGCGGCCGGCGACCACAGGTGGGTGGTCGAGGTGTTGCTGCCGATCACGTCGTCGCCGTAGCGGAAGCCGCGCTGCCAGCTGGTCTCGGCGACGTCCGCGAAGCGCACGCGGGCCGTGCCGGTGTTCGTGCCGAAGTCGTTGGTGGTGCCGGTGGTCCCGGAGGCCACACCGGTGCCGTAGACCAGGGAGAAGGAGGTCACCGGGGTGCGGGAGCCGAAGGTCCAGTTCCAGTACGGCTTGGCGGAGATCTTCATCCGCCCCTCCTGCCACGTGGTGCCCTCGGCGTCACGGGCCCGGCGCAGCCGGATGCCGTCGTCGAGGGAGTCGGGCCGCTGCCCGTTCAGCAGCTCGTCGACCGTCTTCGAGGAGAGCTGCTTGGGCGCGAAGGCCGCGGGGCCCGTGACCGTGGAGGAGACGTCCTTGGGCGTGCCCACGCCCTGGTAGTACTCCTTCCAGTCGTTGCGGCCGCGGCCCACCATGACCCAGCCGCCGCCGTCGGTCACCTGGTCGCAGTAGAACTGCTCGGGTGCGGTCATGGCCGGGGTGACCAGCCAGTAGACGCCGGAGGCGGACTTGGGGTCCTTCTGCTTGATCTCCCAGCAGGACGCCGCGGCCGAGGCCGCGGACTTGCCGTCCACCGGCGGCGCCTCGGCGGCGCCCACCGGGCCGAAGGTCAGCAGCGTCGCGGCGACGGCCATCACGGTGCCGATGCTCAGGGACGCCTTGGTGCGGGCCGTGCGCGCTCGGCGCCGGCTGCGATCCGCCCGTGGCGGGGTGTTCGTGTTTCCCATGGTGTGGTTCCTCAACAGGTTCGTGCGGACGGATCAGCAGGTCGGGTCGTCGGGGAAGCCGTGCTGGACGACTTGCCAGGACTCGCCGGGTTGGCGGAAGAGGTCGTAGTTGTGCAGGGCCCTGCGGTCCTTCTGCTTGCCGCTGACCACCACGCCGTCACGGTCCACGACAGTGACCTCGGAGGAGTCCAGGCAGACCGTGACCCGCACGGCCTCGCCCTCGTCCGTGGGCAGCGGCGCGGAGACGGGATCGCCGACGACGACGGGCGCCCCGCGCTGCTCCCAGCCCTGGTGCTCGAACTCGGCCAGGGACGCGAGGACCTCCTGGAGCGCGGCGCCGGCGGCGGACTCCCCGGCCGCCGCGACGGTGGCCGGGTCCAGCTCGGCGGGGCCGTTCTCGGCGCCGCCGAGCTCGGCGGAGGACTCGGGGTTGGCCGGGTCCGCCGGGGCCGGTGGGTCCGACGGGACGAAGGCCTCCTGGACCTCGAGCACGGCCTCGATCGGCGCGACCTCGGGCGCGTCGGCGGCCACGGGTGCCGCCGAGGGCAGGTCCTTGGCGCGGACCTCCTGCGGCGTGTCCAGCTCCACGACGGTGCCGGCCTCGAGCGCGTCGGCCGCCGGGTCCTCCGTGGCGCCGGCGGCGCCGCAGCCGGTCAGGATGCCGGCGAGCAGGAGCCCGCCCAGCACCGTGCGGGCCGTTCGGGCAGTGGGACCTCGAGTGCTCGATGTGCACGACAGGTCAAGGATCATGTCAGCTCCCCCCAGATCTGAACTTCCGGCGCCGAATGGCCGGCGCCGCGGTGATCCGCCGCAGGCTGTGGGTCGAGGGACCCCTGCGGCGTTCCGGACGACCCCCCGTCCGGATTCATTGGATCGCATGGAGTCTAACCCCGCCGTTTACCATCGGGAACGGAAGTCGCTGTCCCCTTTTGTGACCCGGGTTATCAGATGCAAACGCAGGTTTCTCCGCAGTAGGGTGAGGCGATCACCGGAGTTCCCTGAAGCAAACAGGGGTCCGGACGCAGCACGGGACGGCCGCCGCTCGGGGGAGCGCGACGTCCGGCGAACGCAGGGGGACGTTGTGGCGGGGGAGACAGCAGGACCGGTTCGAGCAGGAGCACGCCGGCGCCCGAGGGCGCAGCTGCCCGTGCGGCAGTTCGCGCACCTCGACGCGATGCGGGCCGCCGCGGTGATGCTCGTGGTGCTCGCCCACGCGGGCCTCGAGCTCGTGCCGGGCGGCAGCGGGGTGACGATCTTCTTCGTCATCTCCGGGTTCATCATCACGCACCTGGTGCTCAAGGAGCACCGGCGCACCGGGGGCTTCGACCTCGCCGGGTTCTACCGGCGGCGGGCCCTGAAGCTGGCCCCGCCGCTGCTGGTGGCCCTGGTGCTGCCCACCGCCCTGTACGCGTGGCTGGTGCGTCCGGTGAGCCTCGGGGACTTCCTGGGGCAGGTCTTCTTCTTCTTCAACTGGCGCTACACGGACTCCCAGGTGGACGTCCTGCCCGGCTCCATCGTGGTGTGGAGCCTGTCCATCGAGGAGCAGTTCTACGTGGCGTTCGCGCTGATCTGGCTGCTGCTGGTCGGCCGGCGCCGGCCGGCCACCGCGCTTGCCGTGCTGGCGGGGACCGCCGCGATCGCCTCGGCGGGCGCACGGGTGGCCCTGCACCTGGGCGGGGCGAGCCCGGACCGGATCTACTTCGGCACGGACACCCGACTCGAGGCCATCGCGATCGGGGTGCTCGCCGCCGTCTGGTACGCCCGCGTCACGGGGGAGCCTGCCTCCGGTGGGCGTGTCAGCAGAGACCGGGCCACCGGGAACCGTGCCGCCGGAGATCGGGGCGCCGGGGAGCGGGGCGCCGGGAGGGGTGCCGCCGGCGCCCCGGCGTGGTGGGGCGGGGACCGGGTCCTGGTGCTGGCCGTGCTGCTCTACCTGGGGTCGCTGCTGGTCCGGGACGAGTTCTTCCGCGAGACCGCCCGCTACACGGCTCAGGCGGTGGCGGCCTGCCTGGTGGTGCTCTGGGGCCTGCACGGTCCCACCGGCCGGATCGGGGCCCGGGTCCTCGCCGGCATGCGGTGGAAGCCGGTCCAGCTGCTGGGGCTGGCCAGCTACAGCATCTACCTGCTCCACCTGGGCACCGGACACGCGCTGACCGCCCTGGCCGGGGAGATCCCGGGCCCGGCCGGAGTGGCCCTGCGCGTGGTGGTCGGCACCGCGGCCGGCATTGCCTGCTGGTGGTTCGTCGAGGAGCCCGTCGCCCGGTGGCACCACCACCGCCGCCGGGCCGGCCGGCGCCCCGCGGCAACGGCCGTACCGGCGGCGTCCGGGCAGCCGGCCGAGCGGCCCGCCGGGGAGACAGCCGGGCAACCGATCGAGCAGCTGGCCGGGCGGCCCACCCGGGAGAAGGCCGGGGCGAGAACCGGGGAGACGTCCGAGCAGCAGGCAGGCCGGCCGTCCGTGCAGACAGCCGGGCGGCCGTCCGGGTGAGTCCGCACCCGCCCGTCCGCTCCGGGCCGGCCGGGCGCACAGATTTCCGCCGCGCACCACGGTGACCGCGGCGAGCAGACCGAGAGGGACCCCGGCGTCGTCCGGGAGGTCCACCGGGCCGGGGCACAGGAGGCCCCGGCAGGATCCCGAGGGGGGAATGACTGACATGAGCACCGACAAGCACACGCCGCGCGTGGGGTACGCGGCCGGGGCGTTCGACCTGTTCCACGTGGGGCACCTGAACATCCTGCGCCAGGCGAAGCAGCACTGCGACCACCTGATCGCCGGGGTCGTCTCGGACGACCTGATCGAGATCACCAAGGGCCACCGGCCCGTGGTCTCCCTGCGGGAGCGGATGGAGATCGTCGAGCACATCCGCTACGTGGACCAGGTCCACGCCGAGGTGCTGCTGGACAAGCTGGACACCTGGCGGCAGCTGCGCTTCGACGTGTTCTTCAAGGGCGACGACTGGCGCGGCACCCCGAAGGGGGAGCGGCTAGAGCAGGAGTTCGCGGCGGTGGGCGTGGAGGTCGTGTACTTCCCGTACACGGTCCACACCTCCTCCACGAAACTGCGGGCCGCCCTGGAAGTGCTCTCGCTGCCGGTGGCCTGAGGCTCAGCGCGGCGGCTCAGGGGGGAGCCGCCGCGCGGGGGCCTCGCCCGCCCACGGCGGCCGCGCCTGCTGCGGCGGTCCCTGCGTCCGGGGTCCCTCCGAGGGGCGCTCGTGCGGAGGGTTCCCGTGGAGCGGCTGTCCCGGGGACGGGCCCGTCCGCGGCGGCCCCGCCGTCGGATGCTGCTCGTGGCCGGCCGGCCACGAACCGGTGTCCTGCGCACGGGACTGTTGCACACCCGCGAGCTGCGAACCGCTGCGCTGCGGGTCGCCGGGCGAGGTGCCGGCGCCGCCGCCCCGGCCCCGGTCTGCCCGCCGGCGTGCCCGGGAACGGCGGGCGGCGTCCCCGGCCCACACCACGAGGGCGCCGACGCCGAGCAGCGCCACGAGCAGGGCGACGACCGGGCCCAGGAACGGCACCGCCCGCAGCAGCACGTAGACCAGCAGGCCGAGGGCCAGGGCGAACGCGCGCCTGCCGAAGCCCGCCGGCGCCCGGTCCCGCAGCAGGAGCCCGCCCGCGGTCAGGCCCACTACGACCGGGGCCAGCAGGGCCACGGCGAGCACCAGGCCCAGCACCAGCACGAGGTCGAGGACCACACCGGTGACAACGGCCGCAGCGGCCAGCCCGGCCAGCGTCAGCCAGCCCAGGGCGACGGCCAGCAGGACCGCCACGACGAGCACGGCCACCACGGCCACGGCCGTGCCCACGATCGTCAGTGCACCCCAGCCGAGGCTGAGCCAGGGCCGGGACCGGAGCGTGCCTGCTGCCCCGGCCACGGTCCGGGGCAGCAGCCACAGCGCGAGCAGCCCGGCCAGGAACAGCGTCACGAACCGGCGCAGCCCGGCGATCAGCAGCGCGAGCGGCCCGGCCGGGCCGGCCGGTTCCTCCTCGACCGCCACCTGCTCGTGGACGACGTCCCCGGCGATCTCGGCGCCCGGGGCGATCGTTGCCTCCGTCCCGGACCGGTAGGACAGGTCCCCGTCGAGGCGCGCCGCATCGGTCAGCGTCAGCCCGGGGTCCACCCGGGGCACGGCGACACCGGTCGTGGGCGCCCACGCCGCCCCGGTGGCGTCGGTCGAGCCCACGTCCGCCTGCACGTTCCCGCCGATCGCGCCGGCCAGGGCGAGCGCGGCGGCCCCGGCCGTCACCTCGCCGTCGATCGTGCCGCCCAGCAGGGCCTGGTAGGCGCCGAGGAGGACGTCGCCGCCGATCTCGGCGCCGGGGCGGGTCTCCACGCTGTAGCCGGCCGCGACCAGGTCGTCGGCCACCCGGGCCTGCTCGCCGAGCAGGAGCACCTGCCCGGCCACGCGGGCGTCGTCGCCCACGGTGCCCTCGATCACCACGGTCCGGGCCGCGGCCATCAGGTCCCCCTCGACCGTGCCGTTGATCGTGACCGTCCCGGCGGCCACCAGGAGGTCGCCGCGCACGGTGCCGTCGACCACCACGCTGCCGCCGGTCACGTACAGGTCGTCGTCCACGACCTCGTCCGCCGCCACCACCACGTTCTCCTCGCCGCGCACCTCGGCGGCCCCGGCGGCGGGGACGGTGACCAGGGCAGTCGCGAGCGCGAGCAGCAGCAGGATCAACAGGGGCAGGGGTCGGCGCAGGAACGGGACGGGCGACGTGCGGGGCACCGGCAGGGACTCCATGCTCCCGAGTGCACGCCGGGGCCGTCGGGGGTGTCAAGGAACGGGCCAGTGTGACGGCGCTCCGCCGTGTACGCGCGCGTAGGTCAAGAGGCGGTCACGGTTGCGGATCGTTCCTGGTGGGGGCGGGGTCGCGGTTCTAGCCTGGGGCTGTCGCGCGGCTGGCGCGCGGGAGGATCCGACCGGGGGTGGGTCATGACGAAACAGAGACTCGGAGCAGGCGTGGTCACGGCTGTCGTGGTGCTGGCAGGGCCGGTGCCGTCGGCGCTGGCGCACGGGGACGACCCGTCGCCCGGGCCGCGGGTGGTCGCGGACGGCCTGGACAATCCGCGGCAGCTCAACTGGGACCAGGAGGGCGATGCGCTGGTCGTGGCCGAGGCGGGCCGCGGCGGGGACAACTGCGTCGAGGACCGGTGCGGGGGGCCGTCGGGAGCGGTCACGCTGATCGAGGACCCGCGCCGGGACGCTCCCACGGTCTCCAGGGTTGTCGAGGGGCTGTTCTCCCTGGCAGGGCCGGGAGGGGTCTTCGCGGAAGGGCCTTCCGGCGCGGATGCCACGGATGTGACGGGGCAGTACGCCATCGCGGGCTACGACCCGGAGCGGGCGGACCTCGCCGTGCCCACGGCGCGGGGCGGGTCGCTGCTCGTGGCGGGCACCGAGGAGGACGGGGAGGAGTACCTGGTCCCGTACGCCGACCTGCAGGCGGCCGAGGAGGAATTGAACCCCGACGGCGCGCAGGTCGACTCGAACCCGTACGCGGTCCTGTACGTGGACGAGGACGACGAGGTCTCGCCGGACGGCTACGCGCTCGTGGCCGACGCCGGGGCCAACGCCGTGTGGAAGGTCGAGCCGGACTTCTCCACCGCCACGGAGGACGCGCTGCCGGAGTACGAGATCACAGTGTTCGCCTCCTGGCCCACCACGGCGCTGCCCGACGGCTCGGACGACCCGGCCGGGCCTGCCGAGTTCGTGCCGACGTCCCTGGCCGCCGACAAGGACGGCAACGTCTACGTGGGCGGCCTGGGTGCCCTGCGGCCGGGGGAGGCCTCAGTGGTGAAGTTCTCCGCGGACGGCACCGAGCTCGACCGCTGGGACGGCTTCACCGGTGTGAACGGCGTGGCCGTGGACGACCGTCACCTGTACGTCTCGCAGCTGTTCGGGCCGACCCCGCCGATGCCCCCGGGCGAGTCCCCGGCGGAGGAGGCGCCGGAGGCCGCGGGCGGGTCCCCGGCGGAGGAGGCGCCGGCGTCGGGCGAGGCGCCGGCGTCGGGCGAGGTGCCGGGCCAGGTGGTGGTCCTGCACCGGCACGAGGAGGACGCGGTCCGGTACGCGATCGACGTCCCGCTGCCCGCCGGTCTCGCGACCGGCCACCACGGCGAGGTCTACGCCTCGGTCAACAGCGTGGCCACGGCCGAGGGCATCCCGGCGGGACCGATGAACCCGCTCGGCGCAGCAGTCGGGGGCGGCGCGGTCTGGGAGCTGGACTTCTCGGACGCCTACCGACTGGAGGCCGCGGAGGCCACCGAGGAGTAGCGCGGAAGGACGACGACGGCGGTGGCGCGGCGCAGTCCCGCCACCGCCGTCGGCCGTCCGCCGCGGACACGAGGTGATGTCGATGAACCTGCTCAGTCAGATCGCCGCCGGCGTCACCGTGGGCGGGCTCGCCTTCGCCTTCGTGCTGGAGGTCTTCTTCCACCGCGATCCGCGGACGTACTCCTTCACTCTCATCCGCCCCGAGGACGTGCCGGCCGTGCGCCTGTGGGTGATCTTCATCGGCCTCTACAACCTGTGCTTCGCAGCGGGCATCGCCGCAGGGCTGGCGCTGCTCAACGCCGGCGCGGTCGGGGCCGGACGCGCCCTGGTGCTCTTCGGCTGCGGAAGCCACGTCTTCCTGGCCGTGCTGTTCCCGTTCGTCGAGCGACGCCTGTGGCGCAACGCGCTGATGGAAGGAGTGCCGCCGCTGATCGCCGTCCTGGGCTATCTCCTCTGGGAATGACCCCGGCGGGTGCTCGTCCCTACCGCGGGGACCGGGCGCCCACGGACGGACCGGCCGGACGCAGGGCACGCTCCAGGACAGGCCCCGTCCCGGTGCTGGTCAGCAGGACCACGGCGTCCTGCTCCGGGCCCGCCACGGGGCTAGACGAGGTCCTCGGACAGCTCGAGCCAGCGCAGCTCGAGCTCCTCGATCTCGTCCTGGACCGCGGTCAGCCGGGCCGTGATCTCGCCCAGGCCGGTGTAGTCGGACTGGTCGTGCGACGCCATCTCCGCGTGCAGGGCGTCGACCTTGGCGGACAGCTTCTCCAGCTTCCGCTCGATCGCGCCCACCTCCTTCTGCGCGGCGCGGGCCTGCGCACCGGAGAGCCTCGGCCCGCCCTCCGCCGTCGTCCCGTTCGACGACGACGCCCCCGTCGCCGCCAGCGGGTTCGAGGCGTTGGCGGAGCCGGCGGCGGTGCCGGTGCGGGACTGGGAGGCGAGCTCCAGGTACTGCTCCACGCCCCGGGGCAGGTGCCGGAAGCGGCCGTCGATCACGGCGTACTGCTGGTCGGTGACCCGCTCCAGGAGGTAGCGGTCGTGCGAGACCACCAGGAGGGTGCCCGGCCAGGTGTCGAGCAGGTCCTCCATGGCGGCGAGCATGTCGGTGTCGAGGTCGTTGGACGGCTCGTCGAGGATCAGCACGTTCGGCTCGTCGAGCAGGATCATCAGCAGCTGCAGCCGCCGCTTCTGCCCGCCGGAGAGGTCCTTGACGGGGGTGGCGAGCTGCTCGTTGGTGAAGCCGAGCCGCTCCAGCAGCTGGCCCGGCGTCATCTCCTTGCCGTCGGCCAGGTAGGTGGTGCGCTTGGAGGCGACCACGTCCGAGACCCGGTCCTCGGCCACGTCCTCCAGCTCGGACAGCTGCTGGGTCAGGGTCGCGATCTTCACGGTCTTCCCGCGCTTGACCCGTCCGCTCGTGGGCAGGACCTCCCCGGTGACCAGGCCCAGCAGCGTGGACTTGCCGGCGCCGTTGACGCCCAGGATGCCGGTGCGCTCGCCGGGGGCGATCAGCCACGTGACGTCCCGGAGCACCTCCCGCGGGCCGTCGTCCTCGGTGGGGTAGGAGACGGAGACCTTCTCGAGGTCCACCACGTCCTTGCCCAGCCGGGAGACCGCCAGCTGGGACAGGGCCACGGTGTCGCGCGGCGGCGGGACGTCGTTGATCAGCTGGTTCGCGGCCTCGATGCGGAACTTGGGCTTGGCCGTGCGGGCGGGCGCGCCGCGGCGCAGCCACGCCAGCTCCTTCTTCATGAGGTTCTGCCGCTTGGACTCCACGGTGGCGGCCTGCCGGTCCCGCTCCACCCGCTGCAGGACGTACGCCGCGTAGCCGCCCTCGAAGGGCTCCACCATCCGGTCGTGCACCTCCCAGGTGTCGGTGCACACGGCGTCCAGGAACCACCGGTCGTGGGTGACCACGGCCAGCCCGCCCTGGTTCCTGGGCCAGCGGTTGTTGACGTGGCGGGCCAGCCAGGTGATGCCGTCCACGTCCAGGTGGTTGGTGGGCTCGTCCAGGAAGATGACGTCCCAGTCCCCGGCCAGCAGCGCGGCGAGCGCCACCCGGCGCTTCTGCCCGCCGGAGAGCTCGCCGAGCTTGGCATCCCAGTCGAGGTCCTTGACCAGTCCCGAGACCACGTCCCGCACCTTCGCGTCCCCGGCCCACTCGTGCTCCTCGCGGTCGCCGACGACGGCGTGCCCCACGGTCAGCTCCGGGTCCAGCACGTCGGCCTGGTCGAGCATGCCGACGCGCACGCCCGAGCGCACGGTCACGCGGCCTCCGTCCGGCTTCAGCCGCCCGGCGAGCAGCTTCATGAGCGTGGACTTGCCGTCGCCGTTGCGGCCCACGATGCCGATCCGGTCGCCCTCGTCGATGCCGAGGCTGACGGAGTCGAAGACCGTCTTGGTGGGGAATTCCAGGTGCAGGTTCTCGCCGCCGAGTAGATGTGCCACCCGTCAAGGGTACTCGCGCCCCTTGCCGCCCCGAGCCCCCACCTCCCCGGCCTCACCTTCCTGGCCCCTGTCGCATCGAGTCCCCACCTGAGGGACCTCCGGGCATGCCGAGTCCCCACGTTCGGACCCCTCAGCACGCCGAGTTCCCTCCTTGGGAACCCTCGGCCCGCCGAATCACCAGCCTCGGGGCCCTCGGCACGCCCAGTCCCCATCTTCGGAGCCCTCGACACGTCGAGTCCCCATCTTCGAGGCCCTCGACACGTCGAGTCCCCACCGCCGAGCCCCACGGCGCGCCGAGCCCCCACCCTTTCGGTGCGCCATGCCGCCGAGCCCCCATGGTTCCGAGCCCGTGAGCGCCGAGTCCCCAATGTGGTCGCATTTCCCCAGGCGAAACCATGGGGATTCGAAACGGGACGGGGGACTCGGCGAAATGGGGGTGCAGAAACTGGGGACTCGATGCGGGGAGGCCTGGGCACTCTCGGCCCTGATGCATCGAGCCTCGAGTTTGCCGGGCCCTCGAGCAGCCAGCCCCCAACTTCCCGCGCATCAGGCGCGCTGAGTCCCTAACCTCTCGAGGTCTGTTGCGTCGAGTCCCCAAGTTGGGCGCGATTCCCCACACGGAATCATGGGAATCTGCGAACTGGTTGGGGACTCGGTGGAAGGAGGGGCAGCATCTCGGGCCCAGCGGTGTTCGGAGCCGGGAGGTGGGTAGAAGCGGGGTGGGAGTCGGCGGGGCGAGGACTCGGTGGGGTGGAAGTTTGGCGAAGTGGGAGATTGGAGAGTGGGGAGTTGGCGAGGCGAGGGATCGGTGGGGTGGGCAATTTGGCGGGGTAGGGAGTCGGCGGGTGGTGGGTCGACGGGGGGTGGGCAGGGATGTGCGTTCAGAAACTTCTCAGCGGCGGCTCAAGATCGGGTGAGACCATGGGGCCATGGAGCAGAAACCGTCGGAGCGATCCTCCTCGACCCCGAGCACCCGTCCCCTGGGCACCAGGCTGGACGGGATCACGGACCTGGAGACCGCCGTGCGGACCGTGACGGAGCACCCCGGGCCCGTGGAGATCTCGGCGGGGCCCGGCCGGCTGATCGGACGCCACCTGGGCTCGGTGCCGCAGCGGCAGGTGGGAGAAGCGCTGCGCGGAGCAGGTGCTGATCCCCTGATGGTCCGGGCGGACATCTCGATCGACGAGGACATCCCCGACGAGGGCGTCATCGCGATCCTCGACGACCACCTCTCGCTGGCCGCGGGCGTGGGCGCCGAGTACCTGGTGGTGCCGCGGACCGGCGTGAGCGGACGGGGCCGCAGCGAGGACCGGCTCTTCTCGATGCTCGCGGCGCTCGCCGAGGCGGCCTCGGCCCACCGGGTGCACCTGCTGCTCGAGACGGAGGGCGCCACCGCGGACGAGGTGGCGCTGGTCCAGTTCCTGGAGCGTGCCCGCGAGGCGGGGACCCTGGACGTGGACTCCCACTACCTGGCGTCCGTGGCCTGGAACGTGGCGGCGTCCTCGGAGGCGGGGGAGGGGCCGGCCGCCGCGTTCGAGCGGATGCGCCCGCTGCTGGACCGCGCGCCGCTGATCGTCTCCGGGGTGGACGAGGACGCGGTCGAGGACCTCTTCGCCGCCGTCCCGGAGCTGCGGGAGGCGGCGGCCACGGCCCGGATCATCGTGATCCTGGGGCGCCCGGGAGCGGCCGGGGCCTGACGCCCGAGTGGTAGGGTGACTGCCTGTGCACTGCGTGCACCACTGCCGTTCCACGGCGGTGCTCCGCCTTGGTGTAATCGGCAGCACCCCGGCCTTTGGAGCCGTGGAGTCTAGGTTCGAGTCCTAGAGGCGGAACGTCCGCATCCCGCCAGACACAGCCCGGAAGCTCGAGAGTCCCTGAGCCGACGAGCGCCCCAGCTAGTGAGACGGAACAGAGCCGGAGCCGGTGAGCCCACCGGCTCCTCTCCGACGATCGACGACCGAGGAGCTGCATCCCGCCGTGAGCACCCCCCAGATCCCTGCGCATCGTCCGGGGGCGGCCGTCGGGCCCGCCGCCGTCATCGTCCTGGCCGCCGGCAAGGGCACCCGCATGAAGTCCAAGACCCCCAAGATCCTGCACCGGATCGGGGGTCGTTCCATGGTCGGGCACTGCCTGGTGGCCGCCCGGAGCCTGCACCCGCAGCGGCTGGCCGCCGTGGTGCGCTTCGAGCGGGACCTCGTGGCCCCGCACGTCCTCGAGCAGGACCCCGAGGCGATCGTCGTGGACCAGGACGAGGTCCCCGGCACTGGCCGCGCGGTCCAGGTGGCCGTGGAGGCGCTCGACGCCCAGGAGCGGCTGACCGGCACCGTGGTGGTCACCTACGGCGACGTCCCCCTGCTGACCCCGGAGGTGCTCCGGAAGCTGGTCGCCCACCACGAGGAGCGCGGCAACGCGGTGACCGTGCTGACCGCGGAGCACGAGCAGCCCGGCGGCTACGGCCGGATCCTGCGGGACGCCGACGGCTCGTTCCGCGAGATCAAGGAGGCCAAGGACGCCACCGAGGCCGAGCTCGCGGTCGCCGAGATCAACTCCGGCATCTTCGCCTTTGACGCCGACGTGCTGCGCGACAGCCTCGCGCAGGTCACCTCCGACAACGCCCAGGGCGAGATGTACCTGACGGACGTCCCGCTGCTGGCCCGCGAGGCCGGCCACGCCGTGGACGCGCTGAAGATCGAGGACCGCTGGGAGGTCGAGGGCGCCAACGACCGCGTGCAGCTCGCCCAGCTCGGCGCCCACCTCAATCGCCGGGTCCTCGAGGAGCACATGCGCAACGGCGTGACGATCGTGGACCCTGCCAGCACCTGGATCGACGTGCAGGTGCGCATTGCCGCGGACGCCACGATCCTGCCGGGGACCCAGCTGCACGGGGGCACCCGGGTGGGCGAGGATGCCGTCGTCGGCCCGGACACCACCCTCACGGACGTGGAGGTCGGCCCCGGCGCGCACGTGGTGCGCACGCACGGCTCCGGCTCGGTGATCGGCCCCCGCGCGAGCGTGGGTCCCTTCGCCTACCTGCGCCCCGGCACGGTGCTCGCGGACGAGGGCAAGATCGGCACGTTCGTGGAGACCAAGAACTCCCGGATCGGCACCGGCTCGAAGGTCCCGCACCTGTCCTACGTGGGGGACGCCACCATCGGCGAGCACTCCAACATCGGGGCGGCCTCCGTCTTCGTGAACTACGACGGCGTGCGCAAACACCGCACCGTGATCGGCGACCACGTCCGGATGGGCTCCGACAACATGTACGTGGCGCCCGTGCAGGTCGGCGACGGTGCCTACTCCGGGGCGGGCACCACGATCCGCAAGGACGTGCCGCCCGGGGCCCTGGCCCTGACCGAGGGCGCGCAGCGGGTCGTCGAGAACTGGGTGGTGGAGCACCGCCCCGGCACCGCTGCGGCCGAGGCCGCGGCACGCGCCCTGGGCAACGGTGCCGCCACGAACGCCACCGGGACCACCGAGCACTCCAGCGCAGGAACCGGCGCGGACACCACGGCGCACGGCACGGCCGGGAACACCACTGAGGAAAGCGAGTAACGATGACCGCAATCACCAACGCAGGTGCCAAGCAGCTGGTGCTGGTCTCGGGGCGGGCCCACCCCGAGCTGGCCGAGCGCATCGCCTCGGAGCTGGGCACGGAGCTGATCCCGACCGACGCCTACGACTTCGCCAACGGCGAGACCTACGTGCGGTTCGGGGAGTCGGTGCGCGGCACGGACGCCTTCCTCATCCAGTCCCACCCGGCCCCGATCAACCAGTGGATCATGGAGCAGCTGCTCATGATCGACTCCCTCAAGCGGGCGTCCGCGAAGTCGATCACCGTGGTGTCCCCGTTCTACCCCTACGCCCGGCAGGACAAGAAGCACCGCGGCCGCGAGCCCATCTCCGCCCGCCTGATCTCGGACCTGTACAAGACCGCCGGGGCGGACCGGCTGATGTCCGTGGACTTGCACACCGCGCAGATCCAGGGCTTCTTCGACGGCCCGGTCGACCACCTGATGGCCATCCCGCTGCTGGCCGAGCACGTGCGCTCCGTGGTGGACATCGAGAACGTCACCGTGGTCTCCCCGGACACCGGGCGCGTGCGCGTGGCGGAGCAGTGGACCGAGCTGCTGGGCGGCTGCCCGCTCGCCTTCGTGCACAAGACCCGCGACATCACCCGGCCCAACCAGGCCACCTCGAAGGAGGTCGTGGGGCAGATCGAGGGCCGCACCTGCGTGCTGATCGACGACATGATCGACACGGGCGGCACGATCTCCGGCGCCGTGCAGGTGCTGCGCGAGCGGGGCGCCAAGGACGTCATCATCGCCGCGACCCACGCCGTGTTCTCCGACCCCGCCGTGGAGCGGCTGTCCACGTGCGGCGCCATCGAGGTGGTCGTCACGGACACCCTTCCCGTGCCCCCGGAGCACCAGTTCGAGAACCTCACGGTCCTCTCGATCGCCCCGCTCATCGCCCGGGCCATCCAGGAGGTCTTCGAGGACGGCTCCGTGACCAGCCTGTTCGATGGCAGGTCCTGACCTGGCCCACGGAACCGACGACGACGCAGCCCCTCACCTTCCGGTGAGGGGCTGTTCGGCGCGGGGCCCCCGCCGCCTGGGGGCCCTGGGCCTGCTCAGCGCGGCGGGGCTCGCCCTCACCGGCTGCGGGGACCAGCACGAGCCGTGGTTCGGCGGCTACGTCAACGTCACGTCCTATCCCTGGTTCGACTTCGGGGCGGAGGCCGCGGGACAGTCCCGCACGGTGCTGGGGTTCGTGGTGGCCGACCCCGAGGAGCCGTGCAAGCCCTCGTGGGGCGGGTACTACGGGCTCGACGAGGCCGAGGAGACCCTGCGGATGGAGAAGCAGATCGCCGTGCTGCGGGAGGCCGGCGGGGACGTGGTGGTCTCCTTCGGCGGCGCGGCCGGCAATGAGCTCGCCACCGCCTGCACCGACCCGGACCGGGTGCTCGCGGCCTACCGGACGGTGCTCGATCGCTACGACGTGCGCGTCGTGGACTTCGACATCGAGCTGGACGACCTCGAGGACCAGGAGGCCAACGAGCGGCGGGCCGAGGTGCTGCTCCGCCTGCAGGAGGAGCGGAAGGAACCCCTGGAGATCTGGGCGACGCTGCCGGTGGCCCCGCACGGTCTGGACCAGGACTCGGTGGACGTGGTGGCACTGATGCTGGCGGCCGAGGTGGACCTGGCCGGGGTCAACCTCATGACCATGAACTACAGCGAGAGCAAGCCCGCGGGGCAGTCCATGGCGGCGGCCTCGATGGAGGCGGCCCGGTCCGCGCACGGCCAGCTCACGGCGCTGTGGGGTGCGGCGGGCCAGGATCTCTCTGCGGAGGAGGTGTGGCACCGTATCGGCCTGACTCCGATGATCGGGGTCAACGACGTCCCCGGGGAGGTGGTCGAGCTGGACGCGGCCGCCGAGCTCGGCGAGTTCGCCCGGGACCAGGGCGTGGGGCGGCTCTCCTACTGGTCGCTGAACCGTGACCGGCCGTGCACTGCGGAGGACGGGGATCCGGCCGAGGCCAACGACTTCTGCAGCGGCCTCGAGGAGGAGGCCGGGGAGTTCACCCGGGTCCTCGGCGAGGGCTTCGTCGGATAGCCGGGGAGCAGGTCACGGTGGCCCGCGCGTGGCGGGCCACCGCCCGGCGCGTCAGAAGCGGGGGTCGGAGCGGGGTCAGACGTGCTGCGCGTCCGCGCGGCGGTCCGCCGCCCCCTCGACGTCGAACACGCTGTTGGTGCGCTCGGGCTTGTACCAGCCGATCATCTTGCCCCTCAGCGCTTGGAGCACGGAGGCGTAGAGCAGGTAGGCGCGCAGGGGCTCGTAGATGAGCCGGTAGACGGGCACGATCAGCAGGTGGGTCCAGGACTCCCCGACCATCCGGATCGCGATCACGCAGATGACGGCGTGGATGGTCAGCACGAACGCGGCGAAGGCGGCGATGGGCTGCCAGTTGCCGACCGCGATGTTGATCCCGGCCATCAGCACGGTCAGCGGCAGGAACACCAGCGGGATGACGGTGGCGAGCAGGGCGTAGGGCAGGGCGACGAGGCCGAGGAAGCCGTGGCGGGGCTGGAAGAGCATCCCGGCGTGCTTCCACAGCGCCTGGAGGTTGCCGTAGGTCCAGCGCAGTCGCTGCTTGGCCAGGCCCTGGATGGTCATCGGGGCCTCGGTCCAGGCCACGGCCTGGTTCTCCTGCACCACGGCCCAGCCGAGCTTCTGCAGGGTCATGGTGAGGTCGGCGTCCTCGGCGAGGGTGTCGTGGGAGTAGCCCCCGGCGGCTTGCAGGGCGTCCTTGCGCCAGGCTGCGCAGGCCCCGGGGACGATGGAGATCGCCCCGGCCACGCCTTCGCCCATGCGGGTGACGCAGATCCCGGAGATGTACTCCAGGGACTGCCACATGGTCAGCAGACCGCGGCGGTTGCCGACCTTCACGTGCCCGGCCACGGCTCCGACGGGGCGCTTGCCGTCACGGGCGTAGAAGTGGCGGGCGAACATCCGCACGGTCTGGGGCTCGAAGAGGGTGTCCCCGTCCAGGGTCACGACGATCTCGCCCCGGGCGGCCATGATCCCGTGGTTGGAGGCGATGGACTTGCCGCCGTTGGGCTGGGTGAGCACCTGCAGGGCCGGCCACTGCTGGGCGAACCGGCGCATGATGGCTAGCGTGTCGTCGGTGGAGCCGTCGTCGACGGCGATGACCTCGAGGCGGGGGTAGTCGCTGGCCCGGAGCGCGGCAAGGGTGCGCTCCACCACGGGTTCTTCGTTGAACACGGGCAGGATCACCGAGACCAGGGGCAGGTCCTCCTCGGGGATCTCCGGCCAGATCCGGTGCTTCTGGCGCCGGTGGCCGATCAGCGCCAGCACCACGTACAGGGTCGACATCAGTGTCAGGGACCCGATGCCGAACCAGAACAACCAGGTCATCACCACGTCCGGGGTGACCGTGAGGGTGGTCAGGGCGAGGGCGGTGGCGTCGTCCGCCAGCACGGGCTGGGTGTCAGCGACCGGGTGGTGGTCCTCCGGCAGGAGCGGTGCCAGCGTGCTGAACGTGTAGCCGGCGGCCTTGGCCTCGGCGATCAGTTCCCGCAGGGCCTCGATCGTCGCGGTGCGGTCCCCGCCGCCGTCGTGCATGAGCACCACGCGGCCCTCGCCGTCGAGCGGGGGCAGCACGATCTTCTCCTCGGGGCCGTACTGCCAGTCCTCGGTGTCGAGGGTGAAGTCCACGTGCAGGTAGCCCATCTGCTGGGCCTCGAGCACGGGGAGGGGCTTGTTGTCGGGATCACCGGTCGGAAGCCGGAACAGCGGGGTGGCGTAGTTGCCGACCGAGCGCATGGCCCGGTCGGTGCCGATCAGCTCTTCGCGGTTGCGGAAGTCGTCCTCCCACGAGGTGAAGTGCGTCATGGTGTGGTTGCCCACCATGTGCCCCTCGCGGAGCACGCGCCCGAAGAGGTCGGGATGCTTGACCACGTTGGTCCCGATGCTGAAGAACGTGGCGGGCACTCCCTCGGCCGAGAGCACATCGAGCACCTCGGGGGTGAACTGGGCGTCGGGCCCGTCGTCGAAGGTGATGATCAGCCGGCGGTCGGGGATCTCGCCGAAGCGCTCCATGGCGTAGGGGTGGTCCTCGACGAGCTCGACCTCTTCCTCGCTGAGCGTGCGGAGAACGTCGGCGCTGAACGGATCGGCCAGCACGGTCTCGCCGCCGACCTCCTCGACCAGGCCGATCCGCGAGAACGGGTTGGACGCGTTCCCGAGCAGCGGGATGTTCTCGGTGTCCCCGGTGGCGATCAACTCGCGCGGATAGGCGGGGTCCTGGTTCAGCGTCCGGTCCCAGGGCTGCGCCAGTGCCTGGGGCAGGATCCAGGAGAGCAGGCCGGCGACGAGGGCGAGCAGCACCATCAGCGTGGCCAGAAGGCGGTACCACCGCTTGCCGCTGGGGTCGTAGAACACCGGCGGAGCCACCGTGCTGCCGGAGCGAGCAGCTCGACGGCGACGTGGAAAGTCGTGATGGTCCTGCCTGTGGCGCACAGCATGCTCGTTCCCCCGGACGGCGGTCCGTCACCCCGACGGACCGGTCGGTTCGTCCCCCCGGACAGACCGACGTGGTCAGCGTGCCAGGGCGGAAAAGCTGTGTCACAAGTGCAAACACGTACGGATGCACACGTCCTGTATCGGCAAGCATGTATGTGTGATAGCAAACAGGCTGTGGCGCGGCGGGCGACTGTACCCTTCGGTACTTAATGATCGGGAATGCCAGCGGATCGGGGGACAGTGGTCAGCGCATCCGTCCCCCGAAATGCGGACAGCGGAACTCGGCAAATCATGAGCCCGCGCCCGCGGACACCGGTTTTCACTGGCTGTGCTTGTGAGGTGCACCACGCTCTGGCCTGTTGTTTCGTTCCGGTGACCCTCCCGCGGGGGACACGTGCGCGTGCGCCGGACCGCGACCACCGGCCGGGGGACAGCGGGGCGCATCGGCGGACAGCAGAGCGCCCGGCCGGGGATCCGGCCGGGCGCTTTGGAGGGGTGAGAAGGTCAGCGGGTGACCCAGGTCCGCTTCGTGATCGAGGACCAGTGCACGGTGTAGCCGTTCGAGAACCGCTGGCGCACCTCGGAGCCGTACCGGTACTCGTCGGTGCTCGGGTAGCCGTAGCCCCGCTCGTAGCCGGCGGACTTCCACCGCTGGCCGATCGCGCTGTTCTCCTTGACCGTCTTCGCCCCGGTGCGGGGGCTCCACAGCACCTTGTGCACGTTCGCGCCGCTGCGGAACACCTGGTAGGCGCCGCCGCCGGTGAGCCCGCCGCGCTCCTGGCCGCTGGGGTAGCCGTAGCCGCGCTCGTACCCGGTGGCGGCGAACTTCTGGCCGATGGCGCTGTTGAAGCGCACCGGCCAGGCGCCGGTGGGGGCGCTCCAGTAGAACGTGGCGCTCTTGGCGAAGCTCTGCAGGGCGCCGCCGCCCACCAGCCCGCCGCGCTCGTACATGGTGGGGGCGCCGAAGGCGGCGGCTCCCCCCAGGGCGTGGTACTGGCGGCCGATCCCGCCGCGCACCTCGTACCCGGCGGAGGTGATCGGCGCGACGGAGGGCGGCTTGGGCGCCGGCGCCGGTGCAGGCGCTGGGGCCTTGCCCACCGTGGTCCGGGCGTCCGCCGGGGTCCTGCCGTCGGCGTAGCCGTAGGAGGTGACCGTGCCGACCAGCTTCCAGCCCTGCTTGTTCCCGGCCAGCTGCCCGTCCACGTAGGTCAGGCCGATGCCGATGACCGTCATCTTGGGGTCGGTGAGCACCTTGTTGTGCGCGGTGGAGCCCTTCCACCACGTCATCAGGTCGCTCACCCGGCCCTGCCACGAGACCGCGTGGATCTCGCCGGCGGCGTTCCAGGCGCCGGCCCGGGAGTCCTTCAGGAAGGTGTCCGTGTGGTCGATGACCTCCTGGCGGACCAGGCGGTCGGACTCGCCCTGGGCGATGCCCGAGACCGTGGCGGAGTACTTCACCGGCGCGAGGCCCTTGGCCTTGCGGTGGGCGTTGATCAGCTCCAGCAGCTGCTGGGCGTCGGCCGAGCGGGTGCTCGAGGAGACGTTGACGATGTCCGAGGCCGCCGCGGCGGCCGGGGCCGCCGTGAGGATCCCGGTGGCGGGGACCGTCAGGGCGAGGGCTGCCGCGGTCAGCGCCAGGCGGCCGGGGGTGCGGGGGCGCGCGGGGGCGCGGTGCTTGGCGGCGGTCATCGGGTGGCCCAGGTCCTCTTCGTGGTGGTGGAGTAGTGCACGGTGAAGTTCTTCGAGAACTTCTGGCGGACCTCGGTGCCGTGGCGGTACTCGCCGGTGGTCGGGTAGCCGTAGCCGCGCTCGGAGCCGGCGGCCTTCCACTCCCGGCCGATCGCGCTGTTCTCCTTCACGGCGTGGGCGCCGGTGCCGGGGCTCCAGAGGATCTTGTGGACGTCGTTGCCGTTGCGGAACAGCTGGTACGCGCCGCCGTTGACCAGCCCGCCGATCTCGGGGGTGGAGGGGTAGCCGTAGCCGCGCTCGTAGCCGCCGCGCTTCCACGCCCCGCCGATCCCGCTGGTCTCCCGCACGGGCTGGGCGCCGGTGGCCGGGCTCCACAGGACCTTGGTCACGGCACCGCCGCTGCGGAACACCTGGTAGGCGCCGCCGCCGGTGAGCCCCGTGATCTCGCGGGTGCTGGGGTAGCCGAAGCCGTTCTCGTAGCGGTTCGCCGTGAACTTCCGGCCGATGGCGCCGTTGAAGTCCACGGGCCACGCCCCGGTGGGGGAGCTCCAGTAGAAGGTGTGGTTCTTGGAGAACCGCTGGTACACGCCGCCGTTGACCAGTCCGCCGCGCTCGTTCATGGTCGGGGTGCCGAAGACCGAGGACCCGCCGAGGGCCCGGTACTGGTTGCCGATGCCGCCCTTGACCACGTAGCCGGCGGGGGCCACCTCGGCGGGGGCGGGGGTGCCGGCGGGGGCGCGGCCGCCCAGGGGCTTGTAGTAGCGGTTGCGCACCAGGTCCTGGAGCTGGGCCGCGCTGCCGCGGTAGACGTTGGCGTCGATCTTCTCGTTGAATCCGGCGTCGGTGTACTGCCAGAAGTCGTAGGTGGACCAGGCGCTGGGCACGCGGGGGGCCGTGGTCCCGTAGGAGGCGATGTGCATGGGGTGGTCGTTGAACGCGGCGGAGTTGCCGGTGCAGTCCTGCCACCAGTAGTAGTTCGTGTAGATCGCCGGCAGGCGCCCGGTGCGGGCCTTGTACCGGTTGGAGAAGTCGCGGATCCAGCTGACCATCTCGGCTTGGCTGAAGTTGTAGCAGTGGTTGCCGTAGAGGGAGCGGTAGGGGTTGTCCTCCATGTCCAGCAGCCCCGGCAGGGTCTTGCCGTCCGCGGACCAGCCGCCGCCGTTGTTGATGAAGTAGTCCGCCTGCTTCGCGCCCGAGGACGTGCGGGTCGGGATGGCGAAGTGGTAGCCGCCGCGGTACATGCCCACGGCCCCCGCGCCGGCGTACTGCTGGGTGAAGAGGTTGTTGCGGATGCTGTCGCCCTCGGAGGTCTTGACGTAGGCGAAGCGGGAGCCCTGGTTCCACAGGCTCGACCAGTTCAGGGACGGCTGCCAGTTGGAGACGTCCGTGCCTTTGATGCCGCTGGGGGCCCAGGACGCAGCGGCACCGAGGGGCTCGGCCGACGCGACCCCCGCGACGGACTCCTCCGCGGTCTCGCCGTCCGTGGCGCCGGGAGCAGCATCGGCCCCGTCGTCGTCGGTGTTTCCGGAGAGCTCGTCGGCGGTGCGGGCAGAGGCTGCGGCCAGCTGCTCGAAGTGGTGCTCGGACTTGGCCCACTGGCCCAGCACGGCGCCGCCGTGGGGGTCGCCTGCGGCCGGCTGCGTGCCGGCGCGGGTCGGGTCGGGGAGGACGGCCGCGCCGGTGGTCCCGTCCACCAGGGTGGAGACGATCTCGCCGTCGGACTCCACGACCTTGGAGACCAGGTTGCCCTGCCGCTCCTCGGAGAGGGTGGTCGATCGGGGGGTGGCGGCCTCGTCAAGGGCCGCGACCGGGGTCAGTGTGGTGATGGCCAGCACCGCCGCCGTGAGGGCAGCGGGCAGCGTCAATCGGGGGGTAGCTTTCACGCTGGAACGCCTATCTCGCATGGATCGTTGGGGGAACGACTCGTGCAAGGCCATCGGGATGGGGGGAAGATCCTCGGAGCCAGGTCGAGTATAAAGGCGCGTTTGCATAAATAATCAATAACGAAGGGCCATGTTACGCGCCCGTACCTCTTCGGACGTAGTGAGTGGAACCGTGTGCTTCGCGGCGGGCAACGACGACGACGGACCCCCGGCGCCCCGGCCCCCGCCGGCGGCGCGGTACCGGTGGGTGGGTGAGAGCCCCGATCGCTGCTCCGGCGTCAGCGGATGACGCGGTCCCCGGGGCGGACCCAGCGCACCCCTGGCAGCTGCTGGGGCTGGGCGCCGAGATACTGGTCCACCACGTCCGCCCACGCCTTGACCGCGGGCGAGAGCGGGCGGTCCCGGTGGTGGACGAGGGTGATGGTGCGGGCACGCTCCGGGATCAGGGGAACGAAGGACAGACCGGCGAAGCGCATGAGCGGCAGAACGAAACCCGGGACCGGGGCCACCCCCAGGCCAGAGGCTGCGAGACCCGCGATGGCGGCGACGTTCTGGGCCCGCACGATCGTCGCGGGGGAGACAGCGGCGTCGCGCAGGGCGCGGCCGACGGCCTGCTGGATGCTCGAGGCCGGCCCGAAGGCGATCAGCGGCTCCGACTGCAGGTCGCTCCAGGCCACGGTCTCCGCCCCGGCGTGACGGTGCTCGGGATGCACGGCGAGGAAGAAGCTGTCCTGGGCGATGGGGCGGACCACGTAGTCGTGACCCTCCTCCGGGTCGGTGGTGAGCGCGAGGTCGGCCCGACCGCTCTGCAGGTCCTCGGCGACCTGGTCGCTGAGATTGTCCTCGACGTGGAGCACCACGTCCGGGTGCAGCTCCTGATAGCGACGGATCACCGGTGGCAGCAGGTTGGCTGCCAGGGAGGGCAGAGTGGCGATGGTGATGCTGCCCCGGGTGCCCGCCAGATAGCCCGCGATGTGCTCGAGACCGGTGTCCACGTGCTCGATGACCCGGCGGGCGACGGCGACCACCGCCTCGCCGTCCGTGGTCAGCGTCACCCGCCGGGTGCTGCGCTGGAACAGCGGGGTGCGCAGCCGGCGCTCCGCCTCGAGCACGGTACGGCTCAGCGAGGACTGTGCCACTCCGAGGTCAGCGGCGGCCAGGGTGAAGCTGCGGTGATCGGCCACCGCCACGACCGCCCTCAGATGGTGAACTCCCAGATTCATGCTCACAGCTCATGAGTCTATCGATGAATGATGTTGGACCGGATAACGTGAGTCGGCTCACACTGGCAGGAGATCAACGGAAGGATTTCTCGTGCTTGCATGGACAGGTTTTCTCACCATCGGGGTGATCCTGGCGCTGCTGCTCTCCAACCGGGTAGCGGCCGTCGTGGCGCTGGCCGGGGTGCCGATCGTGTTCGCCCTGATCGCGGGGTTCGATCCGGGCGAGATCGGGGAGTTCGTCGCCGACGGTCTGGGTGGGGTCGTCGGGGTGACGGTGATGTTCGTCTTCGCCATCACCTACTTCGGGGTAATGCGGGACGCCGGGCTCTTCGACCCCGTCATCCGGCGCATCGTCCGCTGGGCGGGCAACGCCCCGGTCACGATCTGCCTCGCGACCACCGCGCTGGCCATGGCTGCTCATCTGGACGGCGCCGGGGCCACCACGTTCCTCATCACCATCCCGGCCATGATCCCGCTCTTCGACCGGCTCGGCATGAGCCGGCTGACCTTGAGCGTGTGCGTGGGGCTCGGCGCGGGCACCATGAACCTGCTCCCGTGGGGCGGGCCGACTGCCCGAGCCGCTGCTACCGCCGGTGTGCCCGCCAACGAGCTCTGGGTGCCCCTGATTCCCGCCCAGATCGCCGGCATGGTCGCGGCCCTGGCCATCGCCTGGTTCCTGGGCACCCGGGAGGCCCGACGGATCGGTCGCACGGCGGCTCCGGCCGCGGGCGGGAACGACCGGTCGGAAGATGGCTCCACCACGCAGGCGCAGCCGCAGGACACGGCACGGCCGGACAATGCCGGCACGGACACCGCGCCCGGCTCCTCCGGTGTGGCCACCGCACGGGTGGCCGGGAGGACCGCGGCGACCGAGCTCGCCGAGCGCCCCGCCGTCGACGAGCTGTCCGCGGAGGAGCAGTCCCTGCGCCGGCCCCGCTTGCTGTGGTTCAACGCCGTGCTGACGATCGCGGTGCTGGCGGCCCTGATCGCGGGCCTGGCACCGCCGGAACTGGTCTTCCTCGCCGGAGTCGTGGTGGCCCTGGTGGTCAACTACCCAGGCCTGAAGCGCCAGACCGCCCGCATCGAGGCCCACGCCACGGGCGCCATGCTCATGGCCACCACGCTGCTGGCCGCCGGCGCGTTCCTCGGCATCCTCGAGGGCTCCGGGATGATCACGGCGATGGCCGACGCCGCGACCTCGGTGATCCCCGCCTCGGCCGCTCCCGGCCTGCCGCTCATCGCCGGGGTCCTCGGCGTGCCGCTGAGCCTGCTGTTCGGTCCGGACGCCTACTACTTCGGGGTCCTGCCGGTGCTCAACGCCCTGGGCGAGCAGTACGGCGTCTCCGCGGTGGAGATCACCCAGGCCTCCCTGCTCGGCCAGGAGACCGTGGGCTTCCCGATCAGCCCGCTCACCGGGTCCTTCTACCTGCTGGTCGGCCTGGCCGGGGTGGACATCGGGAAGCACATCCGCGCCCTGTTCGGCTGGGCCTGGCTGGTGAGCATCGTCATGCTCGCCGTGGCGCTGCTGACCGGTGCGATCGCCCTGGGGGCCGCCGGATGAGCCGCACGATCCGGCTCGGCGCCGGCGCGGGCTTCGCCGGGGACCGCATCGACCCGGCCGCAGAGCTCGCCCGCTTCGCCGGGCTCGACTACCTGGTCTTCGAGGTCCTCGGCGAGCGCACCATTGCGGCCGCCAATGCCCGGCGGCTCGCCGGCTCGGACCACGGCTACGATCCGCTGCTGCGCCGCCGACTGGAGGCCACCCTGCCGGCCTGCCGGAGCCACGGCACCACAATCGTCACCAACGGAGGCGCGGCCGACCCGGTGGCCGCCGGCGTGCTCGCGGTCGACATCGCCCGGGCGCACGGACTGACCGGCACGCGGGTGGGCGTGGTGACCGGTGACGACGTGCTCGACGCCGTGCGCCGCGCGGACCCCGTGCTGTGGGAGACCGGCCGCCCGCTCTCGGCGGAGTCAGACCAGCTGGTCTCGGCCAACGCCTACCTGGGGGCGGCGCCGGTCCTCGAGGCCCTCGCCGAGGGCGCCGACGTGGTGATCGCCGGTCGGCTCGCCGACCCCGCCCTCTACCTGGGGCCCCTCGCCCACGAGCACGCATGGGACCTCACCGGCGACCCCGCCCTGCTGGGGCAGGGGACCGTGGTGGGACATCTGCTGGAGTGCGCGGGGCAACTGACCGGCGGCTACTTCGCCGACCCTGTCACCAAGCCCGTGGACGGCCTCGCCCGGCTGGGCTTCCCGTTCGCGGACGTGGCCGACGACGGGGCGGCAGTGCTCGCCAAGCTGCCCGGCTCCGGAGGACTGCTCGACACCCGCACGGTCACCGAGCAGCTGCTGTACGAGGTGGGCGACCCGTCCGCCTACATCACCCCGGACGTCGTCGCCGACTTCACTTCCGTGTCCGTGGAACAGGTCGGTGAGAACCGAGTGCAGGTCTGCGGCGGATCCGGAACCGCCCGGCCGGACGAGCTGAAAGTCACCCTCGGCTTCCGGGGCGGCTGGCTGGGCGAAGGGCAGATCAGCTACGCGGGGCCCCGTGCCCGTGAGCGAGCCGAACTGGCCGCGGACATCGTCCGGACCCGCCTCGCCGACGTCCACGGTGTGGACCCGGAGGCCGTGCTGGTCGAGATGATCGGCGCGGGCGCCGCCTTCCGCGGCCTCGCCGAGGACCGGGACCCGCTGGAGGTCCGCCTGCGCGTCGCGGCGCGGGTGCCGGACCGGACTGCCGCCGAGGCGGTGGGCTGGGAGGTCGAGTCCCTCTACACCAACGGCCCCGCGGCCGGCGGCGGGGCCCGCCGGCACGTGCAGGAGGTGTTGGCCATCCGCTCCTGCACCCTGCCCCGCGGGCTCGTCCGTCCCCGTGTGAGCCTCAAGGAGGCCCGATGACAACCGTCGACGACTGTGCCGACGTCCGGACCGGGGACAAAGGGGACACCCTCATCCTGGCCGTCCGGGCCCGGGACGAGATGTCCTACCACCTGCTCTCGGACGCCCTGACGGCTGAGGCCGTGGCCGGCCACTACGCCTTGGAGCTGACCGGCCCCGTTCTCCGCCGGCTCCTGCCGGGGCTGCATGCTCTGGTGTTCACCCTCCCGGGCGCCCTGGGCGGGGGCGTCACGGGATCTCCCGTGCTGGACGGCCACGGCAAGGCGCTCAGCTACCACCTGCTCAGCATGCCGCTCGGGGAGGAGGCGCCGCGCCGGATACGATGAACCGGACTCGACCCCCAGAGGAGAACCATGGCCCCCACGCGCATCCTGACGGTCTGCACGGGCAACGTGTGCCGCTCGCCCATGGCGGCGGTCGAGCTCGACCACGGCCTCAACGAGATCTCGCCCGGCGGCTTCGAGGTGACGAGCGCCGGGATGCACGCGCTGGTGGACGAGGGCTTCGAGCAGCGGGTGGGCAGGCTGGCCCGGGACCGCGGCCTGGAGGCCGCCGCCGCGCACCGGGCCCGGCAGGTCAGCCCGGACGTGCTGCGGGACGTGGACCTGGTGCTGGTGATGGCCCGGGAGCACACCCAGCCGCTGCTCCAGCAGTCGCCGCGGCTGCTGAAGAAGGTCTTCACCCTGCGGGAGTTCGCCCGGATCCTGCAGTACCTCTCCACCGATCCGGAGATCGACCGGGCGGTGCCGGGTGACCGCGCCGAGCGCTGGGCCTGGCTGGTCCAGCAGGCGCCGCGGCTGCGCCAGCGGGTGCCGGTGCGCCACCCCGAGCGCAACGACGTGATCGACCCCTACCGCCAGGAGGACTCCGTGCTCCAGCAGATGGCGGACGAGCTGTTCGAGGCCACGGAGGCGATCCTCGCCTTCGAGCGCCGCTACGCGGAGCGCGTGCAGACGGCTCCGTAGCGCGCTCCGCCCCGGCTCCGCTTCCTCCTCCGTCCCGAGGAGGGCCGGCCCGCTCCTCCCGACGTCTCCGGGAGGAGCGGGCCGGCCCGGCAATCCCGGCGTTCGTGGCCTCGGCGCCCGCCGGCCAGAGGAATCCCGCCTGTCAGGCGGGCATCCTGCGCAGGGTGAGGTAGGAGCCGATCGCGAGCAGCGCGCTCACCAGGACGGCCCACATCGTCAGGCCCAGGGATCCGGTCCCGGCGAGCCAGGACCCGATCTGCGGCCACGCCTGTTGCCGGGTCACGAAGGCGATCAGTCCCACCAGGACCAGGGCGATCCCGAGCATGACGATCACGAGCGTGGCCGTGCCGAAGCGCTTGAAGATCGTCGCGAACCAGAACCCGATGATGAAGAACAGCATCGTGGCCACGAAGTACGTCAGGCCCGCCGCCAGTGGCCCGGCCTCCCACACCCAGTCGAGGTAGGCGAAGTACCCGTTCATGCCGTACCCGTTCGTCGCCTGCTCGATCAGCCCGAGCAGCACGAACACCAGTGACATCCCGAGACCGCTCACCGCCGCGGCGGCGAGGGAGCCCAGGTAGAACTCCCGGCGGGTGAGGCTCATCGCCTGCGAGAACGGGAAGGTCAGCGTCATGGCCTGCACGCCGACGACGAGGAAGTACCACAGCGGCGCCTGTGAGCCCCCACCGATCTTGACGTCGGTGCCGCCGGCACTTTGCACGATCCAGTAGATCAGCAGCGTGATCACCCAGGCCCCGCCGAGCACGAGTGCCGGCACCCAGACGAAGGTCTGGGTGTTCACGAACTGCAGGCGCACCACGTTGAGGGTGCGGTGGCGCACCGCGGCGGGGTGGGTCACGCTGCCGGCGTCGAGGGCGGTCATCGGAGTGCTCCTTCCTGGCTGGCCGCGGCGGAGGTGTCGTGGCCGGGGGAGCGCCGCTGCGTGCGGCGCACGATGAGCTGCTGCAGGGAGACGGGCGCGAGCTCGAGTCCTGCCGCGGTGAGGGCGGCGCGCTCGGCGTCGTCGAGGCGGCCGAGGAAGGTGACGGAGGTGACGCGGCCGAGGCTCTCGCGGTGGATGACCTCGCGGCCGCGCACCGCGTCCTCGACCGCGGCGGAGTCTCCGACGACGTTGGTGGCCTGGGCGCGGGCGTCGTCGGTGGACTCGTCCATGATGATCCGACCCTCGTCGATCACGAGCACCCGCTCGAGGAGGTTCGCGACCTCGTCGATGAGGTGGCTCGAGAGCAGCACCGTGCGCGGGTGCTCCGCGTAGTCGGCCAGCAGGCGGTCGTAGAAGATCTGCCGGGCGACGGCGTCGAGGCCGAGGTAGGGCTCGTCGAAGAAGGTGACCTCCGCGCGGGAGGCGAGGCCGATGATGACGCCGACGGCCGAGAGCTGCCCGCGCGAGAGCTTCTTGATCGTGCGCTTGAGCGGCAGTTGGAACTCGTCGACGAGCTCGTCGGCGAGCTCCTGGTCCCACCGCGGGAAGAAGAGCCGCGCCGAGGTGAAGGCATGGCGCGCGGTGGCGTCGTCGGGGTACTTCTGGCTCTCGCGCACGAAGCACATCCGGCTGAGCACCCGGGCGTTCTCGTAGGGGTCCTCGCCGAACACCCGCACCTGCCCGCTGGTGGGGAGGTTCTGTGCGGTGAGGATCGACATCGCGGTGGTCTTGCCGGCGCCGTTGCGTCCCAGCAGGCCGTAGATCGTGTTCTCCTGGACGTCGAAGCTGACGTCGTCGAGAGCGAGCTTGTCCTTGTAGCGTTTCGTGAGGTTCCGGACCTCGATCACGGGGTTCATGCTGTCCTCCGATCCGATGGGCCTTGCGGTGCTGCCGGTGTGGCAGCGGCGCGGACGAGGTCGGCGACGTCGTCGGGGCCGAGCCCGATCTTGCGCGCCTCGGCCAGCAGGGGTTGCACGTAGCGACGGGCGAAGGCACTGCGCCGTTCCGCCAGCAGGAGGTCGCGGGAGCCGGGAGCGACGAACATGCCGATCCCCCGGCGCTTGTAGAGCACTCCTTTGCCGACGAGCATGTTGATGCCCTTCGCGGCCGTGGCCGGATTGATGCGGTAGAAGGTGGCGAGCTCGGTGATGGACGGGGCTTGGGCCTCCTCGACGAGGCTGCCGTCCACGATCGAGTCCTCGACCTGCTCGGCGATCTGCACGAACAGGGGCTTGCCCTCCTCAATCACGGTGACCTCCGAGCCGGTCGGTTAGTTACTCTACTAGTACACCGCAAGAGCGGGTGGGCGTCAAGGGCGGCACCGAAGCGCACTGATGCCGCCCGCCGCACCCAGGACCCCGCAGCGCTCCTTGAGCCGGCGCTCCGTGCTCGTCGCCGCCGGAGCGGCGGCCCTGGTCGCCGCTTGTGCCGAGAGGACCACCATGGAAACCCTTCCCCTCATCACCGCATCCGCCCTCTGGAGCACGGGGTCCTCCTGCCCCACGAGCCCCAGGACGGACCAGCGTTCACCGCCATGACCGGTGCCGCACCGCAGTGGATGCTGCTGTTCCGGGACTGGACCCACGAGACTCCGCCGCTGGACGCCCAACATCCCGGCCCCCGGAGCCGACACCGGCGCGGCGCGGCTCGCCGAGTTCCTTCCCGGGGAAGACGTGGTCGACATCCTGGGTATCGACGGCTACAACTGGGGGTCCCCGGATCCTCCGCTGTCCTGGACCACGCCGGCGGAGCTCTTCGGCTCCGGCCTGGACGAGCTCCGCGGTCTGGGGGCCCGGCTGCCGATCCTGGTGACGGAGACGGCTTCGGTCGAGGGGCACGGGCCCGGTCACTCCAAGGCCGACCGGATCACTCAGCTGTTCGACTACCTCACCCGACAAGGGGACGTGCTCGGGGTCATCTGGTTCCAGGAACACAAGGAACGTGATTGGCGGGTCAACTCCTCTCCGGCCGCCGAGGCAGCCTATCGCCACGCCGTCGCGGCGCTGCCCCGTGACGGCTGACTTCCGGGCCCGGCGGGATCCACGGCCGGCGCCGGTCGGATCCCCGGGGGACCGAGCCGTGCGATGCGGACGAGCACGTCACAAGCCTGTTCGCGCCTTGACCGGCCGACAGGACCGGTTCCTTAATGGAGCCCTGGTCGGCCACGCCATCGAGGAGTTCCTGTCCCGGTCCCGTGGGCGATGATCAGGCCGTGAGTCGATCGTGCGCGAGGAGTCCCTGATGCCCGCTGACCGTGCACTGCCGGAGGACTTCCACGCCCTCTACGACGCGGGCTCCCGGAGCGCCCGCGGGACAGCGCGAACCGCCGCCCCGACTGCCGCGTCGCCGGGCCACCGCCGGTTGGACGAGCAGCTCGGCGACCTCGAGGTGGACTACGACCAGGCGACCGCGCTGCCGAACCGCATCGCGCGGCGGGCCCCGGCGGCCGGGCTGTCGGGGGAGCCGGGCACGTCCCCGGAGCAGACCGTACAGCGCTTCGTCGCCGAGCACGGCGATCTGTGGCAGCTGTCCGCAGCGGATGCGCAGGGCGTCGAGATCGTCTCGGTGAGCGGGCGGGGGCTGCGCACGGTGCAGCTCGTGCAGCGGGCCGACGGCCTGGAGGTCTTCAACTCCGAGGCGACCGCGGCGATCGGCCCCGACGGCGACGTCATCTCCGTGGCCGGTCAGTTCTTCCCCGGCGCCGCGCAGGCCGGCAGCGCCCGCTCGGCCGCCGCCGCCGGCACCGCTGCCGAGGAGGCGATCGCGGTGGCGGCGTTCGACCTGACCGGTGTCGAGCACGACCCCTCGGCCTTCCGCGAGGCGAGCGCCGAGGCCGGTGACTCCACCGGTGGGACCTACCGGTTCTACCGCTCCACCACCCCGGCCGGCCCCGGCCGGCCGGCGTTCGAACGGGCGGTGCGGGTGAAGGAGGTGCTGTTCCCCCTGGGGGAGCAGCAGTTCACCCCGGGCTACTACCTGGAGCTCTGGATCGACGGCTTCCCGGCGTTCAGCTACGTGATCGACGCGCTCGGGGAGCCGGAGGTGCTGTTCCGGAAGAACCTGCGGGCCGACGCCGCCTTCACCTACCGGGTGTTCAACAGCGGGGACGCCCTGTTCCGCCCCGAGGACGGGCCGGCGCCCGGGTCGCCGCACCCGACCGGGCGCCCGGACGGGTTCCAGGCAGCCCCGATTCCCGACCGGCTCGTCACGCTCGAGAGCCTGCTGCCGGGCGCTCCGTGGCTGCCCGAGGACGCCACGACCACCCGGGGCAACAACTGCATCGCCTACGCCGACCTCCGGGCACCCGACGGGAAGAACCACGGCGACGTGGAGGGCCGGACCTCGGGGCCGCGCACCTTCGACCACGCCTACGACCCCGCCCGGCCCGCCAGCGACCCCATCAACCTGCAGGCCAGCGTCGTCGGGATGTTCTTCCAGGTGAACTGGCTGCACGACCGCTGGTACGAGGCGGGGTTCGACGAGGCGGCCGGCAACGCCCAGCAGATGAACTCCACGGGGTCCGGTCTCGGCGCGGACCCGATCCTGGCCGAGGGCAACGACTTCAGCGGCACCGACAACGCCAACATGCAGACCCCCGCCGACGGCGCCAGCCCGCGGATGCAGATGTACGAGTTCCGCGGCGTCGCCCCGCTCCCGTCCCGCACCAGCAACTTCGACGCGCTGATCACCTACCACGAGCTGGGGCACTACATCACGAACCGTCTCGTCGGCAACGCCACCGGGCTGGCCAACCAGCAGGGCCGGGCGATGGGGGAGGGGTGGGGGGACTTCTTCGCGATCACCATGACCTCCCAGGCCTCCGACGACTTCGGCACCGGCGCCTTCCCGGCCGGGGGATGGACCGACCTCACCCCCGGCTTCACGGACAACTACTACTTCGCCATCCGCCGCTTCCCCTACTCCGCGGACCTGGGCAAGAACCCGCTGACGTTCAAGCACATCAGCAACGGGGTGGTGCTGCCGCCCGGCCCGCCGCGCCATCCGCAGGGCGGCGGGCCGAACAGCCAGGTGCACAACGCCGGCGAGGTCTGGTGCGCCGCCCTGTGGGAGGTGTTCGTCAACCTCGTCGCCGCGCACGGCCACGCCGAGGCCGAACGCCGCGTGCTCGAGTACGTGGTGGGCGGGCTCAAGCTCACGCCCAGCATGCCGACGTTCACGCTGGCGCGCGACGGCATCATCACCGCGGTCTCCGCGCTGAACCCCGGGGACCTCGGGGCGGTGTGGCGGGGTTTCGCCAAGCGCGGCCTGGGCGCCGGCGCCGTGTCGCCGCCCAGCACCTCCGCCTCGCTCGCGGGCGTGGTCGAGAGCTTCAGCACGCCGTAGGAGGCCGTCATGACGATCGTCCGCTTCGACCTGGGCAACACCTCCGGCAACGACGACGAGCCCGGCCTCGCCCGAAGAGACGCACTGCGGACACTGACCGCCGCGGCCACCGGCGCCGGCGCCGCCTGGACGCGGCTCGGCGACACGCTCCTGGTGACCGGGGCGCCGGCCCAGCTGGAGCGGACGGGCGCCGGCCGCGCCCCCGCGGAGCGGGTCGAGGTCCCCACCGCCCGCCTGCACCTGGTGATCCAGAACGGCCGCCAGTTCCAGCAGGCCCACCCCGAGGTCCCGGTCCTGGTGGACCGGGGACGCTACCTCGTCGTCGACCTCGACCCGGCCGAGGCCGGGAGGATCGTCGAGCCGGTCGAGCGGCATCTGCCGTGCTTCGGTGTCCGCCCTCTGCCGGCCGACACCGTGGTGTTCGAGCAACGGCCACTGGCACCCGCACGGACGCGGGCCGTGGCGGAACCGCACGTCGCCGCCGTGTCCCGCGACGCGTTCGAGGCGGACCTGCGCACGCTCGCCGCGCTCCGGACGCGGCACTCGACGAGCACGGAGTTCCGCACCGCGCTCGACTGGGCCCGCGACGTGCTCAGCGCACTGGGCTGGGCCACGCGGATCCAGACGGTCGCCCTGCCCGGTGGGGACACGCAGAACCTGATCGCCGAGCGGCCGGGGACCGGCGGGGACGGCCGCGCGGTGCTCGTCACGGCCCACCTCGACTCGATCAACGTCCGGGAGGGCACCGCCGGCCCCGCACCGGGCGCGGACGACAACGGGTCCGGGGCCGCCGGCGTGCTCGCCGTCGCCCGGGCCCTGCAGGACCACCGCGGCTCCCGGGACCTGCGCCTGATCCTGTTCGGGGGCGAGGAGCAGGGACTGTTCGGGAGCCGCCACTACGTGGCGGAGCTGGACCCGGCGGAACTCGGCCGCATCCACGCGGTCGTCAACATGGACATGATCGCCGGCCGGAACACGCCCTCGCCCACGGTGCTGCTCGAGGGCGCCGCCGTGTCCCAGGCCGTGCTGGAGGAGCTGGCCGCCGCGGCGCAGGCCCACACGGGCCTGACCGTGCAGACCAGCCTCCTGCCCTTCAACAGCGACCACGTGCCGTTCATCGACGGCGGCGTGCCCGCCGTGCTCACGATCGAAGGAGCCGACGGCGCCAACGACCGCATCCACACCGCCGGCGACACCCTGGAGCACATCGACTCCGGCCTCGCGCTGGAGATCCTGCGGATGAACGTCGCCTACCTCGTCCAGGCGCTCGGGCAGGCCTGAGCCCGGACCGGCCCTGCCTCAGTAGCGCTTCATCGATCGTGTCCGCCCCTGAGGGAGTCGAAGCTCCGGCACTGCCCTGCCCATCGCGCGGTCAGCCCACGGCGGCGGATCGGCCGGGGACGGTGATCTGGGTGCTGAAGGCGGAGACCTTCCGGGTGTCGGCGTTGTGATTGATGGCGAGGACGCTCCCGTCGGAGAGCTTGGTGACGAGAACGCCGTTGTCGTGGAACGGCGCGGCGATCGGGTAGGCGGAGGCTGTGACGGCAGAGGTCAGTGCCGTCACCTGCGGGTCCGCGGTGTCCACGGAGGCTCGCGTGACCTCTTCCCAGTGTCGGTCGTCGTCCCAGGCATTGTCCTGACAGGTGGGCTCAGCCTGTCCGAGAGCCGCTGTCATGGTCGCCGTTTCGGGGGTGCGGTTCAGCAGGACGTTGCCCAGGGTCAGCCGGTGGTCGAGGGTGCGTCGGCGGTCCGCTGCTGCCACTACTCGTTCCCGATCGGCCGAGTCGTCCTGGAGACATGCCGCGGTGCCGTCGATGGCGAGGCCACGGTCATATGCCGAGGGGGACAACTGGCGGAGGGAGACGGAGTAGTCGTGCTGGACGATCGGCAGCCCCGCGGCGGTGATGGTCCGGAATGCTGCCGACTCCTCGTGCAGGCGCTCTGCGGAGAAAGGGCGTCCCTCGCTGTCGGCAATGCTGTGCTCGCGCAGGGCGAAGTCCACGGCACCGGTGGCTGCCAGTTCCACGGCCAGATCCACTTGGTTGCGCCAGGCCGGGTACAGCCCCAGGTTCATCGCTACGGGGACGTCGGTGCCCATGGACTCCTTGAGATCGGCGTCGATGCGCGTGACCACGTCGATCATGGCCCGTCCATAGGCGTCGTCGTCGGCCCACGGGCCCCACTGACCGATGTCGACCATGTCCTGGCCGTGCGCCGGTGAGAGCGCGGTGTCGTCGAGGAAGATGCCGTCGAAGCGCGCCGGCGGAGCGTCGGTGATGCCGCGTTCGGCGTCGGTGGTGAGAATGCGGTGGACGGTCTCCGCGCAGGCCTCGGCGTAGGCGGGCGAGAGGTCGGCGACGGTCAGATAGGAGAAGTCGGGGTACCCGGCGTGTCCTGCGGGTGTGGTGGCCACATCCGGGTTCTCGGTGGTGACGGCGAACTTGGCGCTGCGGGCCTCGCCCATGTCGGCGCAGGAGTTCTGAAAGATGCCGTTCCAGTGCTCCCAGGGCCGCATCGCGCCCACGTTGAGGTAGGCCAGGAACTGGGTGTCCGGGTTGGCGGCCTTCATGTCGGTGAGGGTGCAGTCCCCAGGCGCGTCGGTGGTGGCCATCATGGGATCGATGATGGCCACGGAGACCTTCCCGGTCAGCGCACCGGCTGGGCACAGCAGCTGGCCCTGCCGGTAGCCCTGCAGGTACGCCGGCAACTTGTCGGACTTCTCACCGGTCGCGGTGGGGGACGACTCGGAGGTGACCACAGGAGCCGGGCCAGTGGTCGAGGTGGTGAGCAGGCCAGTGAGCAACACAGTGGCGACAGCCATCGTTTTCATGTGCACATCATGACCCACGCGACTGCTTTACTTGCGTAAGCGATTCCCGGGGTGGGTCAGGCGCGTCGCAGAATCCGTCCACGGTGGGGGGGAAGCACCAGATAGGAGCCCGCGGGGTCGCCGTGGACGTCGACCATGCCGGCAGGAACCTTGATGCGACGTCGCCGGCGCCCGTCCATGTTGAAGTTCACCGCGGCCCACCCTCCGGTGAACTCCCGCCACCAGCTGTGCCCTCTGCGAACGGGGTCCTGAAGAGGCCGGCCGAGGTCCCAGTCGAGCTCAGCCACGTGCTGGGTGTGGTTGTAGTCGTCGTGCGCGGTGGCCGAGTACGCACCCCGTCCTTCGCCGAAGATCCAGAACGCGGCGAGTCCGTACTGAAAATTGGGGTGCTGATCATTGCCGTCGGTAGGGACCCGCAGGATGCTGAGTCCTGGTCCGGCGGCCTGGGACAGTTGGGCTTCTGCGGTATCCGGGTCGAACAGATCGGTGGGGCTGTAGCCCAGCCACACCTCTTCGAATCCGCCCCCGTAGGCGGCGTGGGCGCTCCATCGTCCGGGTTGCCGACGGGATTCGGCGATGTTCGGGATCAGCACCTTGCCCACGTCGTTGAGCGATTTGCCGGCGGCGTGAACGATCTCGTCGAGTCCGTCGCGGATCTCGGCCATTGAACGGGCGCCGTCAATGGGCAGTTGCAGGCCGTAGTAGTCGTCGAAGACGTCGTTGTCGGCCATGACGCCGTCGAAAGGCGAGTCGGCGAGTTCTGCGGTGACGTTGTCGACCCACCGGGTCCGATAGGCGGGTGACCAGACGGTCATCTGCCAGTGGCCGGGGTAGCGTTCCCACTCGATCCGTTGCCCGTCCTCGCGGCGGGCGAACCACTGCTCGTCCGCCTCGGCATAGGAGACGCCAGAGCTGTAGAGGGGGCCGGGCTCGTAGCTCCGGGTGGACGACAGGCATTTGTAGCACAGCACCGTCATGTCCGGTCGACGCGTCTTCAGCTCCGCCGCAGCCGCCAGCTCCCACGGTTGCAGGATCGCCGCGCGGTAGTGCTCGGCAGCGAAGTCGATCTGCTCTGAGGTGATCGGGTCGCCGTAGCGGATCCAGGCGCCGACCCCGTTCACGAGGCGTTCTCCGGTGTCAGGTGCTCTTCGCCCCAGTACTGGAAGTTGCGTTCCGTGTTCATGTTCCCGAGCATGCGGTAGAGCTGATTGTAGGACGCCATGACTTCGTGGAGCTGGAAGAAGTCCTCCACACGGCCGCGGGCGTTGGCGCAGTAGGCGCGATAGCGTTCCGTGTCCTCAATGACGGTGCGGATCTGGCGGGCCATGTTCTCGATGTCGCCGGCAGAAACAAGTTCCCCGCAGGCCCCCCAGGTCCGCCCATCAGCGGTGCGCAGGTCCTCGGCGACGAGCTGGCTCATGCCGCCCACGTTCGTGCCGACAGTGGGGATGCCGGCGGCCATGGCCTCCAGCACCACGATGGGCTGGCCTTCGTTGTAGCTGGGCAGCACCAGCAGGTCGAACTGGTCCAGCATGTCCCGGACGTTGACCGTGCCGTGGATGGTCACCATGTCCTCCAGCCCGAGGCTTTCGATCTTGGCCAGGCAGGCTTCGTAGTATTCCGGCGCGTGCTCGGTGGGGCCGAGAACATCCAGGTGCAGGTTCGGGTATCCGTACCGCTTGAGGATCTCCATGCTGGAGAGCAGGTCCATGAGGCCCTTGATGGGTACGACTCGGGCGATGTAGACGAGCCTCCATGTGTGGTCTTCCCGGCTCGCTGCGATCTTTTCCACGGCGGCCTGGCGGGCGTGGTACTTCTCCTCGAACTCCTCGATGGTCATGCCGTTGGGCAGTACCACCGACTTGTCGATGTCCGTGCCCAGCTCGGCGGCTTCGGTGATGGCGGTCGGGTACAGGTAGGTGATGACCTGGGCGCTGGGGTAGCAGAAGTGCCCCATCTCGGTCCACCAGGCCATCCACGCCCGCTGCTCGGCGGTGACCTCGAAAGTGCGGTAGTCCTGGGACGTGATGGACAGTGCCATGTTCCGGTCCAGCAGTGTGTTGACCGTGTCACGGACATACAGGTTGTGCTCCGTGAGCAAAAAGGATGTGCCGTGGTCCCGGGCAGCGGCGGCCCCCAGCAAAGAGGCGTATCCGGTGGTGTGCGCGTGGTAGACCCGCGCCCTCGGCATGGTCTCTCCGAGCACCGCGTAAGCCAGGGAGAAGAAGCCACGGAGGACCCAGAAGGACTCCGACAGTGACAGTCCCAACTGCGGCATGCGCTCGGTCAGGGCGCGCATGAACTCCCGAGAACCCAGAATGGCCCACAGGGGATACTGCCGGGTGCGTTCGTTGAGACCCTCGTCGATGAGCTGCCACAGCGGCTCGATCTCCCGTCGCTCGGACAGGGCGTACAGAGCGTCGAAGATGCGGTGCGACAGCTCGGCGCGCTGGGCGGAGTTCATGTCCAGATCCTTGGGCCGGACGGACATGAAGTCGTGCCGGTGCTCCTGCATGCTCAGATAGACCACCCGCACCCACTTGACGTTCTCCGGCATGCCGTAGAGGTCCTCCTGCGGACTCGACGAGTCCCAGGAGATGTGGATGATGCCGTAGGTGAGGTCGGGGTTCCCCATGACGATGTCGTGCACGACAGCGGACACCCCACCCTTGAGATAGGGATAGGTGGATTCCATGACAATGGCCACGTCCACGTCCACGTACTCCTGCCGACGCTGCTGGGCCGGCAGCAGGGCGAGAATATCGGTGGCAGTGGTGGTGGCGCGGTGCTTGGCGCGGGAGACGGTGAAGGGGTACATGCCAGTGGCTCCTCAAGGGCGGGGTGTTTGTGACCGGTATGCACTCGGCCGGAGATCGCAGTGACTGTTCCGGCTCGTCGTCCTGCAACGGACGGCAACCGGCGGTACGAAGGGAATTACCAGGAGGTGGCGTGGCGCCAGAACAAGGTGTACTCGGGCTGGACCCAGTGGCGCTTGTACAGCGCCCAGGCCACGGCAGCGAGCGCAAGATCGGCCACCAGCAGGGCGCCGTAGGCCCCGTTGGCACCCAGAGTCGTGAAGGCCAGTACGCACACGAGCAGATGCGCGGCGCTGAGCACCTGGGCGGTGATCTTCTCTCCGATGTAGTCCAGCTCGTAGCCCAACAGGGTGAGCATCATGAACGTCCAGGAGGCCACCGACACGGCTACGGCCAGCAGCGCGTGCTCGGGTCGGAGGCCGCCCAGCAGCATCGAGGCCGCCAGGGTCAGCACCATCCCGACGGCTGCCGTGCGAAGCACCGCACGGTCGACGATGTGGCTGAGCAGGGTGGAGTGCGAGGCCAGCACCGGCAACGGTTCCCGCTCGATGGCCCGGTGCAGTCCGGCCACGGCGCGGTCCACGTTCGGGGCGAGGTTCACGAAGTAGAAGTTGTAGGCCAGCACAGCCGGGAGCATGGCCATGAAGACCACGACCACCTGAAAGGTTCCCTCGGTGACCATGAAGAGCACGAACTTGTCCGCCCACAGGACCGAGCCGAGCAACAGGCCCCTGACCACGTCGCCGGCGAAGCTGCGGTGCCCCAGGCGTTCGAAAGACCGGACGTGGACCAGATGCTTGCCCATCGCCGCGAGCTGGGTCGCAGCGGCCAGCATCGGCGGCAGGATCCACAGTGTCGGCGCCAGCGCCAGCGCCACGGCGTACGACCCCCATGCAAGAGCCCACAGGCCACGCCGTTCCCCGACGTTGGCCAGCACCAGTGACTGCACGAACAGCACGTGTGCTCCGCACAGGACGAGGTAGGCACCCATGGCCTGAGCAGACCAGCCGGTCGCCAGCCACAGCGGCACCGCGAACAGGCCGACCAGCGGCAGCGTCTGCAGGAACATCGCGGGCCATACCTCGCAGAAACGGCGGGTGATCCGATCCATGTCGCGTTCGGCCATCAGCCCGCCGATGGCACGGTAGGCAGGCATGCACGCTGCCTGAGCCAGCCACGGAACAGTGATCGACGAGGCCAGCACGACGTAGGTCATCTGGACCCCCCCGATCGAGGACTCAGCCATGCGGGGACTGACCAGCGGAAACACGATGTTGAGGAAGATCACCGGCGAGAGGTACAGCAGAAGGTTCACCCCGCCACGCGAGCTCACCGGTGAATCCGGGTCATCACCGACCATTCCGGTGGTGCCACCGCGCATCATCACCGCCACGACACCGAGGACCAGCAGAGCGCCGGCTGCGGCCAGGAACGTCAGGTTGGGCCGGGCGAGGCTATCGACGGCGGTGGGCACCAGGGCCGTCAGCAACAAGGCCATCGCAATGACGGCCGTACGGCGGCGACTGTAGGCGTCATGCACCAAGGACTGGATCGATCTCATGCTTCCCCCTGCGAATCGGGCAGCGCCCGTGACCCCCGTCACGGAAACGCCCCGATGAACTGAAATGCGATCTGACCTGGAGTGTCGTCGCGAAGTCAGCATGACGGGCAACGGCGTGCGGAAGCAAAAGAAGTGATGAACCTCTCGTGAAGTCGGAGCGGGAGCGACGGCGGATCTGCCGTGCCGCAGTTGGGATACTGCGTCGAAATAGGGGTTTCAGCGCCGGATCGTGGTGCATTGAGGCGGGACAGTGGACGGAACCCGTAGCAAGCAGATGCCCGTGCGATTGTCCCTTTTCACTGGGACATACGCCCGAACTCCGCTGGGACGTATACCTGAAGCACGCGTGGATCCCAGAATGCCCGTCATGCACCGCGAAGCGTGACGCTTCAGTTTGGGAACCCTGTCGAAGGCATCGCTAATCTGTGCGCATGAGTGGAAACAGCAACCCCCGCACGGTCCGGAAGGCCGTCATCCCCGCCGCCGG
>NZ_BAAAOA010000004.1:0-23744 GCF_039530085.1 Kocuria aegyptia
GGAGGACCTCGGGCCCGAGCTGTGCGAGTGGCTCAGGGAGTACACCCGGACCCTGCCGGTCGGCGGCGCGCGGCTACCTGTCCCCGCCGGTGCGGTCGTTTAGCTTTCGGTTGAGCGGTGTACGCGAGGTCGTGGATGCCTCCTTCGGCGAGTTCCCGACATGGGAGATCACGGGCTGCGTCCGAGGACGAGTAAGGTCCGCTCAGGCGCCCACGTAGGCCGCGAGGTGCTCGCCCGTCAGCGTCGAGCGCGCGGCGACGAGCTCGGCAGGGGTGCCCTCGAAGACGATCCGGCCGCCGTCGTGGCCGGCGCCGGGGCCGAGGTCGATGATCCGGTCCGCGTGGGCCATGACCGCCTGGTGGTGCTCGATCACGATCACCGACTTGCCGGAGTCCACGAGCCGGTCGAGCAGCCCGAGCAGCTGCTGGACGTCGGCGAGGTGCAGGCCGGTGGTCGGCTCGTCCAGGACGTAGACGCCGCCCGGCTTGCCCAGCTGGGTGGCCAGCTTGAGGCGCTGCCGCTCGCCGCCGGAGAGCGTGGTCAGCGGCTGGCCGAGACTGAGGTAGCCCAGCCCCACGTCGGCGAGCCGGTCCAGGATGGCGTGCGCGGCCGGGGTGCGCGCCTCGCCGGCGCCGAAGAACTCCTCCGCCTCGGACACCGGCATCGCCAGCACGTCGGCGATGCTCCGGCCGCCCAGGGTGTACTCGAGCACCGAGGCCTGGAACCGCCGGCCCTCGCACTCCTCGCACGTGGTGGCCACCCCGGCCATCATCGCCAGATCGGTGTAGATGACCCCGGCACCGTTGCAGGCGGGGCAGGCGCCCTCGGAGTTGGCGCTGAACAGCGCCGGCTTCACGCCGTTGGCCTTGGCGAAGGCCTTGCGGATCGGGTCCAGCAGCCCCGTGTACGTCGCCGGGTTGCTGCGGCGGGAGCCGCGGATGGCGCCCTGGTCGATCGACACCACGCCCTCGCGGCCCAGTACCGAGCCGGAGATCAGCGAGCTCTTGCCGGAGCCGGCCACCCCGGTCAGCACGGTCAGCACGCCGAGTGGGATGTCGACGTCCACGGACTGCAGGTTGTGGGTGTCGGCACCGCGGACCTCCAGGGCCCCGGTGGGGGTGCGCACCGAGGACTTCAGGGCGGCGCGGTCGTCCAGGTGCCGCCCGGTGAGGGTGCCAGCGGCGCGCAGGCCTTCGACGGTGCCCTCGTAGCAGACGGTGCCGCCGGCCGTGCCGGCGCCGGGGCCGAGGTCGACCACGCGGTCAGCGATCGCGATGGTCTCCGGCTTGTGCTCCACGACCAGCACCGTGTTGCCCTTGTCCCGCAGCCGCAGCAGGAGCTGGTTCATCCGCTCGATGTCGTGCGGGTGCAGCCCGATGGTCGGCTCGTCGAAGACGTAGGTGACGTCGGTGAGCGAGGAGCCGAGGTGGCGGATCATCTTGGTGCGCTGGGCCTCGCCCCCGGAGAGCGTGCCCGAGGAGCGGCTGAGCGAGAGGTAGCCCAGCCCGATCTCCACGAACGAGTCGAGGGTCGCACCCAGCGCCGTGAGCAGCGGGGCCACGGACGGCTCCTCCAGCTCGCGCACCCACGCGGCGAGGTCGCTGATCTGCATCGCGCAGGCGTCGGCGATGCTGATCCCGCGGATCTTCGAGGACCGGGCGGCCTCGCTGAGCCGGGTGCCGCCGCACTCCGGGCACGCGGTGAACGTCACCGCCCGCTCCACGAAGGCCCGGATGTGCGGCTGCAGCGCGGACACGTCCTTGGACAGGAAGGACTTCTGGATCCGGGGGATCAGCCCCTCGTAGGTCAGGTTGATGTTGTCGACCTTGATCTTGGTCGGCTCCTTGTGCAGCAGGTCGTGCAGCTCGGTCTCGGTGTAGTCGCGGATCGGCTTGTCCGGGTCGAGGAAGCCGGAGCCGCCGAAGATCCGGCCGTACCAGCCGTCCGCGCTGTAGCCGGGGATCGTCAGCGCGCCCTCGTTGAGGGACTTGGAGGCGTCGAAGAGCTGGGTGAGGTCGAAGTCGTTGACCTGACCCATGCCCTCGCAGCGCGGGCACATGCCGCCGGTGATGGAGAAGCTGCGCCGCTCCTTGACGGTCTTCCCGCCGCGCTCCAGGGTCACGGCGCCGGCGCCGCTGATCGAGGCGACGTTGAAGGAGAACGCCTTGGCCGTGCCGATGTGCGGCCGCCCGAGGCGACTGAACAGGATCCGCAGCATCGCGTCCGCATCCGTGGCGGTGCCCACGGTGGAGCGGGCGTTGGCGCCCATCCGCTCCTGGTCCACGATGATCGCGGTGGTGAGGCCGTCGAGGACGTCGACGTCGGGCCGGGCCTGCGTGGGCATGAAGCCCTGCACGAAGGTGCTGTAGGTCTCGTTGATCAGCCGCTGGGACTCCGCGGCGATCGTGCCGAACACCAGCGAGCTCTTCCCGGAGCCGGAGACCCCGGTGAACACCGTGAGCCGGCGCTTGGGCAGCTCCACGCTGATGTCCCGGAGGTTGTTCTCCCGCGCGCCCTGGACGCGGATCAGGTCGTGGCTGTCGGCCACGTGCGGGGCAGCAGACGGTGCGGGGGAGTGCGGGTCCTGGTGCGGGGGCGTGCTCATCGTGTCTCCGTCCTCGGGGCGCCGGCGTCAGGGGTCCCGGCGACACCGCCCGGCTCGATCCGACCGGTTCCGAGCCTACGCCCGGCCCGGCCGGGGTTCGAGGACCCGGCACAGCTGACAGCAGAGCCGCTCAGGGCAGAGCCGCGCACAGCAGAAACGGGTTCCGCCCGGGACCGCCCGGGTCCACGCTGGGCGCATGAACACCACCACCGCACCACCCCGGACCCCGATCGACGACGAGCTCGCCTCCCGGCTGCTGGAGCAGCGCATCATCGTGCTGGGCGCCGAGCTCGACCAGGCCACCGGCAACCGGCTGTGCACGCAGCTGCTGCTGCTCTCCGCCCAGGACCCCCGGCGGGACATCTCCCTCTGGATCAACTCCCCGGGCGGCTCCGTCCCGGCCATGCTCGCGATCATGGACGTCATGCGGATCATCCCCAACGACGTGTCCACCCTCGCCATGGGACTGGCCTGCAGCGCCGGGCAGTTCCTGCTCTCGGCCGGCACCCCGGGCAAGCGCAGCGCCCTGCCGCACGCCCGGATCCTGCTGCACCAGGGCTCGGCCGGGATCGGCGGCACCGCCGTGGACATCGCCATCCAGGCCGAGGACCTGCGCCACACCCGGGACACCGTGCTCGGGCTCATCGCCGAGCACACCGGCCAGCCGCTCGAGCGGATCGTGGCCGACTCCCAGCGGGACCGCTGGTTCACCGCCGAGGAGGCCCTCGCCTACGGGTTCGTGGACCGGGTCATCGCCGGGCTCGACGACGTTCGTCCCCGCTCCGCCACCACGGCCGCCGCCGGGGTGGGGTCATGAGCAGCTACCCCGTGCCCTACGTCGTCGAACGCACGCCGAACGGCGAGCGCAGCATGGACGTCTTCAGCCGGCTGTTGGTGGAGCGGATCGTCTACCTCGGCACCGAGATCGACGACGGGGTCGCCAACGTCCTGATCGCCCAACTCCTCTACCTCGACTCCTACGGCTCCGACCAGCCGATCGGCTTCTACATCAACTCCCCGGGCGGGTCGACCACGGCGATGCTCGCCGTCTACGACGCCATCCAATACGTGGGCGCACCCGTGGAGACCACCTGCGTGGGGCAGGCGGCCTCGGCCGCCGCGGTGCTGCTGGCCGCCGGCGCCCCGGGACGCCGCTCCGTGCTGCCGCACGCCCGAGTGGTGCTGCACCAGCCGGCCGCGCAGGGCCGGGGCACCGTCCCGGACCTCATCCTCGAGGCCGAGGAGATCGCCCGCACCCGGGAGCAGCTGGAGCAGGTGCTCGCCCGGCACACCGGGCGCACCCCGCAGCAGGTGCGCGAGGACACCGACCGGGACCTCGTGCTCACCGCGGAGGAGGCGGTGCGCTACGGGGTGGCCGACCGGGTGGTGACGCCGCGGGAGGTCCGGGCCCGGTGAAACGGGCGGGCGCCGGAGCGGATCCTCAGACGGCCAGGGCCACCGGACCGGCCAGGCAGACCGGGCCGCGCGGAGCCGTCCGGGCGGCCGGGGCGTCGTCGAGCAGCACCCCGGTGGTCCCCTCGGTGAGGTCCAGCAGGTTCAGCCCCAGGGCACCGACCACCGCCGCGATGATCTCCGAGGAGGGGTCCTTCACCCCGCGCTCGATCTCCGAGAGGTACTGCGTGGAGACCCCCGAGGTGCGGGCCACCTGCGCCAGCGTCAGCCCCTGCGCCAGGCGGTGGCGGCGCAGGAACATCCCCAGCACCGACCGCCACAGCGGGTCCACCGGCGCTCGCGGCGCGGCACGCTCCCGCGGCGCGGGCGCCGGAAGGTAGGCCGGGGAGGGGCGGATCACGCTGCTCATGAAGCCATGCTAGGTCCGTGCCGGCCCGGGGGCACCGGTGATCTGCTGTGAGCAGACGACACCCCGGACGTCCGGTCATCCATCGTCCGGAGCATTGACCGGCAACCAAGAGGTTGCCTATCCTGGGCACGTGGACATCGTGTTCCAGGCCCTGGCCCACCCCGCGCGGCGGATCCTGCTCGAGGAGCTCGCCGCGCGCAACGACCAGAGCCTCTTCGAGCTCACCGTGCGGCTCATCAACGACCACGGCCTGGCCATGACCCGGCAGGCCGTGACCAAGCACCTGGCCTTGCTGCGCGAGGCCGGCCTGGTGACCACCACCGTCCAGGGGCGCACCACGGTGCACCACCTGGACACCTCCCCGCTCACCGACGCGCGGCAGTGGATGGACTCCCTGCCGCCCCCGCCGAAGGACACGCCGTGATCATCACCTACGCTTCCATCTTCGTGGACGACCAGCAGAAGGCACTGGAGTTCTACACCGACAAGCTCGGCTTCCAGCTCAAGGTCGACGTGCCGATGGGGCCCTACCGCTGGCTGACCGTCGTCTCGCCCCAGGCCCCGGACGGGGTGCAGTTGCTCCTGGAGCCCTCCGAGCACCCGGCGGTGCACCCCTTTAAAGAAGCCCTGGTCTCCGACGGCATCCCGTTCAACAGCTTCGGCGTCGAGGACGTGCAGGCCGAGTACGAGCGCCTCACGGCGCTGGGTGTGCGCTTCGTGCAGGAACCGATGCCGATGGGCCCGGTCACCACCGCGGTGCTCGACGACACCTGCGGCAACCTCATCCAGATCGCCCAGCTGAACGACCCGGAGGCCGTCTCCGCGCAGGAAACGACCTCCTGATCGACACGTCGGGCATTCGAGAAGAGCTCGACTAGGGCCGTCCCATGCCGACGTAGGACCAGTCAGCGGCACGCCATGCTTCGGCGTCCAGGCAGTTGCGACCGTCGATGACGATGCGCTGATTCACGAGGTCCCCCGCATGGTGGGGATCGAGTTCGCGGCGGTACTCATCCCACTCGGTGACAACGAGAACTGCATCCGCCTCCCGCAGGGCCTCGTCGCGATCGGCGACGTAATTCAACTGGGGATGTATTCGTGACGCGTTGTCGATGGCAGCAGGGTCGGTGATCGTCACCCAGGCGCCGAGGCCGTGCAGCCGCACCGCCACGTCGAGCGCGGGGGAGTCGCGGATGTCGTCGCTGTGCGGTTTGAACGCGGCTCCCAGTACTGTGATGTTCTTCTTGAAAACGGAACCACCGAGTGCATCGATGACAAGCTGCACCGCTCGCTCGCGGCGGCGCAGGTTGATGGCGTCGACCTCGCGGAGAAAGGTCACCGATTCGCCGCGGCCGAGTTCCTCGGCGCGAGCGGAGAAGGCGCGGATGTCCTTCGGTAGGCAACCCCCACCAAAGCCGATGCCGGCGCCGAGAAACCGCCGACCAATACGGGCGTCGTGACCGATTGCGTCGGCGAGTTGCGTGACATCCGCGCCGGTGACCTCAGCGATCTCGGCCATGGCGTTGATAAATGAAATCTTGGTTGCGAGAAACGCGTTGGCAGCGACTTTGACGAGTTCCGCCGTGGCGTAGTCCGTGACAATGAATGGTGTGTCCTTGGCGACCGCTGTGTGATACACCTCGCGGAGAATATTGGCCGCGCGCTGCCCTTCATCCCCGGCTGGTACCCCGGCGACAAGCCGGTCCGGATCAATCGTGTCCTGCACGGCCCAGCCTTCGCGGAGGAACTCCGGGTTCCAAACCAGCGTCGCACCGGTGGCCGCCACCCGTTCCATAAGGCTGGCAGCCGTGCCAACGGGGACCGTCGACTTGCCGGCGACGATGTCACTGCGGTTCAGGTGCGGTAGAAGCTCATCGATGGCGGCGTTGACGTATGTGAGGTCGGCAGCGGACCCGCCAGCCTGCTGGGGGGTCCCCACCCCGATGAAATGCACGTCAGCCCAGGATGCCGCGGCCATGTCCGTGGTGAAGCGCAGGCATCCGGACGCAATGCCCTCCTGCAGGATGTCCTGCAATCCTGGCTCGAAAAAAGGAGCCTCGCCCTGCGACAAGGACGCGACCTTGCGCTCATCGACGTCGATACCGACCACCTCGTGGCCGATCGAAGCCATAGCGGCAGCATGTACGGCACCCAAGTAGCCGCAACCGATAACAGATAGACGCATGAATACCCTCCGGTCGAACAATTGCCGCGCCGATGATGCCGGAGCGGGCCTCTTAGTTTATGACAGTACATTGGCTCGTATCGCCAAGCTGGGCCTGCTTAACTCGCCCGCTTATGGCTATCTATCGACAGCTGCGCGCTTCGATCCTAAGGGCCATGAAGCGCGTAAAATATGGTCTGCTTGAAAGCATTTGCCGATGTAGCAGAAATTCTCGTTGCGCTACTCGAAGACGACTATGTTCATGACCATGACGACCAAGAGACGAATCCTCGACCATTTACTGCGCAAATTCTCGAGGCCGTCCATTTGACCACTGCATGACGTTGCCGTGTCGAGTAGACGATAGATCTAACGGTAGATATGGAGGCGGAGCGTCTTATTAGAAGCGCCGCCTCCGATGTCCGGAGAGAGCAAATTGCGGAATCAGCCCTGCGTCGAAGTGGACCCGGAGGACGAGCCGGAGCGGCCCCAGGCCTCGAGCCCGAAGGTCTCGTGTTCCGGGGAGTCCGGCGTTTTGGTCTTCTGCGCCCGTGGAGCAGGTGCGGCGTCTTCGGCCGACGGAGCCGTCAGCTGCTGTTCCGCCCGGGGCATGACCGACTGCTGGGCCTCGCCGGACTCAGGACGCGTCGCCGTGCCCCACGGCTGCTGCTTGCCGGCCGGAGCGGCGACGACCGGCTGCGAGCCGGTTCTGGGCGCTGCCTGCTCGTCCGAGTTCGCGTAGTAGGACTTGCCGTAGTAGCCGTAGTACCCGGCGTCCGCACCGGTGGTGGGCACTCGGTTGAGCACCACGCCGAGCACGTTGCCGTGAACCTGGTGCAGGTTCTCCAGGGACTTGGCCAGCTCGTCCGTGGTGGTCCGCTGCGCGGTGGCCACGATGATCGCGCCGTCGGCCGAGGCCGTGAGCAGCGCGGCGTCCGTGACCGGCAGCAGCGGGGGAGCGTCCACCAGGACTAGGGCGTCCTCGGCGAGGGTCTCGAGCATGTTGTGCATGGCCTTCGAGGACAGCAGCTCCGTGGGGTTCGGCGCGGTCCGGCCGGCACCGAGCACCTGCAGGTTCGGGAACTTGTCGTAGGTCTGCAGGACCTCGTCCACCTGCACCTGACCGGTCAGCACGTCGGTGACGCCCACGCCGGGCACCAGCCCGAACAGGTCGGTGATCACCGGGCGGCGGAGATCCCCGTCCACGACGACGACGTTGCGCCCGGTCGAGGCGATGGCCACCGCCAGGTTCGCCGTGATCGAGGACTTGCCCTCACCCGGCAGGGAGGAGGTGACCACGATCATCTTCGGCGGATTGTCCACGGAGACGAAGCTGAGGTTGGTGCGCAGCTCGCGCAGGGCCTCGGAGAACTCGTGGTGCCCACGGCCGGCGGAGAAGCCGGTCTCGACGATCTCGCGGTGGTCGGCGAGGCGCTCGTCGGCGGGGATGGCACCAAGGACCGTCACGCCGAAACGGTCTCGAAGCTCCTCAACCGACCGGATCCGGCGGTCCAATTTGTACCGTGCAAAGACATAAATGATCCCCAGCCCCAAACCGCCCACCAGGCCCAGAGCAAGATTGAGTTTTAAATTAGGAGACGACGGCGCCAGCGGCAGGGATGCATTGCTCAGCGGCTGGATGACCACCGAAGCGCCACTGTTATCGTCCTGCGCCATTGCTTCAACTCTTTGAACCTGCTCCGCCAAAGCAGACACCCAAGCATTGGCGACAGCCTCTGCCTTTTCAGGTGTGTCGGTTTCCACGGTAATCCGCACCTCCACAGAGTCCGCGGGGTTAGTGGCCCGGACCTGCTGCAAAATCGCTTCAGGAGTCATATCTAGATTTAGGTCGTCTATGACCTGTTCGGCAATGGGCCTGGAGACAGCTAAAAGCTCGTAAGAGGTGGCTTTTGATTTAGCGAGGTTATCTCCGACAAGAAAGCTAGACACGTCCGAGGCGCCCGTAGTTACCACCAGTGCCGAGGCGCGGGACTCGTAAATTTTAGGTTGAAGAAGAGACCAGGCTAGAGCGCCCAAGATGCCGGCCAGGACAAGCACGCCCATGCTGCGCCAGTAAGTTCGCAGCAAGCGCAGATGGTCCCGAATGTTAAGAGGAGGGTGGCGCTCGGCCTCGAAACCGAGATTCTCCATGTTGCTCCTTAGTCATCTCAGCGCCGCCGGGAGAAGCTGCGAGGTGACAATGTGGGGGTGAGGGGGGTGGGGGCGGCCATGCTTCCATGTTCATCTATCCCGCCCGCGAGTGTAGCGTGGAAAGCCTGCCGACTGTTTTAGCCACACGGGAGCATGTTCAGTAGTCGGCGCAAGCCACTTGAGGAACGCATGCTAGTCCAGGTGGTCCTCTGGTCATGAGTTGCCTGGAAGAGCCCAACGCCTCCGAGCCCTGCGCGGCTGGTCTAGGGCCGTCATTACGTAGGGTTCAGGGCTATTCGAACTGGTCCAGAAATCCTTGCTCACCCATTGGGAGCCGCCCTGTCACTGACTCCAGGGGTTCATGCCGGGGTCCGACTCCACTGCGGCATTGTTCATCAGTCCAAGGCGGAGGCCGCCCACCACGTATCAGCAGGTATGTATGTAGCCCTGAGGAACAGTTGATGGCCCCATAGGCGGTGGCGCACATGCTGCTTCGTGCAACCGTGGCGTGTGCTGGCTGACGAGCATGCGGAGGTGCGAGTCGGCTCGCCTCGAGCGCGACACATTTTTCAGCTTCGAGTGAGGGTAAAGTGACTTCGGCGATTCGCAGGTCACTGCATACGCATTGACATGGTACGGTCCGAACGACATTGCAAGGTCGCCGTTCCCCCCCCGCCCCCCGGAGCGTCGTATCAGATGCCGAGTGGTGCTGCCGTACGGCGTTCATTTTGAGAGGACGCTCACATCTTCGAGTCATTGCCAAGGTCAGCGAAGGCGCTTTGGGTGGCTTCGGCTGGCGGACACATTACTGAGGCCCTTCGCCTGGAGGAATCGCTGGGCGTTCATTTGGATTCCCTGTGGGTAACCTTCGAAACACCACAGACCGCCTCACTTCTTCACAGCCGTCGGGTCCTCTTCGTGCCGTACGTTGCCCCACGTGATGTCCGCGGTGCACTCAGTGCCGGACGCCAAATCGCGCAAGCCGTGAGCCGCGAGCGCTTTGACGCTTGCTTGAGCACTGGTGCTGCTGTTGCAGGGTTTGGAGTTCCCTGGTGTGCGCTGACCGGAATCCCGACTTTCTACGTGGAAAGCCTTGCTCGTATCGACGGGCCGTCAGCAACCGGGCAGCTGATGGGCCTCGCCCCGCGGGTGCGGACCTTGTCGCAGCGCGCCGGATGGGCGTCAAAAAGGTGGGTCTACGAGGGGTCGCTTCTCGACGGATGGCGCGTATGCCACCGGGCTGGTGAGACGATCACCCGACGCATTTTCGTGACACTCGGCACCATCCGCCCGTACCGCTTCGATCGGGCGATCGACACAGTCCTCGCATCTCTGCGGCCCGGCGATGAAGTCGTATGGCAACTCGGAGCCACCAGCCGCGACCGGCTGCCAGGACGGACCTACACCGAGATGAGTCATGCCGATCTAGCTCACGAGCTCGCGGCCGCTGACGTGGTCGTGACGCATGCAGGGGTGGGATCGGTCCTGCAAGCTCACGAGGCTGGCAAGGTCCCCGTGCTGGCCGTGCGATCTGCTGCACATGGTGAGCATGTCGACGAGCACCAGCGCGAGATAGCGCATGACCTCACAGCGCGCGGGCTCGCCCTCCCGCTCATATTAGGTGAACCCAACGGGAACACCTTTGACCATGCCCGTGCACTTCAAATCATTCCTACCGGCGACACCGCCAGAAATGGGCAGACATGTCCCTAATTGATCACTCAGACCCTCCTGCGCTCGTCGACCGCATCATCGTGCACCAGTTCGACCCTGGGCGGCCTTCCCCCGGGGGGATCGATACCTGCCTCCGGGGAATATGCCGCTATCTACCCGCCGATGAGACCGTGGCGATCATTGGCGTAGACACGGGTGCGGGGCCGTCTACCCGTCAGCTCGGCCTCTGGGAGCGCCACCGGGTGGGGGAGCAAGAGTTTTGGTTCCTCCCGGTCGTGGCGCTCGACCCGGCGGATCAGAACCGGCGCGTCCCGCATTCCATCCGACTGATCGGTGGCATCCTCCGGTATTGGCGCAAAATGCCCCAGCGGCGAATCGTTCAAGTACACCGAATGGACTCCGCGGCGGCACTTCGATTCATCCTGCCTGCCGCACAGGTCTATTGCGTCCATACACAGGAAAACGGACTAGTCGGGACGACGTCCGACTCGTTCTGGCGATACTTCGGAATTTTGCATCAAAGGCTGGAGCAGTCGGTCGTCCGCAATGCATCGGCTGTCGTCGTGTTCAACGAGGATTACGCAAAGGTGGTCCAGACGTGGAACCCGCGCGCGGTCTTCTCGCCGACCTGGTACGACCCCGCTCTCATCGATGCCGAGGGAGAGCACAAGAACGAGTATGAGGTGCTGTGGGTTGGACGCTTGGAGACTCCGAAAGACCCTGAACTGGCCGTGCGGGCATTCCGTGAACTCATGGCCATGGATTCGGACCAACCTTGGACCCTTCAGATTGTGGGGTCTGGAACCCGGACGGACGACGTCGAGGCGGCGGTCCGCGCCGCGCCCGAGTTAGTACAGCAGCGGATCGTCCTGCGCGGCCGAGTGGAACCTTCGCAGGTGGCGCAGGAGATGGGGCGCGCGGGTATCTTCCTGATGACATCGCATCCAGGCTATGAGGGCTATCCGCGCGTGCTCGTCGAGGCCATGGCCTCTGGACTTCCCGCTGTCGTCACGCAGGGCAGTGATACTGGGCTGCTGGTCGCCGACGGTGTGACGGGCTATACGTGCAGCAGGAATCCGCAGGAGCTTGCTGCTCGAATCGACGACGCGCGAGCGATCTCCCGCTCGGAGGTCAAGGCTGCTGTCGCGAAATTGGACGCCCCGTCCCTGGTGTCGCGAATTTTTTCACTTTCTAACGGGCTGGCAGAACAAAAGGATGGTGTTGCATGAAAGCTTTGGTGACCGGAGTTGCCGGTTTCGTCGGAAGCACTTTGGCCAAACGTTTAGTCGCTGACGGGCACGACGTCGTTGGGATCGACGCCATGACGGACTACTACGAGTTGGACATCAAGCGGGCGAATGTCGCCTCGATCGGCCTTGATCAGTTCGACTTCGTCGAAGGAGACCTCAATGAGCTTGATTTGGTGAGCCTGTTGCAAGGTGTGGACTGGGTGTTCCATCAGGCCGGACAGCCAGGGGTCCGCAAGTCTTGGGGTGATGACTTCGCCGTCTACACGCGAGCCAATGTGGACGCGACGCAGCGCCTCCTCGAAGCCGTTCGCCAGATCAGCACCATCCAGCGATTCGTGTACGCGTCGTCCTCCTCCGTTTACGGCGAAGCGGAGCGTTACCCCACGCAGGAGGCGGATCGCCCACAGCCGATGAGTCCCTACGGAGTAACAAAACTCTCTGCTGAGCACCTCTGCTGCCTCTACGCGGAGAACTTCGGCGTTCCGACCGTTTCGCTGAGATACTTCACGGTCTACGGTCCCGGCCAGCGCACCGACATGGCCTTCACCCGGTTCACCAGGGCCGCTGTTCTGGGCGAAAGGATTGAAATTTACGGCACGGGTGAACAGATCCGCGACTTCACCTACGTGGACGACGTCGTGAATGCGAACGTGCGGGCCGCGCAGATCGACTCGCCTGCCGGCTCCGTCTTCAACGTAGCCGGGGGATCCAACACCTCGGTCAACGAGGTGTTGGACCTGTTAGGTGAGCTGAGCGGGACCTCGCTCGACGTAAATTACGTCGAAAAGATCGCGGGTGACGTCTACCGGACAGGCGGTGACACGGATCGGATCCGCGACGCCCTCGGCTGGTCTGCGCAGGTTGGACTGCGTGAGGGCCTTGAGCAGCAGCTCCGCTGGGCCCGAACCACCTTTGGAGGATGAGCCAGCGTCATGCAAGACACCCGTGACGCACCCGAGGGGTGGCACCGTATCCAGGGCAAGCAGGACTACCGCGACTTCCTCGCGGCCGACCTCGTTGCCCATGGGCTCGCTCGTTGGCACTTCTATCTTGCGCCGAAACATCCAGAACTTAGCTATCAAAGGCTGTTGCGACGGGTGGAGTATCTCCAAACACGGAGGACCCTCTTTGGTAAAGCCTGGTATGCCTTGGAACGGATACGCTTGGCGCGACAGGCTGTCGTAACGGGCATTTCTATACCACCAGGCGTCTTCGGCCCCGGATTGTCGATCGCCCACGTCGGTAGCATTGTGGTCAATGACAGGGCGAGGGTGGGGGCATGGTGCCGCATTCATTCAGGCACGAACATCGGCATTTATCAGAGGCATGCACCTTATCTCGGTTCTCACGTGTACATTGCACCTGGCGCCGTACTTTATGGCTTTATCAGCGTGGGAAGCAATGTTGCCATCGGTGCCAATTCCGTGGTGAACAGCGATCTGCCGCAGGGCGTTGTAGCGGTTGGCTCACCAGCACGAGTGGTCGCGACGGACGGTGCTGGGCGTTCGCTCCCCGAGTGGTTTCCCGCCTATTCCGGAGATTCCAATGACTGAGAAATTATCTGATGCCCATGTAGCCCTGCTGGTCCCGAAGCTCTCCGGAGGAGGAGCGGAGTTCGTCGCGGCGGAATGGGCGAAACGTCTCGAGAAATCGTGTGCCGCTGTCACAGTGATCAGCACACACGCTTTGGATGGCACCGATGCTGGAACAGGGCGTGAAATCAGGCTGCAGGCGAAAAAGTTCTCCGAACGCATCCTTGAGCTTCGGACGGTACTGCGACGCGATCGCCCCGATGTGCTTATCGCACTGATGCCTCATTGGAATGTTCTGGCCTTGCTTGCCTCCCGTGGTCTACGGACAAAAGTGGTCATCAGCGGTCGCAACACTGAATCCGTGCTGTCCAGAGCCGTAGGTGGTTCTCTAAAGGTCGAAATGGCTTTGGCGAAAATATTCTACCGGCGTGCTGATGGGTACATTGCCATCTCGCATCCAGTAGCTGCGGAGGCAATCGCAAAGTACGGGCTGGACCCCGCTCGCGTATGGGTCGTTCCTAACCCTTCAACAGCGAAGATCAACGAGGTCCGAGCTTCGGCTGCACGGGCCGAACGGGCGGCCGGAGAGCTGGCGAGCGACATCACAATCGCCGTGCCTGCCCGCCTCGTGCGGCAGAAACAACCCCTCCTGGCCATCGACACAGCCGTAGAGCTAAGCAAGCTCGGAGTCGAAGTGGTCGTGGTTTACTTCGGTGACGGACCCATGCGGGCTGAGGTTACGAGGTACGCGAAACACCATGATGTCAACACGCATTTCCGAGGATGGGTGGACAACTGGTTCGAGGAATGCACCTCGAACTCTGTTGTGCTATTGCCTTCCCTGGCAGAAGGCTTCGGAAATGTGCTAGTGGAAGCCGCGGCGTTTGGCGTACCTGCGGTTGTCTGCTCCCGAACCCTTGGAGCAGCCGACGCCGTAGTGCCCGGCATGACCGGTGAACTGACGCTCGACGACTCCCCCTCATCCTTCGCCGCTGCAGTTCTCCGGGCGCGAGAGCTACGACCGGGGGGCATCGAAGGATGGTTGCGGCGCTTCTCGCCCTCCACGAGCGGGGAAAGCCTGGAACGGACACTCGAGCAGACGCTTGCGTCCCGCAGATGACGGAGGTGACGATGACGATCCAGACATGGCCGGACCTGCGCTACTACCTCGACGAGGACTTGAAAGCCAACGGAATGACCTGCTGGCGCTTTCAGGACCGCTACCGCCGGCCTGAGGTGTACTACCAGCGACTGATGCGAAAGCTGGAGTATTTACTCGCGCAACCTGGCATGATTGCGCGCGCGCGACGGAGTCTTGTGCGATTTCGATTTATGCGGATGTCCATTGCGACGGGTATCTCCATTCCACCGGGAGTGTTCGGCCCTGGCCTATCCATTGCGCACTACGGGAGCATTGTCGTGCATTCTAAGGTCCGGGCTGGCGCTTACTGCCGGATCAACTCAGCGACGAACATTGGCTTCGCTAATGGGGGAGTGCCCTACCTCGGCGATCATGTCTACATCTCCCCCGGGGCAGTGCTCTATGGGCCGATTACCGTCGGAAGCCGCGTCGTGATCGGTGCGAACGCTGTGGTCGGCAAGAACGTCCCGGAAGACGTGACAGTCGCAGGTGCGCCGGCGCGAGTTATCTCTAACCGCAACTCCCGATCGGTCATGCCAAAGTTCGTTCCCTTCCCCGAGGAGCATAATGCCGCTTCGAACTGACCCCGGTTCATCGGCCGTCGACGTGGTCATACCGTCACACGGCCGCCCGAACTTTTTGCGCGAGACCATCGAGTCAGTCCTTCACCAGTCCGTGACTCCTGCATCCTTATGCGTTGTCTCAGACGACGCGCATCCCGAAGTGGGCGCATTCATGGACGAGCTGAATATCCGTGAAAGCACGCTCCCAATCTATTTTCTCAGCCGTACTGATCGCGCAGGAGCATCGCTTTCACGCAACCTCGGTGCGGAACAAGGAAGCGCTCCGTTCATTGCCTTCCTGGACGACGACGACCTGTGGGGACCGACGTACCTAGAGGAAGCGCTTCAAGCCTCGGAACGGACCGACGCAGATTTCGTGGTGACCGGTATCGAACGATTCTCCGACAGCGGCGTGTCAGGCGTGATGGTGCCGGACGGAAATCTACGGCCAAAAGACGTATTCATGAGAAGCCCCCGGGTCACAGGCAGCAGCATCGTCTGTCGACGCTCGGCGTTCACCGCGCTGGAGGGCTTCGACGTGTCGTTGCCGGTGGCGAACGACCGTGACTTTTTTCTGCGGGCGCTTGAGGCTGATAAGACATATGTTGTCAATTCGTCTCCCCTCGTACGCGTCCGCTCCCACGGTCAGGGTCAGCTCACCAACCCCACACCCATGCGCGCGGCAGGAATAGCGGCGTTCTTGCACAAGCATAAGGCTAAATACACCTACTTCGAGTCCAGAAACTTGCGCTACGCGTCCGCACGGACCCATTTGTCGGTTTCCTCATCCCTATCCCATCAGGCATGGTGGTTCGCAGCGTCGCTTCTCTCCTGGTCCCCGTCCGCAGGGCGCCAAATTCCCCTTATCACCTCGCGCCGACGACCGTGAAAGCCATGACTTCCTCGTCATCAAGAACTAGCTCGTTATCAGGATCTGCGGCACGTGGGTCGATTATCGTGTTGCTTGCCCAGGCCGTGCGCATCGCGGTCCAGTTTGCCTCGATCTTTGTTCTCGCTCGGTTGCTGGACCCGACGGATTACGGCTATCTCGCAATGGTCATGTCCATTATTGGAGTGGCTGAGTTGCTACGGGACTTTGGTCTGTCGGCCGCGGCGGTGCAGTCGCGTGACCTCAGCGGCCAGCAACAATCGAATTTGTTTTGGCTGAATGCCATGATTGGCCTTGGCGCATCACTCATGGTCGCCTGCGCGAGCCCCGCAATTGCCGCCCTCTACGGTGAACCGGAACTTGTGCCAATCACTCTCGCGTTAGCTCCTATCTTTTTCCTAAACGGGATCTCCACGCAGTTCAGAGCACATATCAACCGAGGAATGCGTTTTTTCCGACTGTCTCTGACTGATGTCATACCTCAGGTCGTCGCTTTCGGCGCAGCGATCACCGTGGCTATACTCACAGATTCGTACGTGGCGCTTGTCGTGCAACAGGTCAGCATTGCCGTGGTGGGTCTGGGCCTAGCAATCGCTCTTTCCGGTTGGTTCCCCGGATGGCCGAAGCGGGGAGCCAGCGTACACGGGCACGTGCGTTTCGGCGTGAACCTGCTCTTCACCAACCTGCTCACTTACGGCGCGAATAATTCCCAAATGATTATGGTGGGTGCCGTTTGGGGACCCGCACAACTAGGGTACTTCAGCCGGGCCTATCAGCTGATGGCCCTTCCCCTGACGCAGGTTATGGCACCGATGACAAAAGTTGCGCTCCCGGTCCTGTCGAAGGTGCAGGGCGAGTCAAAACGCTACATTGACATCGTCGGACGGGCACAGCTGCTGGGCCTTTACATTACAGCGCCGATGTTTTTGTTGTGCTTCGCGATGGCTGAGCCCATGATCGAGCTTGCGTTGGGTGACCAATGGATTGCTAGTACGCCGATCTTTGCCCTACTGGCGCTGGGGGGTGCATTCCGTTCAATGTCCCAACTTGCGTATTGGATGTTCTTGTCCTCGGGCTCGACACAAAAACAATTTGTCTTCAACGCCTGGGCGTTGCCCGTGATCGTCATCCTCATGGCTGCAGGTCTGCCGTGGGGGGGACTAGGGGTGGCTGCCGGCCACACGGTGGGCTACGCCCTATACCTGCCCGCATCAATACTTGTTGCCTCACGTGCTGCTGGAATTCCTTGGCGTCCGCTCACGTTCGCGGCGGCGCGTGTGTTCGGATTTCTTGGCACAGGAGTTGTGGGGGTTGGGTATGCATCCACGTTGATCCCAGTCCTGCCTGTGCTACAGATCCTAATTGGCATAGCTGGCGCAGGCATATGGGCGTTCGGCATCACAATGGCAACCTCAGCCGGGCGTCGCGATCTCAGGGTATTGCGTGCGTTCGCCTCTGCTGCGAGATGAGAGAAAATTGATGGTACTAATGCGCCTGCGTGAATCGGCTGACACTATCCCTGCCAATTCTAGAGCCGATAAAGCGTTCCGCTTGGACATCGAGGGCCTGAGGGCGATCGCTGTTTTGGTCGTGCTCGTCTATCACCTGAGTTCCGACTGGCTTCCAGGAGGTTTCGCCGGAGTCGACATATTTTTTGTCATTTCGGGATTCTTAATCACCTCACATCTTGTGTCTGAAGTTGAGCGCCAGGGCCGCATACGGTTTGCTCGTTTTTATTCCAGGCGTATCCGACGCCTCATACCAGCAACGTTCGTCGTACTGCTAGCGACCTCGGTGGGCGTTCTACTCGTCGTGCCGCGATTCGCATGGCACCAGTTTGGAATTGACATAGCTTCAGCAGGTGCCTACATCGTCAACTGGGTGTTGGCCGCCCGATCAGTGGATTATCTCGCAGAGGATGCCGCGGCGTCCCCGGTTCAGCACTTTTGGTCGCTCGCCGTAGAGGAGCAGTTCTACCTTGTCTGGCCGATCCTGATCACGTGTCTAGTAGCTGCCGCACGACGCCTAGGGGTGCCATTGAAGACGGCGATCGCGTGTGGTGCGAGTGCGGTACTTATAACTTCATTCACTTACGCTCACATTCTTGTCGCCCGCGGTGAGGTTTCGGCGTATTTCATAACAACCACCCGTTTATGGGAATTAGCCGTGGGCGCGCTCGCCGCGTTAGTTATCGGTCCTCTCCAGACGGTCCTCAACGATATGGCGCGAGCCGTCCTCGGCGTTCTGGGATTCGTGGCCATCGTTGTGAGTGTTGTTGCTCTGGACGGAGGAGACTGGCCGGCAGCACCTGCCCTTCTACCGACTCTAGGGGCAGCGGCTATCATCCTGTCGGGACGGGGGACCGGTTCATCAGGAGTCGGTCGACTCCTCAGCATGCGTCCGCTCGTCTGGATCGGCGGTGTGTCGTATGCCCTCTATTTGTGGCATTGGCCACTTATCTCGTTGGCACGATACAAATGGTCTGACTTTGCTCTGTGGCAGATGTTGTTCCTCGCCGCGCTTTCCATTGCCCTGGCATGGCTTACTGGCAAGCTGGTCGAAAATCCGATCCGCTTCTCATCATGGTTCGCTGCGCGATCGAGCCGTGGATTCATTTTGGGGGCGGCATGTGCCGTTTTAACTGTAGCCATCGGATTGCAGCTCGCCACAGTGGCCGCCTCAAATGCGTTACGGGCACCAAATGGTGCTGTTCCAGCTGGAGCTGGTGTGCTTGACTCGGAGGATATGGCCAAATCCATGGGACTAGATAAATGGATAAATGACGTAGACTGGGTTTCGCCTTCGCCGATCGAGGCTCTGGAAGACGTACCGGCGATCTATGCCGACGGTTGCCAGCAGTCCACTAGCGATCCTGAACCAGTTTCCTGTGCATACGGTGATCTCGAGGCTCCTAACGTGATTGCACTCATTGGAGATTCGAAGGCCGTTCAATGGCTTAGCGCTTTGGACGAGTTCGGGCGTGCCAACGGCTTTCGTATTGTCACCTACGCGAAATCAGCATGTCCGTTCGTAGAGGCGGAAGTGCTGCTAGACGGTGATGAGTACCCGTCGTGCGAGCGCTGGAACGAGTCCGTCATTGAAGAATTGGCGGTGTTGCGACCCGACGTTGTTGTCACCTCTCAGGTCCGCGGCGTAGCCGTAGACCCTGCTGGCACGACGAGCGCTACAACGATGGTGACTGGATTAGAACGTCTTTGGTCGGAGCTTAATGAAAGAGGAACACGAGTGGTGGTCCTCGGAGATACACCGCAGACTGGATCGAACATTTATGAATGTGTGGCGGAGAACAGCGATCAATTAGAGACGTGCGCCTATGATCGCGAGTCGGCAATCGCGAAGTCGGCCTTCTTGGTACAAAAGCAGGCAGTTCAAAATCTCAATGGTTCAATTTTGTCCGTGTCTGGCAGATCCTTGCACGGGACCAATGAAGACATCACAATGCTCGACCTGACTGATGCTGTCTGTCCGAGCGAAAAACTCTGCCCGCCCGTCGTCGGAAATGCACTGATCTATCGCTCCGGCTCCCATATTACAGACACCTATGTGCGCACGATGGAGCCTTTTCTGTCTGCTCTCCTGTTGGAAGCAGGGGTAGGTATTGAAAACGATCATATTGGCGCGTTTCATGGAGAATAGCCCGAAACAAAGAACCATGGACGACGAGCTGAGAACCATTGGTATTGGGGTAGCTAGCATGCCGTGGAGTTGATGGTGGACGGCGTATGAGGACTTTCTGACCGCGTCGTGTCTGGGACACGTCATGGGTCCGTGAGGGGCTACTTGACTGCTCCTTGCCGAACCCCATGGGCAATGGGGGTGCTGCCCAGTGCATAGAATGCTAGCTGATAAAACACTCTTCGCTTGTGTGCCCATTCCCGGGCTAAGGCATTACGGGGCCATCACGAATGAATGTGGGTGGGGGTCGTCCTCCAAGTTCGAAGAGCGGCGGCGGCGAGCAGCGCTCGTAGACGATAGTTGTCGAAGTTCCGGAACTCTCGGGCGACCCTCCGCATGGTTTTGATAACGCCGTTGACGGCTTCGGTGGGACCATTAGATGCCCCGGCGGTGTCGAAGTAGGCCAAGGACGTTGCCCGCCACCGACGCAGGGTCCGGCCCAGGTGGGCGATTTCCGGGATCGGGCAGTTTAGGAACGCGTTCAGGATCTCGGCGACCAGCCTGCGCCCTGGCTCGGCGCGGGCATGGTAGAGGGCGCGTGGTTTTTGATAGCAGGGCCAGGCCAGGGTGACTTTGTGGTGCGTGTCCCCGGCGAGCAGCTTCGCGTTCAGGCGGGTGACCTGCTTGGCAGTGAGGTGCTCGGCTCCGATCTGCAGGATGCGGCGGATCTAGTACAGCGGGTCCCGGCTCGCCCGTGGTGACCCAAGGTGTCCTGCTGTACGCGACGGCGGACCTCGTCGAATTCCTGCCCGCCGAGCCTGACCACGTGGCAGGCACCCAGGACGGTGATCGCCCCGAGGTGTTCGTCGCGAATAGCGTTGGCGTAACCGTGGAACGGGTCCAGCGTCGCTGTACGGAGCCTGCTGGTTAACGCCGGCCCCCGGGCGGAAAGCCAGTCGGCGTAGACGGTCCCGGTACGGTCCGGCACGAAATCCAGCAGCCTCGCCCGGCCGGGCGATCTCGTCGCGGGAATGGTCCACGATACCGGTGATCAGCCCGGTCCCCGGCAGGCCGACGTGGCGCTAGACGTGCTCGTCCACACCCAGGGCATTCATCCCGGTCAGCCGGTCCTCGGTGGCCAGCTGAGCCTGGATCACCGGGGCGATGGCGTCCCACACGGTGTTCCAGGCGATCCCGAGCATCACGGACAAGGCCGAGACCGCGATGTCATGGAAGCGCAGCTGGCCCACGGCCCAGGCGACCACGCGGGTGGTGAGCTTGGCCCGCGGGGCGGCCAGCTCGTGGACCTCGCTGAAGGTCCTCACCGCGCACGCCGTCCCGTGGCAGCGGTGACGGCGCTTGCGCCACACCACGCGCACCGGCGCTCCGGCGCAGGCGAGCTCGTACAGCAGCACCGGCACCCGGCCGTGGTTGATCGCGACGACCTCGCAGGAGGGGCCACCCACCAGTGACGGCACGGTCTCGACCACCAGGGTGAAGGAAGACCGGTGACGCTCGATCGTGAGCGCGTGCACGTCGTGCAGGTCGAAGAGCGCGCACGCGGGCGCGCAACTAACATGGGATACGTCGAGGCCTTCGAGAACGGTTGGATTCAGGACCCGCATCTTGGAGGCCTCGACCCCTATCCGGCCCCCAGTGACACGAACCCGGCGCTATCACGCACCCACATTCATCTAGGATGTGCCGCATTACGGGATAACTGCAGTCAAAAAGCTGCTGGCTCGGGGAAGTCTGGCATCCCCAGACATGCTGCCAGGGCGAGCCACGTTGGCTTGATGCATCCAGAATGCCACGCCCAATATTCTCTCATTTTAGCGAGTTGATCCTGTTTTTGCTCGAGTTTTGGCGGGCTTGGCACACCTATGGCGAGTGGAGCATTTCCTGTATCAGAGGCTTTTCCGATTTTTCGCAACGGCACTGCCGACATGGTGGTCATGTCAATCCTCCGACTCAAAGGGAAAGAACTGTCCGTCGGCGTGGGCCATATCAATTACCGCTGGCATCTGGCGTTAGTCAATTGGTTAGTGCTCGCAACGGTGTTGTCACATCCTACGATGTTGTCGAGCCCCTTCTGCACCCAAACTGCTATACCCGTAGCATTTTTCATATCTGATGCGTTTCCAACGAAAACGTTGGACCTGCCCCATCCGTCCGCCTTTGATCGGGTGGCAAGAAATCCATGTTCGGAAATCTCGATGCCCATATTGTCTTTGACGAGCCAGGAATCACCCTTGACAACAATCCAACCATCGCCAGACGTTATCAAAGCGCCATTGATTGAGTTGTTTTGTAACGTTCCGCCGGTGGTCCCAGCTTTTGCTTCGATACCCTCCGCCGTAACTGACGTGATAAAGTTTTCTATCACGATGTTGTCGTCACTTCGGTCGGGCATACATTGGGAATAAGTGCACCAATTTGAGGGATCGGAACCAATATAGATACCCTCGCCATAGATGGGGTTGACCCGCCCGGTTCGAGATACCGAGTTTCTGGCTACGATGGACTTCGTGGTGTTCGACCTGAGATGGATGCCTTCATCTCCGATATCCCGCACCATTAGGTCAGAGACGGCCACTCGTGTGCTGCCGCTCACCAAGACGCCCTTTAGGGCGTTTTGAATGGTGAACCCAGCGATCCGGACATCGCTCGAGTCACGTACGTGAATGCCATATCCGGCACTCACGTCGCCATAGTCGATGACTGCGGTGGGAGGACCACAAAGCCAGACGGGTGCTGTCTCCGTGCCGCGCACCGCGACTTGGAAATTGCCTTTGTACACTCCTGGCGAGAGGTGGATGACGTCGCCTGCCTGCGCATACTTTAAGGTCTCGTATAGCTGGCCGCTGGTGGATACAAGCTTTGTGGGGGCCGGGCAATTGCTGTAGCGCATCCCCTCGGACGACACGTCGGCCAGAGCACGGGCAGTCATGCCAGGGGAGAAGCTACTCTCGTTGCCGCTCGAGTCGACGGCTGTTACATGGAACCGATAGCTGGTGTCCGCCTTGAGCCCCACGTCGAGCAAGGACTGCTGGGTCGAAGGCACCGTTTCTACGAGTGTGTAGCCGGAAGTGAATCCTCCCGATCTGTATACGCGGTAGTTCGAGACGTCATTTGGCCCTGAGGGTGGCGCCCAAGTGACGGATACACCTAGTCGTGTTGCGGTGACAGTAGGTGCCGGCGGAGGAGATGGGGCTGTGCTGTCCGTTACTGTGAAGGCGTCGATATTGATTCCACGGCCTTGAGACAGCTCGTTTTTCTGTCCTGACCGTGAAATCTGAAGAACATGTGCATCATCGTTTAGTAAATTGGATGACCATAAAATTTGTTTTTGCTGAGAGGAATGCGCATACAAATCCACTTGGGCGACCTCGACGCCGTCGATGGAAACCCTCGCGATGCCAGACCATGGATTTTTACGGCCCACGAGCGTCACGCCTGTGCCGGTAAACGCCAGCTCGGCCGAGGCATTCGTCTCTGTGGTCAACGAGGCTGATCCGCCGCTGTCGCTTGCAGATATCGCAACTGTCCATGTGCCGTTGTAGCGAATGACACTGGAGTCGTTCTCCACGGTTCCCGATCGAGAGGCAGCCGCTGCGACGACGGCTTCTGAGGGCGTTGATAGATTGCCGACATTGTCTTGTGTTTGAAGGATGTAACGGTATGTATCTCCATCATTGACTCCAGTGTCCGTGTAGGCGGAAACGGAAACGGGGAGTTCGGCGATTACCTCGTACTCTGACGTGTTTCCAACCAGTCGGCGGGAGAGTACATAGCTTTTTAGGTCCGAGTCAGGAACTAGATTCCAACGCAGTTCTATGGCTCTGGTGCGCCCAGTCGCGCTAAGTCCCTCAGGTTGCATTGGTGCCGTAGTGTCCACAACTACTAGCTCATCAATCGCGACCAACCGATCAACGGCGTCCTGCGTCTCGATGTTTAGGCTGTGGACTCCGTCGTCCAACATTTCGGAATCGAAAAGCACGGCCCGGTTCTCGAGCTCTGATGCGTTTTGGTCGACAGTCGCGACCACGACACCGTCAACCTTGATATTCGAGACACCACCACCGGGAAACCGCGGACCGATCCAAATGATTCGACGTTCGTTAAAGCGCAACGTCGCGGAACCATTGGACGTGCGGCTGATTGTGCCGAACGCTGCGGACAGTTCTGCTTCTGGTTTCCAGTCTCCGACGTACTCGATAAGAGTCGAGCGGTCGTCGTGCCTTCCAGACGGTGCCGCGGTGGTCGCGGAGACATCCGTGGTGGGGGTGGACTGGTTCTTATTGGTGTCGATCGCCG
>NZ_BAAAOA010000005.1:0-31661 GCF_039530085.1 Kocuria aegyptia
ACGAGGAGCCCGTTCCTCATCTCATCGACGCACCCGCGCCAAGAACCTCATGCCCCACAACAACTAGTCCCTGGTGGCAATTGCTCTCGACATGGCCATCAAGAAGCGTCGTCCCGCATCGGGCGGGATCGTGCACGCCGATCACGGCGTGCAGTTCACCTCTTGAGCCTTCACCTGCTGCATCCGAGAGGTGGTCCTGATGCCTTCGTTCGGGACGATCGGGGATGGCTAAGACAACGCGATGATGGAATCGTTTTAGTCCTCCATGCAGATCGAGCTACTCAACCGGAAGAGGTGGCGAACCCGGGGCGATCTGGCCAACGTGATCTTTAAGTACATTGAGGTGTTCTACAACCGTCAACGGCGTCACTCACAGCTGAACTACGAGTCTCCGGTCACCCACGAACTAAGCTGCGAGGCACCATGTCGCTAACGAGGTCCTCGCTCTCCTCGCACACCCGCCAATCGAACCTCTGCCAGGGCGATCGCAGCGCCAGCAGTGTCAGGCCCTGAGCATCCGCCTGACCGACGCCGCCAACACCTTGGGCGTGCCCTACCAGCGGCTTCGGAGCCTGGAGCTCGGCGCCCGCACCGACCTCGTCCACCGCTGCCAGCATTGGCTCAACAAGCTCGACCATCAACGCCTCAGATCCGCTTAATGCCAGTAGGAGCATCCACTACCAGGGGCTTAACGGCAGGTCGTTTTGTGATGTTGAAGAATGGCGGACCGAGGGGTGTGTCGAAGCTCAGTCGAGCAGCGCGGGACCGCTGCTGGCGCCGATCCGGGAGGCCCCGGCCTCGATCATCGCCAGGGCGTCCTCGCGGGTGCGGATCCCGCCGGAGGCCTTGACGCCGATCTCCGGGCCCACGGTCGCGCGCATCAGCCGGACGTCCGCCACGGTGGCCCCGGCGGTCGAGAACCCTGTGGAGGTCTTCACGTAGTCCGCGCCGGCGGCCACGGCAGCCTCGCAGGCGAGCACCTTCTGCTCGTCGGTCAGCAGGCACGTCTCGATGATCACCTTGAGCCTGGCCCCGCCCCGGTGCGCGGCCTCGGCGACGGCGCGGACGTCCGCCTCGACCCGCTCGCGCTCGCCGGCGCGCGCGGCGGCGATGTCGATGACCATGTCGATCTCGTCGGCCCCGGCGGCCACGGCCGTGGCGGTCTCGAACGCCTTGACCTCCGTGGCGGACGCGCCCAGCGGGAAGCCGACGACCGTGCAGGTCAGCACGTCGCTGCCCGCCAGCTGCTCCCGCACAAAACCGGTCCACACCGGGTTGGTGCACACCGACGCGAAGCCGTACTGTCTGGCCTCCGCGCAGAGGGCGGCGATCTGCTCGCGGGACGCCTCGGGCTTGAGCAGCGTGTGGTCGATGTAGGGGGCGAGCTGGGGGACGGTCACGGGCGGCCTTTCGACGGCGGGGCGGGTCGCGCCCAGCCTACCGGCCGCTGTAGGGGCCGGTGGAGGGTCCGACGGAGTGCCCGGTGACCCCGTGGATGCGTGGGCCGTGACCGTTTCGTCACAATTACATCAGGAAAGTGTTCGCTAATTGGTCGCCAAGTGCTACATTCGTTCCACGGCGAACTGAGGTTCGCCTGACCTGCGGCTTCGGTGGTTGCCGAGCGGTCGCAGGGGTGCGTCGGGGCACCCCCGGTTCCCCTGACCCCCGTCCCGGCGCGCCCCCGCCATCGTTCGGACCCGGGCAGCCAGCGTCTCCTCGCCGTGCCGCCGCCGCGCAGCCGCTGTGCACCCGTGGAGCGGCTCTCCTGCGGTCGCCGACGAGCGGCCGTCGGGTCCCAGCGCGCCTCCACCGCGGAAGAGCCCCCTGCACCAGGCCCGGCCAGGGCGGCTACCGTCCGTCGTCGTCGGCGTCCTTGCCGGACAGGGCGTCGGTGAGCTGCTTGAGCATGGCGCCCATCCGGAACCGCTCGGGCACGAGCGGCTCGATCCCGAGCTCCAGCAGCGGCGCGGCCGTCACGGGCCCTACGGTCGCGGCGAGCATCCCGCCGCGGAACGCCGCCAGCAGCTGCTCGTGCAGGCCCAGCTCCTCGGCCGTGCTGAACAGCGCGTCCACGGCCGGTGCGGCGGTGAACGTCACGGCGTCCACGCGCCCGGCGGCGGCCTCGCGCACGAGCACCGGCACCTGCCCGGCGTCGTCGGCGGAGGCCCACCGGTAGGGGGTCACGGTGAGCACGCGGGCGCCGGCGTCGGTGAGCCGGCGGCGCTGGACCGCGTCGGCGATGCCGTGCAGCTGCAGGCCGACGGTGCGCCCGGTGAGGTCGCCGCCGTGCTCGGCGAGCACGAGGTCCACGAGGCCCTGGGTGGTCTCGTCGGCGGACATGCCCGCGTCCTCGAGGCCCAGTCCGCGCACCGCGCCGCGGCCCTTGGGTCCGCGCACGTAGACGGCGGCCTCGCGCAGGCACAGCAGCAGATCGGCGTCGAAGCCCTGGGCCACGGCGGCGTCGTGCCAGCGGCGCAGCCCGTAGCCCGTGGTCAGCAGCACCAGGTCCGGGCGGGCCTCGAACATGGCCCGGGAGGCGGCCGCGAGCCCGGCGTCCTCGCCGACCGGCTCGACCTTGAGCGCCGGCGCGTGGATCACCCGGGCGCCGCGCCGCTCGAGCGCCGAGATCTGGTCCTCGGAGCGGCGGTGCGCGGTCACGCCCACCACCCGTCCGGCCAGGGGCAGGTCCTCAGCAGCCATGGGTGGTGACCTCCGCGAGGAACGCGTCCCGCTCCGCGGTCGCCAGGCGGACCACGGGCCCGATGACGACGACGGCGGGCGAGCCGCAGCCCGCCGCCGCGGTGTCCTCGACCGCGTGCGCGAGCGTGGTGACGGTGGAGCGCTGCCGGTCGGTGAACCCGCGCTCCACCACGGCCAGCGGGGTCGTGGGATCGGCACCGGCCCGGACCAGGCCGGCCACGAGGTGGGGGAGGGTGGCCACGCCCATGAGCACCACGAGGGTGCCCCCGCCGGCGCCGAGCCCGGCGAAGTGGGCCAGCTCCGCCTCGGAGAACGGCACGTGCCCGGAGGCGACCGTGAACATCCGGGACACCTCGCGGAAGGTCACCGGGATCCCGGCCGCGCCCGGCACCGAGACCGCGCTGGTGATCCCCGGCACCACGTCCACGGGAATGCCGTGGGCGGCGCACGCGGCGAGCTCCTCGGCGCCGCGGCCGAAGACATAGGGGTCACCGCCCTTGAGCCGCACCACCGAGCGGCCGGCCAGGGCGTGCTCCACCATGAGGTCCTGGATCTTCGCCTGCGGGACGGGGTGGTGGCCGGGGGTCTTGCCCACCGGGACGATCTCGGCGCCGGGGGCCGCGGCGGCCACCGCGCCGGCGGGTGCGAGTCGGTCGACGAAGACCACGTCGGCGTCCTGCAGGGCCGCCACGGCGCGCACGGTGAGCAGGTCGTCCGCGCCGGGACCGCCGCCGACCAGGGTCACCCGGCCCCCGGTGCGGGCCGCGGGCTCCTGCACCACGGGCACACGGGCGCCGGCCGCGTCCAGGGCCTCGCGCCAGCGCTGCACCGTGGGGCCGACCACCACGGCGAGCGCGGCGCCCGCGAGATCCGCCGGGCCGAGCAGCGCCGGCTCGGCCACCGAGCGGACGACGGCGCCGGCCGCCTCGTAGCGGTGCCGGGCGCGCCGGGCGTCGTGCGGGGCGCCGAGGACGAGCACCGGGACTCCGGTGAGGTCGGCGGTCAACAGCATGCGGTCCTCCAGGGGGCGAGCGGGGGTCGTGGCGGGCCGGCCACCACTACCAGGATGAGGCACGCGTGTTACAGCACGGTTGCTCCCATGACGCCGCGTGACGCCGGCGCCGCCGCCCGTGCCCCGATCGTAGGCTGGATCCATGACGACGACCGAGCCCCCCGTCCTGCTAGCCTGCGCTCACGGCACCAGCTCCCCGGCCGGGCGCACCGCCGTGCAGCGCCTCGTGGACGCCGTCGCCGCGGAACTGCCGGAGGTCGAGGTGGTGCCCACGTGGGTGGACGTGCAGACCCCCGACCTGGCCGAGCGCACCGAGCAGTATGCCGGGCGCCCCGCGGTGGTGGTCCCGCTGCTGCTCTCCGCCGGCTACCACGTCTACGTGGACGTGGCCGAGGCGGTCGCCGCCGACGACCTCCACCGGGTCTCGGCCGCCCTGGGCCCGGACCGGGTCCTGGCCCGGCTGCTCGCCCGGCGCGTGCACGAGGCCTGCACGGCCGCCGGAGCGCCGTTGGGGGAGCACGACCGCGTGGTGCTTGCCACCGCTGGGTCCTCCGACCGCCGCGCGGTGGCGGACTGCGCCGCGGTGGCGGACCTGCTGGCCGAGGAGCTGGGCCGTCCCGTGACCGTGTCCTACCTAGCCGCTGCGCGCCCGCGCGTGGCCGAGGCGGTGTCCGGCGCCCGGGCTGACCTGGTGGACGGGGGGCGCGTCGTCGTCGCCAACTACCTGCTGGCGCCCGGCTACTTCCTGAACCTCTCCCGGGCCGCCGGCGCGGACGTGGACACCGAGCCCCTGGCCGTGCCGGAGGGAGAGGTCCCCGCCGAGCTCGTGGACGTGGTGGTCTCCCGCTACCGCTCGGTGGCCTGATCGGCTTCCTCTACGCACCGAGCGGCGACCCCTGGCCCTCTTGCGCCGCAACCCCAACGCCACTTTCCCTCGGCCCCCGGCCCCTCTCGGGACCCGTGGCTCTCTCTGCCTCCTCTGCCCCGGGTCCCCACGTTCCCTTTCCTCCTGCGCCGAGCCCCCAATCCCGGCTCCATTCCCCCGATTTATTCTGGGGAATGGAGCCGGGATTGGGGGCTCGACGGAAATGCCGCACGGAGTGTGGGGACTCGGCAGCGGTGTTGCCCCGAAATGTGGGGGTTCGGCGTACGTGCCGACCGGAGTCTGGGGGTTCGGCGTACGTGCCGACCGGAGTCTGGGGGGTCGGCGGAATCGCTGCCCCGGAACGTGGGCGCTCGGCGGAAGCGGTTCTCGAACTTCGGGTACTCGGCGCCAGCGCTGCCCACGATCTGGGGACTCCGCGGGAGTGCCGCTCGGAGCCTGGGGACTCAGCGGGTGCCGCCCGGGGTCTGGGGACTCGGCGGGAGTGCTGCCCAGACCCTGGGCGGTCAGTCGCGGACGCGGGTGAGGTCGGCGTCCTCGTAGCGGACCAGCTTCGAGCCCGTCACCAGGCGGTGGCCCAGCCACAGGGCCAGGAACAGCGGCAGGCCGATGTAGGCGGTCAGGGCCGCCATGAGGTCCATGTCGCCGATGAACGCCTGGTAGTTCTGCCCGAGGATCACCACCGCGCACAGCGCGAGCGCGACCAGGGGCCCGAGCGGAAAGAACTTCGCCCGGTAGGGGAGGTCGGCGAGGTCGTGGCCCTGGGCGGTGTAGGCCTTGCGGAAGCGGTAGTGGCTCCAGGCGATGCCCATCCACACGATGAACCCGGCCAGCCCCGAGGCGCTGACCAGCCACACGTAGGCGTCGCCGTCCCCGATGAGCGTGGTGAGGAAGGACGCCCCGCCCACCACGGTGGTGGCGATCAGCGCGTTCATCGGCACCCCGCGCCGGTCGACCTTGGCCAGGAACCGCGGGGCCTTCCCACCCTCGGCCAGGGCCCACAGCATGCGGGTGGAGGCGTAGAGCCCGGAGTTGCCGGCCGAGAGGATGGCGGTGAGGATCACCGCGTTCATCACCGAGGCCGCCGCCAGCACACCGGCGTTCTGGAAGACCAGGGTGAACGGGGAGATGGAGATGTCCTCGACGCCGCTGCCCAGCAGCTGAGGGCTGGTGTAGGGGATGAGGAAGCCGATCACGGTGATCGCGCCCACGTAGAAGAGCAGGATGCGCACGAACACGGTCCGGATGGCCTTGGGCACGTTCTTCTCGGGGTCCTCCGCCTCACCGGCGGCCACACCGACGAGCTCGGTGCCCTGGAAGGAGAAGCCGGCCACCATGAAGATCGCCAGGATGCCGAGGCCGCCGCCCACGAAGGGCGCCTCCCCGGTGGTCCAGTTCTCGAACCCGGGCGACTCCCCGCCCAGGATCCCGACGATCATCAGGATGCCGAGCCCCAGGAAGAGCACGATCGTGACGACCTTCACGAGGGAGAACCAGAACTCGCTCTCGCCGTAGGCCCGCGCGCTGAGCGCGTTGAGGGCAAACAGGATCGCCAGGAAGGTCCCGGACCAGATCCAGGAAGGGACGTCGGGGAACCAGTAGCGCATGATCAGGGCGGCGGCCACGAGCTCGGCGGCGACGGTGATCGCCCAGTTGTACCAGTAGTTCCAGCCGATGGCGAAGCCGAAGGAGGGGCTGACGAAGCGGGTGGAGTACTCCTCGAACGCGCCGGAGACCGGCAGGTAGGTGGCCATCTCGCCCAGGGACTGCATGAGCAGGAAGACCATGAAGCCGATGACCACGTAGGCCAGCAGCGCTCCGCCCGGACCGGCGGTGGCGATGGTGTTGCCCGAGGCCACGAACAGGCCGGTGCCGATGGCCCCGCCCATCGCGATCATGGTCAGGTGGCGCGGTTTGAGGCTGCGGCGCAGCCTGTCCTGGGCCGGCTGCTGCTCCTGGATCCCAGGAGCGCTGTGCTCGGACCGAGGGCGTGCGGTGATGGTCACGCGGAATCTTCTCCTCTGGTGCGGTGGACGGACCACGGAAGGAGGAAGTGGGGGGCGCCGTCCCCCCCGAACGGTCCTGGCCGATTATGGGGGACTCGTTGCGAACCCAAAAATCGGGGAGAGGCCGCGGCCGGCGCCGCCGCCTAGGATGGACGGGTGAAAACGCAGACGGGACCGGGCGAGGCCGCGCCGCGCCGCGGTTCCGGCTGGGCCGTCGATGTGGGCATTCTCACCGGCGCCCTCCTGGCGCTGTTGGCCGCGACGCTCGCGGCCCGCTGGGCGTGGACACCGTCCCCGGCGCCCCAGGAGCAGATCTCCTGCGCCCCCTACGGCCTCGAGGACGTGAGCGTCGCCCCGCGCGGCGGCAGCCACCCGCTCAGCGACGGTCCGGTGCGCTCGGTCGGCCTGCGCTGGGCGGAGGGGCCCTCGGACCGGCTCGACATCGCCTTCGAGCACGAGGGCACGACCAGCAGCTACCACGTCTTCGCCGACGGCATCGACTGGAGCGAGCCGGTCGGCGTGGTCTTCCGCCTGCACGGGGACGGGGCCTACGAGTACCACCACCCGGAGCACAAGGTCTCGTGCCTCGCGGAGGTCGCCCGCTCGCACAACGCGGTGCTCGTGGCCCCCCGCACCCCGGACCGGGAGGGGGAGCCCACCTGGTGGCAGGACCTCGACGGCAACGCCGACTGGTTCGTGGCCCTGGCCGAGCAGCGCATCTTCGCCGAGTACGACCTCGACCGCTCCCGCACGTGGCTGCACGGCTACTCCGGGGGCGCCGAGTTCATCAGCTACGAGCTGCTGGCCGACCGGGCGGACTTCCTGGTCGGCGGCGGCGCGGTGCTCGCCGGCGGCGGCGGGGCGCCCTCCACCGGGACCTCGGAGCCGACCGAGGAGCAGCTGGAGCGGCTCCTCCTGCACTGGGACGTGGGCCTCGACGACGACGGCACCGATCCCTACGCCCCGTTCGACGCGCTCTCCGCCGCGGCCGCCGGGCACGCCTGGTACGAGGACGCCGGCTACGCGCGGACCAGCGTGCGCTACCGCGAGGGCGTGGACCACTTCGAGTTGCCCGAGGCCCGGGTGCTCGACGCCGCGATGGCTGCGGCGGAGTCCATATCAGCGCCCTCGACGGAGCTCTCGCCCGACCCCTCCACGGCGCCCCCAATGAGGGGACGTGACTGATCTCTCGTCGTCGTCGCAGGTCAGGGCCTGATCCGCGAGATTGCGGGGCGCAGCGGCGGCGCAGCCGCCCGGTGGGGCCCCCGCGGATGCTCTTTCGGCTTGCAAACGCAGGAAGACCGACCGTACGGTGCAGTAAGTAGAGCTGGCAGGGGAGCCGGTTCAGGGGGAAGGCCGATGCGGGGGCGTCACGGCTGAACACTCACTCTCGGCACCGTGCTGATCCGCGCGCGTGCTCCCGGGGAGCCTTCCAGCCGGTCCGTCCGGTCCCTGGGCCCTCTCTTCCTGCCGGCACCGGCCGTTGTGCAGATCCGCAGCGGCAGTGAAGTCGATGGGGGAATCAATGACAGTGCGCCCGACCACGCGCAGCGGCTCGACCCGCCCGGGAGGCGGACGGCACCTGCTCGAAGACCGGTACCCGGAGCAGGACCCGATGGAGGACGGCGACGTCCTCGACCGGGCGCTGCACACGCAGTCCCTGCCGCAGGTCCCCGGCCGCGCCGTCTTCCCCGTCGCGTCCGCACCGGCCCCGCGCACGCTCGTGGACGTCGTCATGGACACCGTCTCGCGCCACCCGGACGCGGTGGCCGTCGACGACGGGACCACCGTGCTCAGCTACGCCGAGTTCCTGGAGCGCGTCGAGGCCCAGGCCCAGCGCCTGTGGGACCTGGACATCGGCCGCGGGGACCGCGTGGGCATCCGCGTGCCCTCCGGGACCGTGGACCTCTACGTGGCCGTCCTCGGCACGATCTTCGCCGGCGCCGCCTACGTCCCGGTCGACTTCGACGACCCCGACGAGCGGGCGAACACGGTCTGGGAGGAGGCCGGGGTGTGCGCCGTCTACGGCGCGGGCCTGGCCCTGCGGCCGCGCAGCGGCGTCCGAGCCGGCGCGGACTGCCGGCAACCCGGCACGGGCGACGACGCCTGGATCATCTTCACCTCCGGGTCCACCGGCAAGCCCAAGGGCGTGGCGATCAGCCACCGCTCGGCCGCCGCCCTCGTGGACGCCGAGGCCGGGCTGTACCTGCCCCGGCGCCCCCTGGGCCCGGGCGACCGCGTGATGGCGGGGCTCTCCGTGGCCTTCGACGCCTCCTGCGAGGAGATGTGGCTGGCCTGGCGTTCCGGCGCCGCCCTGGTCCCGGCCCCCCGCGCCGTCGTGCGCTCGGGCACCGACCTCGGCCCGTGGCTCGTCGAGCGGGACATCACCGCCGTGTCCACGGTGCCGACGCTCGCCTCGATGTGGCCGGCCGAGGCGCTGAGCCGCATCCGCCTGCTCATCTTCGGCGGGGAGGCGTGCCCCAACGAGCTCGCCGCCCGCCTGGTGCGCCCCGGTCGCGAGGTCTGGAACACCTACGGCCCTACCGAGGCCACCGTCATCGCCACCGGCGCCGTGCTCACCGGCGAGCCGCCCGTGCGCATCGGCCTGCCGCTGCCCGGGTGGGAGCTGGCCGTTGTCGACGCCTCCGGCAACCCCGTGCGCTGGGGCGAGGAGGGCGAGCTGATCATCGGCGGCGTCGGGCTGGGCCGCTACCTGGACCCGGCCAAGGACGCCGAGAAGTTCGCGCCCATGGACTCCCTGGGCTGGCAGCGGGCCTACCGCTCCGGCGACCTCGTGCGCGCCGACCCCGAGGGCATCGTCTTCGTGGGCCGCGCCGACGACCAGGTCAAGATCTCCGGCCGCCGCGTCGAGATGGGGGAGATCGACGAGCAGATGTCGCGCCTGCCCGGTGTGCAGGCCGGCGCCGCCGCCGTGCACACCACCCCGGCCGGCAACCAGGTCCTCGTGGGCTACCTCGTGGCCGAGGCCCCGGGCTCGGTGGACCTCGCCGACGCCCGCCGCCTGCTGGCCGACCGGCTGCCGGGCCAGATGGTGCCCGCGCTGACCCTGATGGACGAGCTGCCCCTGAAGACCTCCGGCAAGGTGGACCGCAAGGCCCTGCCCTGGCCGCTGCCCGCCGCCGGCGCCGCCGCGGAGGACTCGCGGATCGACGCCGAGCTCGAGTGGCTCGCCGCCCTGTGGGCCGACCAGCTCGGTCCCCTGCCCATCGACGAGGACAGCGACTTCTTCGCCCTCGGCGGCACGTCCGTGGCGGTGGCCAAGCTCGTCTCCGAGATCCGCCGCACCTACCCGGACGCCGCGATCGCCGAGATCTACCGGCACCCCACGCTCACCGGGATGCACGAGTACCTGGCCGGGCTGCCGCGCGTCGACGTCGTCGCCCAGGAGGCCGCCCGCGAACGCCGGGTGGCGGACGTCCCGCGCTGGAACGGCCTCGTGCAGGTCCCCTTCCTGACCGCCCTCTACGCCGTCTCGGGGCTGCGCTACGTGCTGGGCGCCGCGATCGTCGTCTGGCTGCTGTTCAACGTGCTCGGCGCGGGCTGGGTCCCGAACCCGCCGCTGCTGCCCCTGGTGGTCGGCTGGCTCCTGCTCTTCGCGCTGCCCGGCCGGCTGGTGCTGACCGCGCTGTTCATCCGGCTGCTCACCTTCCGGCTGCGCCCCGGCGCCCACGCCCGCGGCTCCTGGACCCACCTGCGGGTCTGGATGGCCGAGCGGGTGCTGATCTTCAACAAGTTCGAGCCCCTCATGGGCACCCCCGTGATGGTGCTGTTCTTCCGGCTGCTCGGCAACCGGGTGGGCCGCCACGCCCACCTCGACACGATGCCCCCGGTCAGCGGCATGGCCCGCATCGGCGACGGCGCCGCGATCGAGCACGAGGTGGACCTCTCCGGCTACTGGCTCGAGGGCGACGTCCTCCACCTCGGCGGCGTGACCGTCGGGGACAACGCCCGCGTCGGCACCCGCACGCTCCTGAGCCCGGGCGCGGTGGTCGAGGCCGGCGCGGAGGTCGACCCCGGCTCCCACGTCTCCGGCACCGTCCCCGCCGGCCGCCTGCAGGGCGGCTCCCCGCTCGTGGACCTCGGCCCCGCCGGGGAGTCCTGGCTCGAGTGGGCCCCCGGACGCAGCAACCGGTTCCTGACCGGGCTGCTCTACGCCCTGGGCCTGGGCACGGTGGCGATCCTGCCCGTGCTGGCCGTGGTCCCCGGCGCGCTGATCGTCTTCACCCAGGTGCGCGGGCTCGAGCTCTACGAGCAGGTCTTCCCCGTCATGGCCCTGTGGGTGCCCGTCTTCGCCGTGCTGACGTTCCTGGTCTACCTGGCCCTGCTCGTGCTCGTCGTGCGCGCGCTCTCCCTGCTCATCCGTCCCGGCCACCACCCCGCCGACGGGACCGTGGGCTGGGCCGTGTGGCTCACCGGGGTGCTGCTGCAGAAGAGCCTCGTCTCCACCTACCCCGTCTACGCGTCCATCGCGACCCCGTTCTTCCTGCGGCTGCTGGGCGCCCGGGTGGGCCACCAGGTGGAGATCTCCACTGTGGAGACCCTGCCGCACCTCACCACCTTCGAGTCCGGCTCCTTCATGGCCGACCACTCCATGGTCAGCTCCGCCCGGATCGGCTTCGGCTGGATCCACGTGGGCCCCTCGACCGTGGGGGAGCGCTCCTTCGTGGGCAACTCCGCGATCGTGGGCCCGGACCGGGACGTCCCCGAGGACTCCCTGGTCGCCGTGCTGTCCTCCGCCCCGGCCGACGCCGAGCGCGGCTCGTCCTGGCTCGGCCGGCTGCCCGAGCCGATCAGCCGCGTCACCGACAGCGCGGACGAGGCCGTCACCTACCGGCCCCGCCGGCGCCTGGTCGTGGCCCGCACGCTCGTCGAGTCCCTGCGCGCGGTCCCGTTCATGGTCACCGCCTGGATCGACCTCGCGATCGTGTACGTGCTCACCACCGTGTACATGCGTGCCGGGGGAGGCCTCGACGGCATCGTCTCGGCGCTGCTGTGGGCCACGCCCGTGGTGCTGACCGCCGGCGTGCTGGCCGCCCTGGTCCCCGTGCTGGTCAAGTGGGCCCTGATGGGCCGCTTCCGCGAGGGCGAGCGCCCGCTGTTCAGCTCCTTCGTGTGGCGCAACGAGCTCGCCGACACCTTCGCGGAGTCCCTGGCCGTGCCCGGCCTGATCCGGCTGGCCGTCGGCTCCCCGGTGTTCAACGTCTGGGCGCGGCTGATGGGCGCCCGGATCGAGCGCGGCGTGTGGTGCGAGACCTGGTGGCTGCCCGAGTTCGACCTCGTGCACCTGGGCCGGGGCGTGTCCGTCAACCGCGGGACCGTGCTCCAGACCCACCTGTTCCACGACCGCATCATGCGGCTGCAGCCCGTGGCGATGGAGGCGGGCTCCACCCTGGGCCCCAACAGCTTCGTCCTGCCCGGCAGCACCGTGGAGGCCGGCGCCACCGTGGGCCCCGGCTCCCTGGTCATGGCCCAGGAGACTGTGCCCGCCGGCAGCGCCTGGGGCGGCAACCCCATCCGCCCGCTGCACGCCGAGGCCCTCGAGACCGTCCCCGCCGGAGGAGCACCCCGTGAGCGCTGAGCACGCGGCCGCCACGCGCGGCGGGGGCACCGCGGTGCTCAACGTGCCCGGCGCCTCCGGCCGGCGCACCCGGCGGCGGCTGATCGGTGTGGACGCCGCCCGGGGCTTCGCCCTGCTCGGGATGGTCGCCGTGCACACCATGCCCGTCGTGGACGCGGCCGGTGAGGACGCCTCCCTGAGCTGGTCGCTGTTCGCCGGGCACTCGGCGGCGCTCTTCGCGACCCTCGCCGGGGTGAGCCTCGCGTTCCTCTCCGGGGGCCGCACCCCGCACACGGGCCGCCGGCTCGCCGGGGACCGGGCGGGGCTGGTGGGCCGCGCCGCGGTGATCGCCCTCGTCGGGTTCCTCGTGGGCTTCGTGGCCCTGCCGGTGGACAACATCCTCATCTACTACGGGATGTTCTTCCTGCTCGCCATCCCGTTCCTGGGTCTGCGCATCCGTCACCTGCTGGTCAGCGCGGCGGCGTTCACCCTGCTGGCCCCGTTCCTGATGCAGTGGGCCCTGGACGTGCTGCCCGCGCACGTGTACGGCAACCCCACGCTGTGGAACCTGGTCACGGACCCGGTGACCGTGCTCTCCCAGCTGCTGCTGACCGGCACCTACCCGGCCCTGCCGTACATGGCCTACCTGTGCGCGGGGATCGCCCTGGGCCGGATGAACCTCACGGGCCGGCGGGTGCAGCTGTGGCTCGTGGGCGCCGGCGCGGCGCTGGCCCTGCTCTCCTGGACGGTGTCCACGGCGGCGCTGCTGGCCCTCGGCGTCTACGACCGGATCTGGACGGCCACCCCGTGGCTGACCGAGGAGCAGATCGACTCCATCCTGGTCTTCGGCCCGGACCCGTCCCTGCCCACCACCACCCTGTGGTGGCTCATGGTGCCCGCCCCGCACAGCAACACGCCCGTGGCGCTGCTGCTCAGCCTCGGTATGGCCGCGTTCGCGCTCGGGGCGTTCCTGCTCCTGGCGCGGCTGATCGGCAAGGCGCTCACGCCGCTGGCGGCCGCCGGGTCCATGACGTTCACGCTCTACACCCTGCACCTGCTGTTCCTCGGCACCGAGGTCTACGACCTGCACCCGGCGTTCTGGTTCTGGATGCAGGTGGCCGTGCTCGGCCTGCTCGCGGTGGCGTGGCAGCGCGCCGTGGGGCAGGGACCGCTGGAGAAACTGGTGGCCCGCACGTCGAAACGCATCTCCCAGCGGGTCGCCGAGCGCTGACCTGACGCCGAGTCCCCAACCCGGTGGCATTTCCCCACGCATCGGCATGGGGAAATGCCACCGGCTTGGGGACTCGCCGCGTGGGGGCGCTGGTGATTGGGGGCTCGGTGTACCGGGGTGCCGATGACTGGGGACTCGGCGCGTGGGGGCGCTGGTGGTTGGGGGTTCGGCGCACCGGGGGCGCGCGGGAGCGGGCATTCGATGCGGCCGGGGCGCGACCTCACACGGGGACCACGGGGCTGTGAGCGGAAGTGCACCGGGGTGTTACCCCTGCCGTCGGGGACCGAAACACGAGCTTCGTAGCGTGGGAGCACCGCACGCCGGCGTCGCCGTGCACCGCCCCCGCTCGCCCAGGAGGTCACCCGTGAGCTCAGAACTGCACCCCGACCCGGCCGTCACGGCGGCACGCACGCCGGCGCCCACGCCGCTCGCCCTGCGCGAGCGGCCCGGCCGCTGGCTGGACGGCTACCGCCCCGAGGACCCCGAGTTCTGGGAGTCCACCGGCCGCCCGATCGCGCGCACCAACCTGAAGTGGTCCGTCTTCGCGGAGTTCCTCGGCTTCGCCGTCTGGCAGCTGTGGGCCATCACCGTGATCTACCTGCCGGCGGCGGGATTCACCTTCAGCGACTCCCAGATCTTCTGGCTGATCTCCATCCCGTCCCTGGTGGGCGCCACGTTGCGCATCCCGTACACCTTCATGGTGGGCCGGTTCGGCGGCCGGAACTGGACCATCGCCTCGGCCCTGCTGCTGCTGGTCCCCACGGTGGGCCTGGCCCTGGCGGTCGGCAATCCGGCCACGCCCTTCGCGGTCATGCTGCTGCTGGCGGCCACGGCCGGCTTCGGCGGCGGCAACTTCGCCTCCTCGATGGCCAACATCACCTACTTCTACCCCGTGCGGGAGAAGGGGTGGGCGCTGGGGCTCAACGCGGCCGGCGGCAACCTCGGCACGGCCGTGGCGCAGCTGCTCGTCCCGATCGCCGTCACCGTCCTCGCGGCCGGGGCCCTCGACCTCCCGCTCGCCGGGTGGATCTGGGTGCCGTTCATCCTGCTCGCGGCGTGGGGCGCCCGGAAGCACATGCACAACCTCTCCCACGCGAAGGGGGACGTCGCGGGGTCCCTGGCCACGGTCAAGGAACCGCACTTCTGGATCATGTCCTTCCTCTACGTGGGCACCTTCGGTTCCTTCATCGGCTTCTCCAGCGTGTTCCCCAAGCTCATTGCCGACACCTTCCCGGAGTTCTCGTCCTTCGGCGTGGGCTCCGCGGCGCTGTCCCTGGCGTTCCTCGGTCCGCTGGTCGGCTCGGTCTCCCGGCCCTACGGCGGCCGGCTCGCGGACCGCTTCGGCGGCGCGCCGATGACGGTCGCGGTGTTCGCGGTGATGGCGCTGCTCGCGCTCGCCGTGGTGCTGACGCTGCCGCTGGCCGACTTCTGGCTGTTCCTGGGCCTGTTCCTGCTGCTGTTCACGGCGGCGGGAATGGGCAACGGCGCCACGTACCGGATGATCCCCTCGATCTACCGGGTGCTGGGGCTGCGCCGGCAGCAGGACGTGACGGTCTCCACCGAGCGCAAGGCCTCGGCGGCCCTCGGGCTGATCGGGGCGGTCGGCGCGTACGGCGGGTTCCTGATCCCGCAGGCGCTGAACCTCTCCAACAGCACCACCGGGGCCTACAGCGCGGCCTTCTACGGCTTCGTGGCGTTCTACGTGGTGGCCCTCACGGTCACCTGGTGCTGCTACCTGCGCAAGGGCACCGAGATGGGCGACAGCCACATCTGATCCCGCGCCGCCCCGTCCGGACCACAACAGGAGGAGCCACCCGCATGAGCACCACGGCCACCCACTGCCCCTACTGCGCCCTGCAGTGCGCGATGACCCTGGACACCGGCCCCGAGGCCGCCGGGGAACAGGGCGTCCCGGCGGTCACCGCCCGGCAGTTCCCCACCAACCGGGGCGGGATGTGCCGGAAGGGGTGGACGTCGGCGGAGCTGCTCGCCGATCCGGCACGGCTCACCGCGCCCCTGCTGCGCGGGGCGGACGGGGTCTTCCAGGAGGTGTCCTGGGGGACGGCCCTGGACCGGATGGCCGGGGAGTTCCGGGCGGCGCAGGAGCGGTACGGCCGGGACGGGGTGGGGATCTTCGGCGGCGGGTCGCTGACCAACGAGAAGGCCTACCAGCTGGGGAAGTTCGCGCGGGTGGCCCTGCGGACCTCGCGGATCGACTACAACGGCCGGTTCTGCATGTCCTCCGCCGCGGCCGCGGCCAACCGTTCCCTCGGCCTGGACCGGGGCCTGCCGTTCCCCGTGACGGACCTCGACGACGCGCACACCGTGCTGCTGCTGGGCACGAACCCCGCCGAGACCATGCCGCCGTTCGTCCAGCACCTGCAGCACGCGCAGCAGCACGGGGGCCTCGTCGTCGTCGACCCCCGCCGGTCCGCCACGGCCCGGATGGCCGACGACGGCGGCGGACTGCACCTGCAACCCACCCCCGGCACCGACCTGGTGCTGCTGCTGGGCCTGGCCCACGTGGTCCTGCACGAGGGCCTCGCCGACCGGGAGTACCTGGAGCGGCGCACCACGGGGCTCGCCCCCTTCCTGCCCGGCGTCACCGCGTGGTGGCCCGAGCGGGTCGAGCAGGTCACCGGCGTCCCGGCCGAGCGGATCCGCCGGGCCGCCCGGCTGCTGGCGCGGGCCCGGAAGGGGACCTACGTCCTGACCGGCCGCGGCGTGGAGCAGCACGTCGACGGCACGGACACCGCGACCGCCGCGATCAACCTGGCCCTGCTCCTCGGGCTGCCCGGGCGCGAGGGCTCCGGCTGGGGCACCCTGACCGGGCAGGGCAACGGGCAGGGCGGCCGGGAGCACGGCCAGAAGGCGGACCAGCTGCCCGGCTACCGCAGCATCGAGGACCCCGCCGCCCGCGCCCACGTGGCCGGGGTGTGGGGCGTGGACCCGGACGACCTGCCCGGCGCGGGCATCCCGGCCGCGCAGATGCTGACCACCCTGGGCACCGAGCACGGCGTCCGCTGCCTGTGGGTCAACGGCTCCAACGTGGTGATCGGCGCCCCCGACACGGACGCCGTGGCCCGCGGGCTGCAGGCCCTGGACTTCCTGGTGGTCTGCGACTTCTTCTTCTCCGAGACCGCCGAGTTCGCCGACCTCGTCCTGCCGGTGCTGCAGTGGGCCGAGGAGGAGGGCACCATGACGAATCTCGAGGGCCGGGTGCTGCGCCGCCGCCGCGCGCTCGACCCGCCGCCCGGGGCCCGGGACGAGCTGTGGATCATGTCCGAGCTCGCCCGGCGGCTCGAGGCCCCGGGGGTGTTCAGTTCCGAGCCGGAGGAGGTCTTCGAGGAGCTGCGCCGGGCCTCCGCCGGGGGCAGGGCCGACTACTCGGGGATCAGCCGGGCCGCCCTGGACGCGGACCGGGCCTGCTACTGGCCCTGGCCCGCCGGTGCGCCGGAGGGCACGACCCGGGTCTTCCTCGACCGCTTCAGCCACCCGGACGGGCGGGCCGTGCTCGTCCCGGTCCGGCCGCGGGCCGCCGGGCGGGCCGTGGACCCGAGCCCGCGGGGCAACCGGCGGGAGCGCCTGCACGCGGCAGGGACCCTCACGCTGACCACCGGCCGCTACCTGGAGCACTACCAGTCCGGCAACCAGACCCGCCGGGTGCCCTCGCTGCAGGAGGCCCGCCCCGGCGCCCGGCTGCAGATCCACCCCGCGACCGCGGCCTCCCTCGGCATCCGCGACGGCGCCGCGGTGGAGCTGACCAGTGCCCGCGGCCGGGCCATGGCCCGCGCCGAGCTGAGCAGCGACATCCGCCCGGACACCGTGTTCCTGCCCTTCCACTACGCCGGGGACCAGACCGCCAACCGGCTCGTGTCCTCCGGCGCCGTGGACCCGCTCTCGGCCATGCCCGAGTTCAAGGCGGGCTCCGTCACCGTCCGCGCGCTCGACGCCGAGGAGGCGACCCGATGACCCCGCACCGTCCCCTCCGCCCGGCGGGCACCCCCATGCGGCCCGGTGAGCACGTGGTCGTGGTCGGCTTCGGCCCCGTGGCCGCGCGCTTCGTCGACGACGTCGCCGACCTCGCCGCCGCGGGCACGATCCGCCTCACCGTGATCGGCGGGGAGACCGACCCGGCCTACAACCGGGTGCTCGTGGGCGAGCTCGCGACGGGCCGGGCCGAACTCGCCGGCATGGCCCTGGCCGACCCGGGGCTCCTGGCCCGCTCCGGGGTCGACCTCCTGCTCGGCACGGAGGTGACCCGGATCGACCGCTCCCGCCGGGTCCTGCACGTCACGGACGGGCCGGCGGGGGAGGTCCGCGAGCTCGGCTACGACCGGCTCGTCCTCGCCACCGGGTCCCGCCCCAACCTGCCCGTGCTGCGCGGGATCAACCCGGACCCCCGCGCCTACGAGCACCTGCCCGCCGGGGTCACGGCGCTGCGCGACCTGCGCGACGCCCGGGCCGTGCGCGCCGTCGTCGAACGGCGGGGCCGCGTGGTGGTCCTGGGCGGTGGCGTGCTCGGGCTCGAGGCCGCGCTCGCCGCGAGCGAGGCCGGCTGCCCGGTCACCGTGGTCCACCACGCCCCGTGGGTGCTGACCCGCTCCCTCGACGCCCCCGGCGGCGCGCTGCTGGGCCGCGCCCTCGCGGACGCCGGCGTGCCGGTGGTATCCGGCGCCCAGGCGCGCGAGGTCTCCCTCGACGAGGACCGGTCCTTCCGCGGGCTCGTGCTCGAGGACGGCCGGACCCTGCCGGGCGAGCTGCTGCTGCTGTCGATCGGCGTCACGGCCCGCACGGAGCTCGCCGAGGGCGCCGGACTGCGCACGGCCCGCGGGATCGTGGTCGACCACGAGCTCGAGGCCGATGTCGAGCAGCGGGTCTTCGCGATCGGCGACTGCGCCGAGGTGCTGTGCAAGGACCCCTCCTGCCGGGTCTGCCCCGGCCGGGAGGGCGTGGGCCCGTCCGGTCTCGTCGGCCCCGGCTGGCGGCAGGCGGAGTGGCTGGCCGCCCGGTTCCGTGCGGAGCTGGACGCCGTGGCCGCGGGCGGGACGGCCGTGCTCGCGCCGCTGACCGACGGCCCCGCCGCCGCGGTGCGGCTCAAGGCCCACCAGGTGGAGCTCGCCTGCGCCGGGACGGTCGGGGGGCTGCCCTGGGAGCCCCGGCCGGACGGCGGCACCGTGGTGCAGTGGGCCGACGGCTCGGCCGGCAGCTACGCCAAGCTCGTGCTGCGCCCCGACCGCACGCTGGAGGGCTACATCGTGCTCGGCCTGCCCCGCGCCGCGGCGGAGATCGGGCTGCTCCACGACCGCGGCGAGGCCGTGCCCGAGGACCCCGGCGTCCTGCTCCGCCTCGACGGCCCGGACGCCGGGGCGCGGCAGGAGGCCCGGATGACGCCCGAGTCGACGGTCTGCCACTGCGCCGGCGTGACGATGGGCCGGATCGCCGACGCCGTGGGGGCGGGGGCTGCCACCGTCGAGGAGGTCGGCTGCGCCACCCGGGCCTCGACCGGCTGCGGGGGCTGCAAGGACGCCGTGCGCCGCATCGTCGAGGAGCACGCCGCCGCAGTCTGACCGGACCCGGTGCCGCCGACGGGCCCCCGCCCGGGCGTGAGTCCTCGCACCGGGGTGGCCGCCGTCACCGGACGGATCCGGTTGGCGCAGGTGGGCTCGGGTGCGAAGATGGTCGCGCCCGCCGCCCGTGCCCGCGGACCGGCCCCGACGGAGAGGACGAGCATCGATGAGGGAGCGCCCCACCGGGAACCCGTCCGCGGGGCCCGGCAGCGCCGCACGACGTGCCCCGAGGCGCCTGGTGGGTCTCGACGCCGCCCGGGGCCTGGCGCTCGTGGCCATCATGTGCGTGCACATCCTGCCCATGTCCTACGCCGCCACGGGCAGGCCCACCGTGACGTGGATCCTGTTCCCCGGTGACTCCCCGGCCCTGTTCGCCCTGCTGGCCGGCACGGGGCTGGCGCTCACCTCCGGGGGCCGCCGGCCGCTCCGGGGCCGGGCGATGACGGCCGCCCGGGCCGGCATCGCGGTGCGCGCCCTGCTGCTGCTGGTCCTCGGCCTGCTCATCGGCCACCTCATGCCGCCCGAGCCGCCGGCGTACAACATCCTGATCTACTTCGCCGTGTTCTTCCTGCTCGCCCTGCCCGTCCTGGGGCTCGGGCCGCGGGCCCTGTTCCTCGGCGCGGCCGTCGCCCTGGTGGCCGGCCCGCTGCTGCTGCACTTCGTGGGTGACGCGCTGCCGGAGTTCTCCTCGTACAACCCGACCTTCGTCACCCTGGTCACCGAGCCGCTCGCCCTGCTCGGACAGCTGCTCCTGACGGGGACCTACCCCGCGCTGCCGTACCTGGCCTACGTGCTCGCGGGCCTGGCCGTCGGCCGGCTGAACCTCCGCCGCCGGGACGTGCAGGTCCGGCTGGTCGTGGTGGGCGCGGTGCTCGCGGTGACCGCGAAGCTCGTCTCACGGCAGCTGCTCTACGCCGGGGACGTCTACACGAGGCTGCTGTTCAGCGACCCGGACCTCACCGCGGAGCAGCTCGAGAGCCTGCTGACCTACGGGCCCGAGGGGAGGCTGCCGACGACCTCGCCGTGGTGGCTGGTGCTCACCACCCCGGACGTCAACACGCCGTTCTCCGTGGCGTGGAGCCTCGGGGTGGGCCTGGCCGTGGTCGGCACGTGCCTGCTCCTCGCCCGCCGGCACGCCGTGTGGCTGCTGCCGGTGGCGGCCATGGGGGCGATGAGCCTCACCCTGTACACGGCGCACCTGGTGTTCCTGTCCTTCGAGCTCTTCTACACCGCCCCCGCGCTGTGGCTGGTCGCAAGTCTGACGCTCTCCGTGCTGTTCGCCCTCGCCTGGCAGCGGGCCTTCGGGAGGGGCCCGCTGGAGCGGGCGATGAACGCCGTGGTCGGGCCGGTCCGCCGGGCCGTGGCCCGGACGCCGGCTCAGGGGTCCAACCGGTAGCCGCGCTTGATCACGGTGGCGACCAGGGGCGCCGGCAGGACCCGGCGCAGCCGGGAGATCACCATCTCCAGGGCGTGCTCGGTCTCCAGGCCCGGCACCGCGGACAGCAGCAGCCCCCGGGAGACCACCGCCCCGGGGTGCGCCGCGAGGGCGCGCAGCACCGCGACCTGGGCGTCGGAGAGCGGGACGAACCGGTCCTCCAGGGCGGCGCCGGTGCTCATCAGCCGCAGCGTCCCGTGCCGGGTGGCCACCACCAGGGTGCACTCCTCGACCGCGTGGGTGCACACCGCCCGGACCAGGGCGCCGAGCCGGAAGCGCTCCGGCACGAGCGGCTCCACGCCGGCCTCCAGCAGGGGCCCGGCGCACACGGGCCCCACCGCGGCGGCCGTGACGTCGGTGCGCAGGGCGGCCACGAGGTCCTCGTAGCGGCCCAGCTCCTGGGCGGTGCTGAACAGGGAGTCCACCGCGGGGGCGGCGGTGAAGGTCAGCACGTCCAGGCGACGCTCGCACACCTCGCGGACCAGGGCGGGCAGGCGCTCGCCGTCGTCGGCCGACAGCCACCGGTAGGGGGAGACCGTGTCCACCTGCGCCCCGGCGGCCACGAGCCGCTCGAGCTGCAGCTCGTCCGTCAGCCCGTGCAGCTGGACGGCCACGCGGGCGCCGGCCACGCCGTCGGCCAGGAGCCGGTCGACCACCGAGGAGGTCCGCTCGTCCTCGGAGACCTCCGCGTCCTCGAGCTCGAGGGAGAGCACCTGACCCCGGGCCTTCGCCCCGCGGGCGATGACCCGTGCGGCCCGGAAGGCGTCCCGCAGGTCCTCCCCGAGGCCCGCCGCGTCGGCGGCCTCGAACCACCGGCGCAGCCCGTAGGCCGTGGTCACCACGACGATCCCGGGCCGGTGGGCGAGCATCGTGCGGGTGTCCTCGACCACCCGGGTGTCCTCTGCCACGGGGGAGATCATCAGGGCGGGGGCGTGCACCACCTGCGCGCCGCGGCGCTGCAGGGCGGCGATGAAGTCCGTGGCGCGGCGGTGGGCCGTGACGCCGACGCGGAACCCGGTCAGTTCGCCGAGCGCGCCGGCCGTGCCCAGGCCGTCGGGGGCGGGGGCGGAGGGGGCGGAGGGGGCTGAGGGGGCGGCGGTCATGTCCCGAGCGTAGGCCGGTCCTGTGACCGTGGTGTTACCCCAGGTTTCCGGTTCCGCACCACGGGCTCCGCACGCGGGACCGGGCCGCATCAGGCCCCGGTGGCCGCGGCGCCCCCGCGGACCGGGATGCGCGGGCCGGTCAGCAGCACGGGGCCCTCGCCGGCCTCGGCGGCGGCGCGCTCGGCGTCGGTCGCGGGCCGGCGCTGACCGCGCTCCAGGACGTAGTCCTGGGAGTCGTCCGGGGCGGCGTCGTTGACGAAGGAGCGGAAGCGGCGCAGCCGCTCGGGGTCCTGCAGCGTCGCGGCCCACTCGTCCTCGTAGCGGTCGACGTGCCGGGCCATCGCGGCCTCGAGCTCCTCGCCGATGCCCAGGGAGTCCTCGACGACGACGGCGCGCGCGTGCTCGATCCCGCCGTCGAGCTCCTCCTGCCACCGGGCCGTGCGCTGCATCCGGTCCGCGGTGCGGATGTAGTACATGAGGTACCGGTCGATGTAGCGGACCAGGGTCTCGTCGTCCAGGCCCTGGGCCAGCAGCTGGGCGTGGGCGGGGTTCGCGCCGCCGTTGCCGCCGGTGTAGAGGTTCCAGCCGTCGGTCGTGGAGATGATGCCCACGTCCTTGCCGCGGGCCTCGGCGCACTCGCGGGCGCAGCCCGAGACGCCCATCTTGAACTTGTGCGGGGAGCGCAGCCCCCGGTAGCGCAGCTCCAGCCGCACGGCCATGCCCACGGAGTCCTGCACCCCGTAGCGGCACCATGTGGAGCCCACGCAGGACTTCACGTTGCGCAGAGCCTTGCCGTAGGCCTGCCCGGACTCGAAGCCGGCGTCCACGAGCTCCCGCCAGATCTCGGGCAGCTGCTCGAGCCGGGCGCCGAACATGTCCACGCGCAGGGCCCCGGTGATCTTGGTGTAGAGCCCGTACTTGCGCGCGACCTCGCCGAGCACGATGAGCTTCTCCGGGGTGATCTCCCCGGCGGGCACGCGCGGGACCACGGAGTAGGTGCCGTCCTTCTGCATGTTGGCCAGGGCCCGGTCGTTGGTGTCCTGCAGGGCGCCCCGGCCGGCGTCGAGCACGTACTCGTCCCGCTGCGAGGCCAGCACGGAGGCGACCACGGGCTTGCAGATGTCGCAGCCCAGGCCGGTGCCGAAGCGGTCGACGACCTCGTCCCACGAGGCCAGGTCGAGGGCGCGCACGGCCTCGAAGAGCTCGGCGCGGGAGAGCTCGAAGTGCTCGCACAGCGCTCTCGAGACCTCGACACCGGCCTTGGCCAGCCCCGCGTCCAGGGTCTTCTTGAGCATCGGCAGGCAGGACCCGCACTGCGTGCCGGCGCGCGAGCACTTCTTGAGCTCGCCGATCTCGTGCACGCCGCAGGAGATCTGCTCCCGCACGGCCCCGGTCGTGACGTTGTTGCAGGAGCAGATCACGGCGTCGTCGGGCAGGTCCCCGGCCGGGGCGTCCCCGCCGGACGCGGAGAGATAGGCGCCGGGCTCACCGGGCAGCTCCCGGCCCAGCAGCGGGCGCAGCGCGTTGTACGGCTCGGCGTCGCCGACGAACACCCCGCCCAGCAGGGTCCGCGCGTCCTGGGTGACCACGATCTTCTGGTACATCCCGCGGGCGGGGTCCGCATAGACGACCTCGAGGCAGTCCTCGGTCTCCCCGTAGGCGTCCCCGAAGGACGCGACATCCACGCCGGAGAGCTTGAGCTTGGTCGCCGTGTCGAAGCCGTCGAACGTGGAGCGCCCGCCCGCGAGCCGGTCCGCGACGATCTCCGCCATGGTGTTCGCGGGGGCCACGAGCCCGAGGCACTCCCCGTTCCAGGACGCGACCTCACCGATCGCCCACACGCGCTCCGCGGAGGTGCGGCAGGCCTCGTCGATGACCACGCCCCCGCGCGGGGCGGTCTCGAGGCCCGCGTTGAAGGCCAGCCGGTCCCGGGCCCGGATGCCGGTGGCCACGATGACCAGGTCCGCCTCGAGGTCGGCGGAGTCCCGGAACTCCACGGCGCTCACCTCGCCGTCGGACTTGCGCAGCCCCACGCCGGAGGGCCGCTCGCCCAGGTGCAGGCGCACGCCGCGCGCGGCGATGAGGGCGTTGAGGGAGCGGCCGGCGCCCTCGTCGAGCTGGGCGTTCATCAGCCACTTGCGGGAGTGCACCACCGTGGCCTCCGCGCCGAGCTCCTGGAGCCCGCCCGCGGCCTCGAGGCCCAGCAGGCCGCCGCCGATGACCGCGCCGCGCGGGGTGCGCCCGTAGAGCGCGCGCAGCCGCTCGACCTCGGCGCGGATGCCCGCGACGTCGTCGAGGGTGCGGAAGACGAAGGCGTGGTGGGCGCCGGGGACGTCCAGGCGGGCGGCGTCGGAGCCGGTGGCCAGGACGAGCTCGTCGTAGCCGGTCACGGTCCCGTCCGCCGCGGTGACCGTTCGCGCCGCGGGGTCGAACTCGCGGGCCTCCACGCCCTGGCGCAGCTCCACCCGCGGGTCCTGCCACACGGTGCCGCCGCCCAGGGTCAGGCCGACGGCGCCCGCCGGGCCCGTCAGCGCCTTGGACAGCTGGACGCGGTCGTACGGGACCCACGGCTCGTCGGCGAACACGGTCAGGCGCACGTGGTGGTCCTCCGCGGAGAGCACCGCCTCCGCGAACCGGTGGGCGGCCGGGCCGCCGCCGACCACGACGACGTGCTGGGGGGACTGCGGGGTGAAAGGGGAGCGCGGCACGGGGACCTCCGGGAGCTGGCGGGCGGCTGGGGCGTTGCCCCCGACTCTAGGGAGACGGGATTGCCCTCCCGTTGCCCCGCCGTTCCGGTCGCTTTTCGCTTCCCTCACCGGTGCCCCGGCTCCGTGTGAGCGGACCTTGACGGACGTGAAACCGCCCCGGAGCACGTGCGTCATCGGCCCCGCCTAACGTCGAGCACGACGTTGCCCGAGCCGCAGGAGGCCCCCATGACGACCACCCTCACCCCGACCCCGACCCCGACCCCGACCCCGACCCCGCCCGCCGGGCCGGCGGCCGCCGCGCCCCGGGCGGCCGCAACGACGTGGCACGACGTGTGCGCCCTGGCGGACCTCGAGCCCCTGTGGGGCGAGGCCGCCCGGGTGGCGGGCCGGCAGGTGGCCCTGTACCGGGTGGACGCCGCCACGGTGCTCGCGGCCGACCACCGTGATCCCCGCACCGGGGCCTGCGTGATGGCGCGCGGCATCCTCGGCTCCCGCGGTTCGGCCGTCACGGTCGCCTCGCCGCTGCACAAGGAGGTGTACGACCTCGCGACCGGTTCGTGCCTCACCGGGGACGGCCCCGCCCTGCCGGTGCACCCGGCCGAGGTGCGCGACGGGCGGGTGCTCGTCGCCCTCCCCGCCTGACGGCACGTCGTGGGCGTTCTCCCAGGGACTCCTTCATAAGATGACCGGGTGACACGACAACACCCTCGGCGCGGTCCCCGGTGGCCCTGGTCCTGGCTGACGCACCGGCACCGCCACCGCGGCCAGGCGTCCCGGCGCGCCCGGCGACGGCTGCGCCTGATCGGGGCCGGTGCCCTGGCGCTGGTGCTCCTGCTCGTCGCGACCGTGTCCCTCCTGCTGGGCCGGGACGAGGAGACCCCGCAGGCGGAGACCCCCGAGACCGTGTCCTGTGCCCGCTACGGTCTCGACGGCGTCCGGGTGACGGCCCGCGGTCCCGGCGGTCCCACGGACGCCGCCGTGCTGGACGCCCGCGTGTTCGGCCCGGGGGAGGACCGGCAGGACCGCTTCCAGCTCGACTACGAGCACGACGGGATCACCAGCTCCTACCACGTCCTCGCCGAGGGCCTGGACTGGGACCGGCCGGTGGGCGTCGTCTACCACTTCCACGGGGACGGGGCCTTCGAGTACGAGAACCCCCAGTACACCGCCTCCTGCCTGGCGGAGGTCGCGCGGGAGCACAACCTGCTGCTGGTGGTGCCGCGGACCCCCGACCGCGCGGGGGAGATCACCTGGTGGGAGGAGCGGGACCGCAACGCGCGCTGGTTCCTGGCGCTCGTCGAGGAGCGCCTCGAGCGCGAGTACGACATCGACCGCTCCCGCACCTGGCTGACCGGGTACTCCGGCGGGGCCCAGTTCATCAGTCAGGAGCTGCTGGCGGACCACGTCGACCTCGTGCCCGGCGGCGGCGCGATCATGATGGGCGGCGGACAGGCCCCGGACTCGCCCGCCGCGGAGCCCACCCGCGAGCAGCTCCGGGAGCTGCGCCTGCGCTGGGACGTGGGCACGGAGGACGACGGGAGCGATCCGCGGGCCAGGTTCAACGCCGTGTCCGCGGCGTGGGACGGGCACCGGTGGTACGAGGACCAGGGCTACGAGCGCGCCCGGATCCGGTACCGGGACGGCGTGGACCACTTCGGGCTGCCGTACGCCCGCATCCTCGAGCGCGCGCTGGCGGCCGCCGCGGAGGACTCCCCGGAGGACTCCCCGGAGGACTCCCCGGAGGAGTCCTGAGGCGGATCCCAGGACGAGTCCGGTGCCGGGGGCCCGTTCGGCGTTTGCTCTTGTAAGCTGGGATGTGCACCAGTGCACCGCGCGGCCGTCGTCCACGACGTCCGCGCGGGCGCCGCGCCGGGGGGCGCGGACGGGGCCGGTCCCGGCCCCGGTGCACGAACCGACCGATTCCTGGGGGGAATTGCATGTCCGTACCACGCACGCCGCCGTCCGGGGCGGCCACCGCCGCCGCCGGTGCCCCCGCCGGAGGGGCCGGGGCCGACGCCGCCGGCGTCCCCCGGCCGGCCCGCCGTCTCATCGGCGTCGACGCCGCCCGCGGCCTGGCCCTGTTCGGCATGGTCGCCGTGCACACGCTGCCCTCGTGGGACGAGCGGACCGGCGAGGCGCACTGGTCCTGGACACTGTTCGCCGGCCACTCCGCCGCACTGTTCGCCACCCTGGCCGGGGTGAGCCTGGCCTTCGCCTCGGGCGGGCGCACCCCCCGCACGGGACGGCGGATGACGGCCTCCCGATGGTCCCTGGCGGGGCGGGCGGGCGTGATCGCGCTGGTCGGCCTGCTCCTCGGCTTCCTCGAGCTGCCGGTGAGCAACATCCTGATCTACTACGGGATGCTCTTCCTGCTGGCCGTGCCCTTCCTGCGCCTGCGGACCCGGTCCCTCCTGCTGTGCGCCGCGCTCTTCGCGCTCCTCGCGCCCTTCCTCATGCAGTGGTCCGTCGACGTGCTGCCCGGCCTCGAGTACGAGAACCCCAGCCTCGTGGACCTGGTCCTCGACCCGGGCACCGTGCTGTCCCAGCTGCTGCTGACGGGCGTCTACCCCGCCCTGCCCTGGATGGCGTTCCTGCTGGCCGGCCTCGCCGTGGGGCGCACGGACCTCACGAGCCGCAGGGTGCAGACGCTGCTCGCGACGGTCGGGGCCGCCGTGGCCCTGCTCGTGTGGTCGGCCTCCGCCCTCGCCCTGCAGGTGCTCGGCGGCTACGAGGCCATCGCCGAGGGCACGCCCTGGATGGAGGAGTCGCAGATCGACGAGGTGCTCGTGTTCGGCGGGGACCCCACGCTGCCCACCGACACCCTGTGGTGGCTGCTGATCTCGGCGCCGCACTCGAACACCCCGTTCTTCCTGGCGCTCAACGTGGGCCTGGCGCTGTCCGTCCTCGGCGTCTGCCTGCTCCTCGAGCGCGTCGCCGCCAGGATGCTCGCGCCGATCGCGGCGGCGGGCGCGATGACGTTCACGCTCTACACGGTCCACCTGCTCGTGCTCTGGCCCGGATACTTCGAGCTCGCCCCCGCCGTCTGGACGGCGTGCCAGCTCGTGGTGTTCACGCTGTTCGCCCTGCTGTGGCGACGGGCACGGGGCCAGGGCCCGCTGGAGCAGGTGGTCACCCGGGCCACCCGGGCCATCTCGCGCCGGGTGCTCGCCCGGGACGAGGGCGGAACGCGGACCCCGGTCTCCTGATCCTCGCCGTGCGGTCCGGCCGCCGGGACGGGCCGGGAGTCCCCGCGGGCCGTCGGTGCTCCCGGGCCGTCGGTGCCCGTGGGCCGTCAGAGCCCCAGCGCGGCCTCGAGCTCGGCGCGGATCCGCCCGAGCCGCTCCTGCGCCTCGGCCCGGGCGGCGGGCAGGGCGGCACGGCCGGCCACCGGGGCGACCACCTCGAGGTAGCACTTGAGCTTCGGCTCCGTCCCGGAGGGGCGCACGATCACCCGGGTGCTGTCCGCGGTGAGCAGGCGCAGGCCCTCGGTGGGCGGCAGCCCGGTCCCCGGGGCGGCGAGGTCCGCGACCTCCACGACCTCGGAGCCGCCCAGCGCCGCCGGCGGGTCGTCCCGCAGGGCGTCCGCCATGGCCGGGATGCGTCCCAGGTCCGCCACCCGGATGCTCAGCTGGTCGGTCGCGTACAACCCGTGGGCCAGGGCGAGATCGTCCAGCACGTCCAGCAGGGTCCGGCCCTGCGCGCGCAGCTCGTCGGCGAGCTCCGCCACGGCCACGGCCGCGCTGATTCCGTCCTTGTCCCGGACCACCTCCGGCGCCACGCAGTAGCCCAGCGCCTCCTCGTAGCCGAACACGAGGCCCGGGACGCGGGCGATCCACTTGAACCCGGTCAGCGTCTCCTGGTGGGCGATCCCCGCCGCGGCCGCGATCCGCCCCAGCAGCCGCGAGGAGACGATCGAGTTCGCGAACACGGCGCCGGCGCGTCCTGCGCACCGGGTCGCCGCGGCGTGGCCGAGCAGGGCCCCGACCTCGTCGCCGCGCAGCATCCGCCAGTCCTGCCCCGCGCCCCCGGGCACCGGGACGGCCACGGCCACCCGGTCCGCGTCGGGGTCGTTGGCGAGGACGAGGTCCGCCCCCACGGTCCGGGCGGTGGCCAGGGCCAGGTCCAGGGCCCCGGGCTCCTCGGGATTGGGGAACGCCACGGTGGGGAAGTCCGGGTCCGGCTCCGCCTGCTCCGGGACCACGTGCACGTCGGCGAGGCCGGCCCGCCGCAGGGCCTCCGTCGTCGTGCGCCCGCCCACCCCGTGCAGCGGGGTGAGGACGATCCGCAGGGCGCGCTCGGCGCGCGCGGCCGCGGGGACGACGGCGTCGAGGTAGTCCTGTTCGACGCTTCCGGGCAGGACCGTCCACCCGCCCTGCGCCCGCGGGATGTCCTCGACGGGGCCCACGGCCGCGATCCGCTCGGCGATCGACCGGTCGTGCGGGGCCACGATCTGGCAGCCGCGGGCCTCCGGCGCCACGGCCCGGCCACCGAGGTAGACCTTGTAGCCGTTGTCCGCCGGCGGGTTGTGGCTGGCCGTGACCATGACGCCCACCTCGGCCTCGTGGGCCCGCACCGCCCACGCGAGCACGGGGGTCGGCAGCGGGGCGGGCATCAGCAGCGTCTCGATGCCGGCGGCCGTGAACACCGCGGCGGTGTCCCGGGCGAAGACGTCGGAGTAGCGGCGGGCGTCGTAGCCGATCACTGCGCGGGGGCGCGGGGCGGATCCCGCCGGGAGGTCCGAGGAGGTCCCGGCGGCCAGGACGTGGGCGGCCAGGCCCGCGGCGGCGCGCAGCACCACCACCCGGTTCATCCGCATCGGCCCGGCGCCCAGCGCCGCCCGCAGTCCCGCGGTGCCGAACTGGAGGGTGCCCGCGAAGCGGTCGGCGAGCTCCGCCCGCGCGGCGCCGTCGCCGCCGGCGGCCGCCTCCACGAGGGCCCCCAGCTCGGCGCGGGTGACGGGGTCGGGATCGGCGGCCCCCCACGCGCGCGCGGCGTCGAGGAGCTGCTCGGTGCGGGGGTCGGTGGTCATGGCGCGGTCTCCTGGGGCGTCGGGTGCGCCGGGGTGCCGGACCGGGAGTCCGTCCCGGCCGGTCAGAGCTGGGCGACGATGCGGGCGAGCAGCTCGGAGATCCGGTCGCCCGCGGTCCGCCCGGCCTCGAGGACCTCCTCGTGGGACAGCGGGGTCGGGGAGATCCCGGCCGCCTGGTTGGTCACGAGGGAGATCCCGAGGACCTCCATCCCGGCGTGCCGGGCGGCGATGGCCTCCAGCGCGGTGGACATCCCCACGAGGTCCGCGCCCAGCACCCCGGCCATCCGGATCTCGGCCGGCGTCTCGTAGTGCGGGCCGGGGAACTGCGCGTAGACCCCTTCGTCGAGGGTGGGGTCCACTCCGCGGGCCAGCTCCCGCAGCCGCGGCGAGTACAGGTCGGTGAGGTCGACGAACGTGCCTCCCTCGAGCGGGGACCGCCCCGTGAGGTTGATGTGGTCGCTGATCAGCACCGGCGTGCACGGCCCCCAGGCCGGGTTCAGTCCGCCGCTGCCGTTGGTCAGGACCATGGTCCGCGCCCCGGCGGCGGCCGCGGCGCGCACGCCGTGGACCACGGGGCGCACGCCGCGTCCCTCGTAGTAGTGGGTGCGGGCGCCGATCACCAGCGCGTGCCGGCCCGTGGCCGTGCGCACGGAGCGCAGCGTGCCGACGTGGCCCTCGAGGGCGGGCAGGCTGAAGCCCGGGATCTCGGCGGCCGACACCTCGGCGACGGTCTCGCCGATCAGCTCGGCGGCCCGGGCCCAGCCGGAGCCGAGGGTCAGGGCGATCTCGTGCGTGTCGACCCCCGTGGCGCGGCGGAGGGCGTCCGCGGCCTCCTGGGCGAGCTCGAAGGGGTCGGCCCGGTCGGTGCTGTGCTCTGTGTCCACCCGCCCCAAGCTACCGCATGGTCCCGGGCCGCCGGAGCCGCCCGGGCGGTTCTCCCCGCGGAGCCGCACCTGCAAGAATGGCCGGGTGACTGCACACAGCGAATTCTCCATCCAGAAGCTCGTCATCATCGGGGGCGGTCCCGGCGGCTACGAGGCCGCCCTGGTCGCCGCCAGCCTCGGCGCGGACGTGACCATCGTCGAGCAGCAGGGCCTGGGCGGCTCCGCGGTGCTGACGGACGTGGTCCCCTCCAAGACGCTGATCGCCTCCGCCGACGCCATGACCCGCTTCGCCGAGGCCGCGGACCTGGGGGTGCACGTGCGCGGGGGCAGCAAGGACGGCAACGAGATCAACGACCTCGCCGTGGACCTGGAGAAGGTCAACACCCGCCTGCTGCGCCTCGCGGCGTCCCAGTCCCGCGACATCAAACGCGGGCTCGAGCGGGTGGGGGTGCGCGTGATCGCGGGCACCGGCCGGCTGCTCAGCCCCACCAGCGTGCAGGTCACCACGGACGACGGGCTGGAGTACGCCCTCGACGCGCAGGCCGTGCTGCTCGCCGTCGGATCCCTCCCGCGCGAGTTGCCCTCCGCGAAGCCGGACGGTGAGCGGATCTTCAACTGGAAGCAGGTCTACCACCTCACCGAGGTGCCCGAGCACATGATCGTGGTCGGCTCCGGTGTCACCGGAGCGGAGTTCGCCTCCGCCTACCGCGGCCTCGGCGCCGAGGTCACCCTGGTCTCCTCCCGGGACCAGGTGCTGCCCGGCGAGGACCAGGACGCGGCGGCCGTCCTCGAGAACGTCTTCGAGCGCCGCGGCATGAACGTGCTCAACCGCTCCCGCGCGGAGTCCGTGGAGCGCACCGAGAACGGCGTGGTCGCCACGCTCTCCGACGGGCGCAAGATCGCCGGCTCGCACTGCCTCCTCGCCGTCGGCGCGATCCCCGCCACCGACGACCTCGGCCTCGAGGAGGTCGGGATCGCCCGCGCCGAGTCCGGGCACATCAAGGTGGACGGAGTCTCCCGCACCACCGTGCCGGGCGTCTACGCCGTGGGCGACTGCACGGGCGTTCTCCCGCTCGCCTCGGTGGCGGCCATGCAGGGCCGGATCGCCGTGGCGCACCTCATGGGCGACGCCGTCAAGCCGCTGCGCACCCACCTGGTCGCCTCCAACATCTTCACCTCGCCGGAGATCGCCTCCGTGGGCGTGAGCGAGAAGGCCATCGAGGACGGCACCTACCAGGCGGACACCATCATGCTGAAGCTGTCCACCAACCCGCGCGCCAAGATGATGGCGGTCGAGGACGGCTTCGTGAAGATCTTCTCCCGCAAGGGCTCCGGCACGGTGATCGGCGGCGTGGTGGTGGGCCCCCGCGCGTCCGAGCTGATCTTCCCGATCTCGCTGGCCGTCACGCACAAGCTGCACGTCGACGACCTCGCCGACACCTTCACGATCTATCCGTCCCTGACGGGCTCGATCTCGGAGGCGGCCCGCCGCCTGCACGTGCACGTCTGAGTCCTGCTCGCA
>NZ_BAAAOA010000005.1:31699-86755 GCF_039530085.1 Kocuria aegyptia
GCATCCCGTCCGGGATGCGGCCGTTGTCGTGCGGCCGGGGCGGACCGGGTCAGCGGCGGGTGACCACGTTCGCCATGTCGACGTCCTTGGTCTCCGGGGAGAACCAGAGCGCCACGAGCGTCAGCACGGCGCCGAACGCCAGGTAGAGCCCGACGGAGCCCACGCCGTAGCTGGCGTTGAGGGTGACGGCGACGTAGGGGGTGATGGCCGCGCCGAGGATCGACGCCGTGTTGTACGCGACCCCGGAGCCGGTGTAGCGCACGTTCGTGGGGAACAGCTCGGGCAGGATCGCCGACATGGAGCCGAAGGTCAGGCCCATCAGGGTCATGCCGATCGTGAGGAAGAACAGCACGCGCGCCGTGCTGACGTCCTCGCCGGTGCCGACCGCGGCCGGGTCCATGAGCAGCCCGAAGCTCAGCCCGAAGAGCAGGATCACCGAGGTGATCACCAGCTGCGAGCTGCGCCGGCCGAAGCGGTCGGCGACCCACCCGGAGACGGGGACCATCGCGGCGAACAGGAGCACGGCGAGCAGCTGCAGCACCAGGAAGTCGCGGTAGGGGATGCCGAGGCCGCCGTTGGCGGGGCTGCCGATGCCGTAGGAGAGGATCCACGCGGTCATCAGGTAGAAGAGCATGTAGGTGGCGAGCATGATGAACGTGCCCTGGATCATCTGCAGCCACGAGCCCCGGAACGCCTCGACCAGCGGGGTCCGGACCTTCTCGCCCTGGTCCAGGGCCTTCTGGAAGACCGGGGTCTCCTCGAGCTTGAACCGCACGTACAGGCCGACGACCACCATGACCACGGAGGCGAGGAACGGGACGCGCCAGCCCCACGTGAGGAACGGGTGGTCGGTGCCCTGCTCGGCGACCGAGACGAAGCCCATCACGATGGTCAGCAGCAGGAAGAAGCCGTTGGCCAGGATGAAGCCGAACGGGGCGCCGAGCTGCGGCCACATGGCGGCGCGCGCCCGCTTGCCCTCCTCGGCGTACTCGGTGGCCAGCAGCGCGGCGCCGGACCACTCGCCGCCCAGGCCGAGGCCCTGGCAGAAGCGCAGGATCGTCAGGATGAGCGGGGCCCAGAGGCCGATCGCGTAGTAGGTGGGCAGCAGGCCGATGAGGAACGTGGCGATGCCCATGGTCAGCAGGGCGCCGATCAGGGTGGCCTTGCGGCCGATCCGGTCGCCGAAGTGTCCGAAGATCACGGAGCCGATCGGGCGGGCCACGAAGGCCGCGGCGAAGGTGGCCATGGAGGCCAGCAGCTTGGCCGTCTCGTCCTCGCCCGTGAAGAACAGGGCGGGGAACACGGCCACGGCCGCGGTGGCGTAGACGTAGAAGTCGTAGAACTCGATCGTCGTGCCCACGAGGGAGGCCAGGATCACCCGGCTGCGGGGCACGCGCTCGGACAGGGGGAGCGAGGGGGCGGACGCGCCGGTGGCGTCCTGCCCGGTCACCGAAGAGGACATGGAGAAACCTCGGTTGTAGCAGTGGGCGGGGACAAAGACCCGATGGTACGCCGGGGTGTCCGGATGGTGGGTGTCCCGTCTCACAGTGTGGACATCCGGGGGCACTTCGACTGCCGCCGGGCCTGGTGCCCGCCGGCTCCTGCGCCGCACCGGAACCCTGGACCGCACAGGGTCGTGCACCGCATCGGGTCCGGCCGCGTCTCAGCGCCGGACGCGGCGATCCGTCCAGGACTCGCTCACGGTCAGCGCGGCCCGGGCGTCCGCGCCGCCGGGGCCCAGGGGCAGGTCGAGGATCCGCCAGCCGGGCAGCGGACGGCGGGGGAACCGGCCGGCGCCCACGCGGTCCACCGCGGGGTCGCGGGAGAGCCCGGCGCCCATGGCCTTGAGCAGGGACTCCTTGCGGGCCCACACGCGGGCCACGGCGGCAGGCCGGCGCCCCCGGCGGGTCCGGGCGAGGCGGCGCCGCTCGGCCGGGTGGAGGATGCGGGACATCTGCTCGGCGCCGGCGAGGTCGGGGACGGCCTCCACGTCGATCCCCAGCTCCCGCGGTCCGGTGGCGAGCAGGACGTGGCCGCCGCTGGAGGACAGCGAGAAGTGCAGCCCGGGCACTCCCGGGCGCCCGCGCCGCCCGGCGGCCCCGGGTGCGGGCCCGAGCGGCACCGCGGCCGGCTCGGTGCCCAGCTGCTCGGCCAGCACGGCGCGCAGCAGGCAGCGGCGGGCGAGGAAGGCATCGCGGTCCTGCTCGCGCCGGAAGCCGTCCCGGCGGGCCCGCTCCGCCGGGTCCAGCCATGCCGCCTCGACCGTGCGCGCCCACGGCACCAGCTCGGTCACGCGCGCCCGGACCAGGAGGACGTCGCCGGCCCGGCGGGGTGCGGGCAGCGGGGTCCAGAGCGCGTGGCGGGGACCCCGGGACGAGACCGGGGACTCCGTCACGGCGGCCCGCTCAGCACGTCCGGCTCACCGGGGGCTGGGCTCCGGCGCCCCGCCGGGCCCGGCGCACGCCTCGAGGTCCGCGAGCAGCCGGTCCCGGTGGCCGGCGAGCGGGTGGTGGCCACCGGGGTACTCCCGCCGGTGCACGGGCCCGGTGCTGACCGGGCACCAGGCGTCCATGCCGGCGGCGTCCACGGTGTCGTCCGCCGTGCCGCGCAGCAGCAGCACGGGCGCCCCGACCGGGGCGGGGAGCCGGTCGTGGGCCATCGAGACCCGCAGGTCCGCGCGCAGGGCGGGCAGCTGCAGGGCCAGCAGCTCGGGGTGCTCCAGCACCGCCTCGGGGGTGCCGCCCAGCCGGCGCAGCCACCGGGCTAGCGCCTCGTCCGAGCCCGGGCGCTGCGGGTCGAGCCCGGCCTGCAGGTCCTCGTCCGCAGCGCCGGCGGGGTCCACGGCGCCCGGGGCCGTCTTCGCCGACAGCGCGAGCAACGACACCCTGATGCCCTCCCGGTGCTCGAGGCGTGAGACGAGCTCGGCCGCGACGGAGGCGCCCATGCTGTGGCCCAGGACCACGAGCGGGACGCCCGAGGACGCCGCGGTGGACGCCGCGGTGGACGCCTCGGTGAACCTCTCGGTGGACGTCCCGGTGTGCTGCTCGGAGGTCGTTCCTGCGGGCGCCCACGGGGCGCCGGCGACGGCGTCGGCCGCTTCCGCGGCGAGCGCGGCGACCGAGGAGGCCGGCGGCTCCCGGAAGCGGTTCTCCCGGCCGGGGTACTGGACGCCGAGCACGTGCACGTCCTCGCGGACCAGGAACCGCCAGTAGCCGGCGGCCGCGCCCGAGGGCGGGCAGCAGAGCACCCGCAGCCGCGGTCCCCGGGCGGGGGCGCCGCTGCGGAGCCGGTCCTGCGCGGAGAGGTCGACGAGGCAGCGCGCGGTGGAGCCGGTCGGTCGGGTGCTCATCGGGACCGGGGGTGCCGGGTCAGGAGATGGTCGCCAGGACGGCGCCGGCCGAGACGGTGTCCCCGGGGCTCACGGAGAGCCCCGAGACCGTGCCCGACTTGTGGGCCGTCAGCGGCTGCTCCATCTTCATGGCCTCGAGTACGAGCACGAGATCGCCCTCGGCCACCTCGTCCCCGTTGTCCACCGCGATCTTCACGATGGTCCCCTGCATCGGGGAGCTCAGGCTGTCGCCGCCGGCCGCGGCGGTGCCGCCGCGCGCCGAGCGGGACTTGCGGGGCTTGGCCGCGGTCCCGTTGGGCTTGGCCGCGGCGGGCAGGGCGGGCAGGACGACCTCGAGGCGCTTGCCGGAGACCTCCACGACGATCGCCTGGCGCTCCTCGGCCTCGGGCCCGGCCTGCGGGACGCCGGCGAACGGCGGGATGGTGTTGTCGAACTCGGTCTCGATCCACCGCGTGTGCACGGCGAACGGGGCGCCGTCCGCGGGGGCGAACGCGGGGTCGGCGACCACCGCGCGGTGGAAGGGCACCACGGTGGGCATGCCCTCGATCCGCAGCTCCGCCAGGGCCCGGCGGGAGCGCTCGATGGCCTGCTGCCGGGTGGCCCCGGTGACGATCAGCTTGGCGAGCATGGAGTCGAAGTTCCCGCCCACGGTCTCGCCGGACTGCACGCCGGAGTCCACGCGCACGCCGGGGCCGCCGGGCAGGTCGAGGGCGGCGATGGTGCCGGGGGAGGGCATGAAGTGCCGGCCGGGGTCCTCACCGTTGATGCGGAACTCGATCGAGTGGCCGCGGACCTCCGGGTCGTCGTAGCCGAGGGCCTCGCCGCGGGCCAGCCGGAACTGCTCGCGCACCAGGTCGATGCCCGTGACCTCCTCGGACACGGGGTGCTCGACCTGCAGGCGGGTGTTGACCTCCAGGAACGTGATCGTGCCGTCCCTGCCGACCAGGAACTCGCAGGTGCCCGCGCCCTGGTAGCCGGCCTCGCGCAGGATCGCCTTCGAGGACGCGTAGAGCAGGCGGTTCTGCTCCTCGGACAGGAACGGCGCCGGCGCCTCCTCCACGAGCTTCTGGTTGCGCCGCTGCAGGGAGCAGTCGCGGGTGGAGACGACCACGACGTTGCCGTGGGCGTCGGCCAAACACTGGGTCTCGACGTGCCGCGGGGCGTCCAGGAACCGCTCCACGAAGCAGTCGCCGCGGCCGAAGGCGGCGGTGGCCTCGCGCACGGCGGACTCGTAGAGCTCCGGGATGTCGTCGCGGTTGCGGACCACCTTGATGCCGCGGCCGCCGCCGCCGAACGCGGCCTTGATGGCCAGGGGCAGCCCGTGCTCGTCGGCGAACGCGAGGACCTCCTCGGCGGAGCCGACCGGGTCGGTGGTGCCGGGGACCTGAGGGGCGCCGACCTTCTCCGCTATGTGGCGGGCGGCCACCTTGTCGCCGAGCTTGGCGATGGCCGCGGGCGGGGGGCCGATCCAGGTCAGGCCGGCCTCGAGCACGGCGAGCGCGAAGTCGGCGTTCTCGGACAGGAAGCCGTAGCCGGGGTGCACAGCGTCGGCGCCCGAGCGGGCGGCGACGTCGAGGATCTTGTCGATCACCAGGTACGAGTCCGCGGCGGTGGACCCGCCGAGCCCGTAGGCCTCGTCGGCCGTGCGCGCGTGCAGGGCGTCCCGGTCCGGGTCGGCGTACACGGCCACGGAGGCGATGCCCTCGTCGCGGGCGGCGCGGATCACGCGCACCGCGATCTCGCCGCGGTTGGCGACGAGCACCTTGGTGATGGGGCGGATGGCGCCGTCCGCGGGGTTCTTACCGGTCACGTCTCACTCCTTGTCGAATCCTCCGATGCACTGTATTCCCCGCCGGGATCAATCGCCCAACCACCCGGCGGCGGACCGGAAATACGACGCGGTTTCTGTAGGAGTCCTACAAGGCGCAGGGCCGTCCCAGCGGTGCTGGGTCCTCACCGGCGTGCCGTCCACAGCTCGGGCACGCCCACCCCGGCCCGGGACAGCAGCGTCCGCAGGGTGCTCAGGCTCAGGCCGACGACGGCGTGCACGTCGCCCTCCACTCGCTCCACGAACGCCGCGCCGAGCGAGTCGATGGTGAAGGACCCCGCCACCTCCAGGGGCTCGCCGGTGGCCACGTAGGCCGCGACCTCGTCGTCGGACATCTGCGCGAAGAACACCTCGGCCCGGGCGGGCGCGCCGCCGCTCCAGCCGGACCCGCCGTCCGCCGGGCTCCGGGTGTCCACGAGCCAGTGGCCCGTGTGCAGCACCCCCGAGCGCCCGCGCATGGCCCGGATCCGGGCAGTCGCCGTCGCGGCGTCCAGAGGCTTGCCGTGCACCTCGCCGTCGAGCTCGAAGACCGAGTCGCAGCCCACCACGAGGGCGCCGGCGGCCTCGGGCAGCGCCGCCACGGCCTCCGCCTTGGCCCGGGCCAGGACCATCGCGGTCTCCTCGGCGCCGGTCACCCCGAGCTCCCGGACCACGGCGTCCTCGTCCACGTCGGAGACGAGCCGGTCGTGGCCGATCCCGGCGTCGGCCAGCAGCTTGGTGCGGGCGGGGGAGCGAGAGGCGAGGACGAGGCGGGGAGTCACCGTCCCAGGATACGCACCGCCGGGTCGCGCGCCGAGGGGCCGCGTCCTGCCGGTGCGCGGCGTGCGGACCGGCAGGACGAGGCCCCTCGGCGGCGGTGTACGGCCTAGAAGAAGCCCTGGGCGTCCTCGGAGTAGGAGACCAGCAGGTTCTTGGTCTGCTGGTAGTGGTCCAGCATCATGAGGTGGTTCTCGCGGCCGATGCCCGAGGACTTGTAACCGCCGAACGCGGAGTGGGCGGGGTAGTTGTGGTACTGGTTCACCCACACGCGCCCGGCCTGGATGTCGCGGCCGGCGCGGTAGGCGAGGTTGCCGTTGCGGGCCCACACCCCGGCGCCGAGGCCGTAGAGGGTGTCGTTGGCGGTGGCGATCGCGTCGGCGTAGTCGGTGAAGCGGGTCACCGACAGGACGGGCCCGAAGATCTCCTCCTGGAAGATGCGCATCGAGTTCTGCCCCTCGAACACCGTGGGGGAGACGTAGAAGCCCTCGGCGAGGTCCCCGTCCAGGACGTTGCGCTCCCCGCCCACGAGCACCTTCGCGCCCTCCTGCTTGCCGATGTCGAAGTAGGAGAGGATCTTCTGCAGCTGGTCGTTGGAGGCCTGCGCGCCGACCTGGGTGTCGAGGTCCAGCGGGTTGCCCTGGACCATGCCCTGCACGCGCTCCACGCCGTCGGCGAGCAGCCGGTCGTAGATCGAGCCCTGGATCAGGGCCCGCGACGGGCAGGTGCACACCTCGCCCTGGTTGAGGGCGAAGAACGCGAAGCCCTCGAGGGCCTTGTCGTAGAAGGAGTCCTGGGCGGCGGCGACGTCCTCGAAGAAGATGTTCGGGGACTTCCCGCCCAGCTCCAGGGTCACCGGGATGATGTTCTGGGACGCGTACTGCATGATGAGCCGGCCGGTGGTGGTCTCGCCGGTGAAGGCGATCTTGCGGATCCGCGGACTCGAGGCCAGTGGCTTGCCGGCCTCCACACCGAAGCCGTTGACCACGTTGACCACGCCCGGGGGCAGGATGTCCGCGAGCAGCTCCATGAGCACCATGATCGAGGCGGGGGTCTGCTCGGCCGGCTTGAGCACCACGGCGTTGCCTGCGGCCAGAGCCGGGGCGAGCTTCCACACGCCCATCAGGATCGGGAAGTTCCAGGGGATGATCTGCCCGACCACCCCGAGGGGCTCGTGGAAGTGGTAGGACGTGGTGTTGTCGTCGAGCTGGGAGAGCGTGCCCTCCTGGGCGCGGATCGCCCCGGCGAAGTAGCGGAAGTGGTCGATGGCCAAGGCGATGTCCGCGTTGATGCTCTCGCGCACGGGCTTGCCGTTGTCCCAGGTCTCGGCCACGGCGAGCATCTCGAGGTTGGCCTCCATTCGGTCGGCGATCCGGTGGAGCACCAGCGCCCGCTCCGCCACGGGCGTCTTCCCCCAGGCCGGGGCGGCGGCCCACGCGGCGTCGAGGGCGGCGTCGATGTCCTCGGCGGTGCCGCGGGCCACCTCGGTGAAGGGCTTGCCGTTGACCGGGGAGATGTTCTCGAAGTACCGGCCCTGCACGGGCGGCATCCACTGCCCGCCGATCCAGTGCTCGTAGCGGGGCTTGAAGGTGACCTTCGAGCCCTCCGTGCCCGGCTGCGCGTAGACGGTGGTGAGGGACTGGGTTTCAACGCTCATGGTGACGTGCTCCTGGTGCGTGGCGGTGCGGGTGTCACGAGCGCGGTCCGGACCCGGGCGCGCCGTGAGGTGATGCACGTCACGTTAGCCCGGGCCGCGTTGCACGCACGTTGCACCGGGCGCCGGTCCCGGTCAGCGGCGCAGCCGCTCCAGCTCGAGCACCGCCGCCGCCCGGGCTGGGGAGCGGGGCGGCAGGAGGCGCAGCAGCAGCGCCCACGCCTCGGCGTCCTCGGCCGCCTCCGGCAGCGCCAGGTACTCGCGCACCGCCTCGGCCGAGCCGTCGGTCAGGACGGCCTCGCGCAGGAGCCCGGCGAGGCGGTGGCGGAGGGCCACGACGGAGGGCGCCTCGGAGTGCGGCAGCAGCGCCCCGGTGTACTCGCGCAGCGCTCGCCGGTGCGAGCCCCGGGCGAGCAGCTCGAGCACCCGGCCGGCGTCCGAGGGCAGGGCGGCCTCCAGCCGGTAGGGGCGCGAGGCGATCGCCGGTCCGCCCCGGGAATCGAGCAGCCGGCGCAGCCGCAGGACCTCGGCGCGCACCGTGGTCTCCTGCGCCCGGCCGCCCCAGAGCTGCTCCGACAGCTCCGCGGTGCTCAGCCCGGACCCGGCGCGGGAGAGGGCCAGGAGGATCTCCGCGTGGCGCTCGGTGAGCTCCAGGGCCTGCCCGTCCAGCACCAGCGCCGGCGGGGCCTCGCCGAGCACGCGCAGGAACGCCCGGCGGCCGGCGGCCGGCGCGGACCCCCGGAGCTGCGGGCCCGCGCGCAGGGCGAGGGCGAGCTCGGCACGGGCGGCCCGCACCGCCGCGCCGACCAGCGCCCGGGTGGCCGGGGCGGCGGCGGCGTCCCCGCCTGTCAGGTCCACCGCCCCGAGCAGCTCCCCCGTGACCGGGTGCAGCAACGGGGCGGCCGTGCAGGACCAGGGCCGGGCCTCGGGGTAGAAGTGCTGCTCGCGGTGCACGGTCACCGGCCGGCGCAGGACCAGGGCCGTGCCCGGGGCGTTGGTGCCCACGGCCGGCTCCGACCAGTCGGCGCCCTCGACGAAGCCCATGGCCTCGGCGCGCCGCCGCGTCGCGGCACTGCCCCGGACCCGCAGGAGCACGCCGCTGGGGTCCGTGACGGCCACGACCAGCCCGGTGTCCTCCGCCAGCGGGGTGAGCAGCTCGTCGAGCACGGGCATCAGCAGCCGCAGCGGGGAGCGGGCCTCCCGGACGTCGGAGCCGTCCAGCACGATCCGCGGGGCGCAGCGCTCGGGTGCCGAGAGGTGGTCCAGCGACCGGGCCCAGGACAGGCGCAGCAACGGGTCCGTCGTCGTCGGTCCGTCCGCCGGTGCGCCCACGCGCCGCCTCCTGTCCCCTGCTGTGACCCAGCTCTCATGCCGGTCCCAGGCTAGCCCGTGACACGTCCCGGAACAGCGAGGGGCGAGGAACTGCCGGAATGCGTCGGGCATTCTCGCAGTTCCCCGCCCCGCACGGTGCGGACGGCGGCGGCGCCGCGGCTCAACGGGCCGCGGGGGCGTCCTCCGGGAGCGGCTCCGGGGCGGCGACCGTGCCGGACTCCGTGCCGGGCTCCGTGGTCCCGGGGGTGGCGTCCTCGGGCACGAACGGGTCGCCGGAGCGCGGGGCGTCGTAGAGCCCGCGGTCCAGCAGTCCCTCGCGGTGGGCGACGATCGTGGGCACCAGGGCCTGGCCCGCCACGTTGAGCGCGGTGCGGCCCATGTCGATGATCGGGTCCACGGCCAGCAGGAGGCCCACGCCGTCGAGCGGCAGGCCCAGCGTGGACAGCGTCAAGGTGAGCATCACGGTGGCCCCGGTGGTGCCGGCGGTCGCCGCGGAGCCCAGCACGGACACGAGCGCGATCAGCACGTAGTGGGTGACGTCCAGGTCGATCCCGTAGAACTGCGCGACGAACAGGGCGGCGATCGCGGGGTAGACCGCGGCGCAGCCGTCCATCTTGGTGGTCGCGCCGAGCGGCACGGCGAAGGAGGCGTAGGCGCGGGGCACCCCGAGGCTGCGCTCGGTGACGCGCTGCGTCAGAGGCATGGTGCCCACCGAGGAGCGGGAGACGAAGCCCAGCTGCACGGCCGGCCACACGCCGGAGAAGTACTGCTTGACGGACAGCCCGTGCGCCTTGACCAGCGCCGGGTAGACCACGAGGGCCACGACCAGCAGGCCGGCGTAGACGGTGGCGACGAAGGCCAGCAGCCCACCCATGGAGGTCCAGCCGTACTCGAACACGGCCCGGCCGATGAGCCCCAGCGTGCCCAGCGGGGCGAGTCGGATGATCCACCAGACGACCTTCTGCACCACGGCCAGCGCGGCGCGGACCACGGCCAGGAAGGGCTCCGCGGGCTCGCCCACCTTGAGGGCGGCGATGCCGACGGCGGCTGAGACGACGAGGACCTGCAGCACGTTGAAGCCGAGGCTGGTCTGGACAGTCTCCGGGTCCAGCACGGAGGAGGAGACCTGCAGGCCCAGGAAGTTGGCGGGGACGAGGCCGGTGAGGAAGCCCAGCCACGAGCCCTGCGTCCCGGTGTACCCCTCGGCGGGCGAGACGGCGCCGCTGCCCGCCCCGGGCTGGACGACCAGCCCGAGCACCAGGCCGACCGTCACGGCGATCAGGGCGGTGATCCCGAACCACAGCAGCGTCTTCCACGCCAGCCGTGCGGCGTTGGAGACCTCCCGCAGGTTGGCGATCGAGGAGATCACCGCGGTCACGATGAGCGGGACCACGGCGGCCTTGAGCAGGCTCACGTAGCTCGTGCCGATGGTGTCCAGCGCGGTCATGAGCCAGTTCGGATCCGAGTCGGGGTCGCCGCCGAGGGCGTCGGCGACGGTGCCCAGGACCACGCCCAGGAGGAGGGCGAGCACGATCTGCGGGCCGAAGGAGGTCATCCATCGGGGCAGCCGGCGATTGCTTTCTGCGGAAATCATGTCCCCACGATAGAGCGCGAAAATATACAACACCGAATGACGATGAAGAAATGTGACGTCAATATGACGGGGCTCACAGGTCGAGGGCGTAGCGCAGGGTGTCCAGGCCTACCGAGCCGATCCGCAGCGCGCGGGTGTGGAAGTCCTTCAGCCGGAACTCCCGGCCGGCAGCGGCGCGGGCCGCCTCCCGCGCCTGCTCCCACAGCTGCTGGCCGACCTTGTACGAGGGCGCCTGGCCGGGCCAGCCCATGTACCGCATCCACTCGAAGCGCAGCTTCGGGTCCGCCATCACGATGTTCGAGCGCAGGAACCGCCAGCCGTCCCCGGGCGACCACACCTCGCCGGCGCGGGCCCCGCCGAGGGCGTCCCCCAGCTCGGCGGGCACGCGGTAGCCGCAGTGGAAACCGACGTCGAACACCACCCGCGCCGCCCGCAGCCGCTGGGAGTCCAGCATCCCCATCCGGTCCCCGGGATCCTGCAGGTGGCCCAGCTCGTCCATCAGCCGCTCGGCGTACAGCGCCCAGCCCTCCCCGTGGCCGGAGACCCACACGCCCATCCGCCGCCACCGGTTGAGCTCCCCCGAGTTGGCCAGCGCCGTGGAGAACTGCAGGTGGTGGCCTGGCACGCCCTCGTGGTAGACGGTCGTGGTCTCCTCCCACGTGGTGAAGGTCTCGGTGCCCTCCGGCACGGACCACCACATGCGCCCGGGGCGGGAGAAGTCGGCGCTCGGCATCGAGTACCAGATCCCGCCGTCGCGGGTCGGGGCGATGCGGCACTCGAGCCGGCGCATGGGACCGGTCAGCTCGAAGTGCGTGCCCGCCAGGGCGTCCACGGCGGCGTCGGAGAGGTCCTGCATCCAGGCCTGCAGGGCTTCGGTGCCGTGCAGCTGCCGCGCCGGGTCCGCGTTGAGGGCCGCCACGGCCTGGGCGACCGTGGCGCCGGGGGCGATACGGTGGGCGAGCCGCTCCTGTTCCGCCACGATCGTGCGCAGCTGCTCCACCCCCCAGGCGTACACCGAGGCCGGGTCCAGGGCGGCGCCCAGGAACTCCTGCAGGCGCAGGGCGTACACCTCGGGGCCCACCGCGTCCGTGCGGGGCGCGTCCGCGGCGAGCTCCCCGCCCAGCACGGCGGCGAGGCCCCGGTAGGCCTGCCGCGCCGCCTCGGCCGCCTCGGCGACCTCCTGCCGCAGGGCCTCCGGGACGCGGGGGCTGCGCGCCAGCTCGGCGAAGAAGCCGTGCCGCGCCGCGTAGCCGGTGCACTGTGCGGCCGCGTTGCGCAACTGCGCCGCGGAGGCCGAGCGGCCCCGGGAGCGGGCGTGCCGCAGGCCCCGGACGTAGGAGTCCACGGCGGTGGGCACGGCGCGCAGCCGTCCGGCGATCTGTGCCCAGTCCTCGGCGGTGCGTTTCGGCAGGTCGTCGAAGATTTCACGGATCTCCTGCACGGGGGAGGAGATGTTGTTGACCTCCCCGCCCCGCAGCCCCGCCTCGTGCAGGTCCAGCTCCAGGCCGAGGCGCTCGCGCAGCGCGTGGGCCGTGACCCGGTCGACGTCGTCCGCCGGATTCGCGTGCGCGAGCTCGGCCAGCGTCCGGCGGACGGCCTCGGTCCGGGCCTCCAGGCCCTCGGGCCCGAAGTCGCGGTACCCGGTCCCGTGCCCGGGGAGGCCGTGCACGGCGGCGCGGGCCGGATCCAGCTCCATGGCGCGCGCGAACCAGCGCTCGGCCACGGCGTCGACGGCCGTGGGCTCGCGCCGGCCCGTGCCGAGGGGCGCCGGCCGGGAGCCGGCGGTGGACGCGGGGTCGGGCCGTTCATCGGTCATGCACGTCACGGTAGCGCCAGGTGCTCCCTAGACTGCGGTGCATGCCCGCTCCTGCGCCGCGCGCGAACTCCGTGCCGACCGCCACCGTCCCGGCCGGGCCCTCGGGCGCCGCCGGGACCGGGCACGCCCTGCTCGTGGTGGCCGCGGGGGTGGTGGGCGCCCTGCACGTGTGGAAGCTCTCCCCGGCGCTGCCCGTGCTCTCCGCCGAGCTGGGCCTGAGCCTGGTGCAGGGCGGGTTCCTGCTCTCCACCGTGCAGGTGGCCGGCATGCTGCTGGGCGTGCTGGTGGGCCTGTCCGGGGACCGCATCGGCCTGCGCCGGGGGCTGGTGCTCGGACTGGGCCTGCTCACCGCGGGCTCCGTGACGGGCCTGCTCGCCACGGGGTACGGCCCGCTGCTGGGCTCCCGGGTGCTGGAGGGCGTGGGGTTCATGCTCGTGTCGATCTGCGCCCCGGCGCTGATCCGGCGCACCGTGGCCCCGGCCAGGGTGTCCCTGCTGGTGGGGCTGTGGGGTTGCCACATCCCGGTCGCCGCAGCCCTCTCCCTGCTGCTCGGGGGCCTGCTCAGCGAGGCCCTCGGCTGGCGCACCTGGTGGGCGGCGGCCGCGGCCGGCTCCGCGCTCCTGGGCCTGCTGGTGCTCGCCCTGGTCCCGCCGGACCCGGCCCACGTGGTGGTGCACGGGGTCCGGCAGCGCCTCAGCCTGACCCTGCGCGCGCCCGGGCCGTGGCTCGTGGCCCTGGTCTTCGGGCTCTACACCGCCCAGTGGAACGGGGTGGTGCAGTTCCTGCCCTCCATGTACGCCGAGGCCGGGATCGCGGCGGGCGCCGCGGCGGGGCTCAGCGCGCTCGCCGCGGGGGTCAACGTGGTGGGCAACCTCGGCGCGGGCCGGGCCCTGCAGCGCGGGGTGCGCCCGGTGGTGCTGTGGTGCACGGGCTTCGCCGTGCTGGGACTGGCCGCCGTGGTCGCGTTCGGGATCGCCCCGCTGCTGGACGAGGGGGCGCGCTTCGGCGCCCGGTACGGCGCGGTCCTGGTCTTCTCCGCCGTGGGGGGAGTGGTGCCGACCACGGCGATCGCCAGCCTCATGCGGGTCGCCCCCACGCCCACCACGGTGGCCACCACGCTGGGTCTGGGCCAGCAGCTCAACGCCCTGGGTCAGTTCGCCGGCCCGCCCGCCGTCGCGTCGGTCGCGCAGGCGACGGGCACCTGGGACCTCACGTGGGCGGTGACGGCCGTGCTCGCCCTCGTGGGCATCACGGTGGCGCTCATCGTCTCGCGCTGGGTCCCCCGGGAGCCGTGAGCGGCCCCCACCAGGGAGCACTCCGCCCGTTCCGCTCCTCGGGCCGGGTCACCCCTCGAAGCCGGGTCACTTCCCGGAGGGGGTCACTCCTCGGAGCGGGTCACTCCTCGAAGCCGGGTCACTTCCCGGAGCGGGTCACTCCTCGGGGCGGGTCCGCCGCCACGCGCCGCGACCCGGGCGCAGCCGCAGTCCCAGCCGCATCCGCCGGAACTGGTCGTGGCGCCCGGGGGAGCCCTTCGCGGCGGCCTCGCCCGCGTCCTGGCGCGCGAGCAGGACGGCCGTGACGGCGGCGATCTCCTCCGGCGTGGGGCTGCCGGCGGTGAAGCGCAGGGACGGGGTGCCCTCGACGGGCTCGCGGGGGGTCACAGCGGGATGTTCCCGTGCTTCTTGGTGGGCATCGTCGCACGCTTGTCGCGCAGGGCCCGCAAGGCCTTGAGCACCTGCACCCGGGTCTCGGACGGGGAGATCACCGCGTCCACGTAGCCCAGCTCCGCGGCCTGGTACGGGTTCAGCAGGCTCTCCTCGTACTTGCGCACCAGCTCGGCGCGCAGCGCCTCGACGTCCTCGTCGTTCTCCGCGGCGGCCTTGAGGTCCCGGCGGTAGAGGATCTCCACGGCGCCCTGGGCGCCCATGACGCCGATCTGCGCGGTCGGCCAGGCCAGGTTGATGTCCGCGCCGAGCTTCTTGGAGCCCATCACGATGTAGGCCCCGCCGTAGGCCTTGCGGGTGATCAGGGTGACCAGGGGGACGGTCGCCTCGGCGTAGGCGTAGAGCAGCTTGGCGCCGCGCCGGATGATGCCGTTGAACTCCTGGTCGGTGCCGGGCAGGAACCCGGGCACGTCCACGAGAGTGAGGATCGGGACGTTGAACGCGTCGCAGTGGCGCACGAACCGGGCCGCCTTCTCGGACGCCGCGATGTCCAGCGTGCCGGCGAACTGCATGGGCTGGTTCGCCACGACGCCCACGGTGTGCCCCTCGACCCGGGCGTAGCCGATCATCACGTTGGGTGCGTAGAGGGCCTGCATCTCCAGGAAGTGCCCGTCGTCGACGATCGCCTCGACCACCGCGCGCATGTCGTACGGCTGGTTGGCGGAGTCCGGGATCAGCGTGTCCAGGGCCAGGTCCCCGTCCGTGACCTCGTCCTCCTGGTCGTGGTCCAGCAGGGGCGCCTCCTGAAGGTTGTTCGCCGGGAGGAACTCGAGCAGCTCGTGCACGAAGTCCAGCGCGTCCTGCTCGTCCTCGGCCAGGTAGGTGGCCGTGCCCGTGGTCGTGTTGTGCTGGCGCGCCCCGCCCAGGGTCTCCATGTCCACCGTCTCGCCCGTGACCGTCTTGATGACGTCCGGGCCGGTGATGAACATGTGCGAGGTCTTGTCGACCATCACGATGTAGTCGGTCAGGGCCGGGGAGTAGGCCGCCCCGCCCGCGCACGGGCCCATGATCAGCGAGATCTGGGGGACCACCCCGGAGGAGCGGACGTTCATGTTGAAGATGTCCGCGAACATGGCCAGCGACGCCACGCCCTCCTGGATCCGCGCCCCGCCGCCGTCGTTGATCCCGATGACCGGGCAGCCGTTGCGCAGGGCGAACTTCTGCACCTTGACGATCTTCTCGCCGTTGACCTGGGACAGCGACCCGCCGAACACCGCGAAGTCCTGGGAGTAGACCGCCACCAGGCGGCCGTCCACCGTGCCGTATCCGCTGACCACGCCGTCACCGGGCAGCTTCTTCGCCGCCATCCCGAAGGCGGTCGAGCGGTGGGTCGCGAGGGCGTCGAACTCCACGAACGAGCCCTCGTCCAGGAGCATCTCCACGCGCTCGCGGGCGGTGTTCTTCCCGCGGGCGTGCTGCTTCTCGATGGCCGCCTGCCCCGCGGGGACCTCGGAGCGGGCCCTGCGGTCGTGGAAGTCGGCGATCTTGCCGGCGGTGGTCGTCAGGTCGTGGGTCACAGGCACCTCGTGGTCTGGTACGCGGCCGGCCCGGCGGGCCGATCGGTCCGGTCCGGGGTGGTCAGGGGACCAGCCCACTCTAGTCCGCGGCCGCGCGGGCCTCCGTTGTAGAACTCCTACAAAATCCGCGCCCGGCGCCGGGGGACACCGGGCGGTGCTCAGCCGACCCGGCCGAGGACCACCTTCCAGGGGCGGACGGTCCGCTCGGTGACCACCCCGTGGCGCACCAGCGGGTCCTCGTCCGAGAGCCGCTCGACCTCCGCGGCGTCCTCGGCGGCGAAGATCAGCAGCGCGCCGGGCGCGGCGGCGTCGTCGAACGGGCCGGAGGCGAGCAGGTGCCCCTGCGCCACGAGCCCGCCGAGGTACGTCCGGTGCTCCGGCCGGCGCGCGGCCAGGACGTCGGCGGGCCCCCCGTAGACGTAGGTGACGGCGAACGTCGTGCGGTTCTCGGCTGCGCTCACGATGGCTCCTGAGGATCGGGGCCGCGGTCCCGGCGGGCCGGACGGGACCGTCCAGCCGGTTCCCGGGGAACCGGGCTACTACTGTGGATGTGGTCCGAACACTACGCGGACGGCGCCCGGCCGGACAGCACCGCCCGCCCCGGACCGCGACGACCGGACCAGGACCACCGGACCAGGACCACCGGACCAAGACCACCGGACCAAGACGACCGAGCGAGGAGAGCCGTGCCCGACCCCTGCGCCGACGACCTGCGCGCCCCCGCCGTGCGCGCGGCCCTGGCAGACCTCGGCCTGGGACGGATCGACGTCCTCGACGAGGTCGGCTCCACCAACGAGCACCTGACGGCCGCCGTGACCCGGCAGGCGCGCGGGCCCCGCCCGGACCGGCCGTGGACCGACCTGTCCCTCGTGCTCACCGGTCACCAGAGCGCGGGGCGCGGCCGGCTGGACCGGGTGTGGACCACCGAGCCCGGCACCGCGCTCACCTTCAGCGTCCTGCTCCGCCCGGCCGACGGGCGCGGCCGGGCGCTGCCCACCCAGCACTTCCCGTGGCTGACCCTGCTGATGGCCGCGGCCGTCGTGGACGCCCTGGACGGGCTCGCGGGTGCGGGCGCGCGGATCAAGTGGCCCAACGACGTCCTGGTGGACGGGCGGAAGGTGGCCGGCCTGCTCGCCGGCCTCGTCCTGGACGAGCGGCGCCCCCCGGCGGTGGTCCTGGGCACCGGCATCAACGTCGCCCAGGAGCAGCTGCCCGTGGACACGGCCACGTCCCTGCGGCGCGCCACCGGCCGTGCGGTCGAGCGCGCCGCCGTCCTGGAGGCCGTGCTGGGTGCCTTCGTCCCCCTCTACCGGCAGTTCTGCGCCGACCCGGCCGCGGCCGTGCGCCCCGGCGGTGCGGTGCGCGCCCGGATCACCGAGCGGATGGAGACCCTCGGCCGCACGGTGCGCGCCGAGCTGCCCGGTGGGGCCGCCCCCGTCACGGGCACCGCGACGGGCCTCGGGGAGCACGGGGGGCTGCTGGTGCGCGAGGCCGGCGGCGCCCAGCGCGAGGTCACGGCGGGCGACGTGGTGCACCTGCGCCCCGCCCCGGCCCCCGGGACGGCCTGAGCGTGCCCGCCCGTCCCGCCCTGCAGCCCGGTGAGCGCGTGCTCGTGTCCACGCGCGCCCACGGCGCGCGGCTGACCCGTCCCTTCCTGGTGCTGCTGCTCACGGTGTTCGCGCTCTCGTTCGCCCAGCGGGCCCTCGAGCTGCGCTGGCGCCCCGTGGCGGAGCCGTGGACCACGGTGCACGCCGGGGTGGAGCTCGCCCTGCTCGCCGCGGCCGGCTGGATGGTGCTCCGCAGCTGCGTGCGCCCGCTCCTGCGCTGGTGGCGCACCCGCTACGTGCTCACCACCCGCCATCTCGTACTGCTGCGCCCCGGCGGGGCCCGGAGGACCGTGTCGCTGCCCCTCCACCAGCTGCGCGGTGTCTCCGTGGAGCGCCGGCGCAGCCCGGCCCTCGGCCGGCGCGACGGGCGCGTGGTCGCCGACTTCGGGTCCTTCGGCGGCCTGCGCCTGGAGCACGCCCCCGAGGCGCAGCGCCTGGCCGGACTGATCCGCCGGGCCGCCGAGGACGAGTGGGCGGCGGGCGGCGCCGGCCGGGCCGGGGATCCCGGATCCGGCGGGGGCGCGCCGGGACCGCGGCCCACTAGAGTGGACCGCGACGCGGTCGTGGCACCACGCCCGGGCCCGTCCGTCGCCCCGCACCGACCGTGGAGCCGACGGGTCGTCCAGCAGGAACAGGAGTGACGTGTGGCGAGTGAGGACCCGGAGACCCAGGGCGAGCCGGAGCTCGGCCCCCAGACGGCACAGCTGAACCTGAACCTGCACAACCCCGTCCAGGCCAACCTCTACCGCTCGGACGAGTCCAAGGCCGCCGTGCAGGCCCTCGAGCAGACCCTCCTCGGCTCCGAGCGCGTCCTGCGCCGCCGGGAGGCCGCACGCCGGGGCGGGCTGTCCCTGCTGTCGGCGCGGAAGGTGTGGCGGGCCCTGGGCTTCCCGAACCTCACCGACGACGACCTCTGGTTCACCGAGCAGGACTCCGAGGCCCTCCGGGTTCTGTCCACCATGGTGCTCGAGGAGAAGGTCACCGAGGAGGCGGCCCTGTCCCTGGTGCGCTCGATCGGGCAGATGACCGACCGCATGGTGGTGTGGCAGGTCGAGGCGCTCGTCGAGGACATGGTCGTCCACCGGGGCATGACCGACGCCGCCGCGCGCCGGCAGCTGCTGCACCTGCTGCCGGACCTCATCGACGCGATCGAGAACCTCCTGGTCTACTCGTGGCGGCGCCAGATGAACGCCGCCGTGCAGCGGCTCGCGATGCGCGTGGAGCGCCCCGACGGCTCGACCGCCACCGGGCCCACCTCCGACGACGGGGCGTCCTCCATCCTGCCGCTCGCGCGCGGGGTGGGCTTCGCGGACCTCGTCTCCTACACCTCGCTGTCCCGGCAGATGAACGAGCGGACCCTGGCCAACCTCGTGCAGCGCTTCGAGCACCGCTGCGCCGAGGTGATCGCCGTGGGCGCCGGCCGGCTCATCAAGACCATCGGCGACGAGGTCATGTTCCTCGCCGAGACCCCCGAGGGCGGGGCCCAGATCTCCCTGGCCCTGGCCCGCGCCATCCGCGACGACCCCGAGCTCCCGCAGGCGCGCGTGGCCTTCGTCTGGGGGCGCGTGCTGCCCCGGCTCGGGGACATCTACGGCCCCACGGTGAACCTCGCCTCCCGGCTCGTGTCGCTGACCGAGCCGGGCTCCGTGCTCGTCGACGCCTCGACCGCCGCGGTGCTCTCCGGCGACGACCGCTTCATCCTCCTGCCGCAGCCCACCCGCAACGTGCGGGGCTTCGGCGACGTCCAGCCCGTCGCGCTCTCCCAGGGCGCCGGTCCCGGGCTGGAGGTCGACTTCGAATGAGCGCACCCCTCGTCATCCGCGCGGGCGCGTCCACGGACCGGGGCCTGCGCCGGGAGTCCAACGAGGACGCCCTGGTGGTCACGGCCACGATGTGCGCCGTGGCGGACGGCATGGGCGGGCACGAGGCCGGTGAGGTGGCGAGCGCCCTGTGCGTGCGCACGCTCGGGGCCTCGCCGCTGTTCCAGCTGGAGGACTTCCGGGGCTTCGAGGTCCTCGAGCCCGAGCCGCTCCGGGACATCGTCCGCTTCCGCGCCACGGTGGAGCGCGAGCTGCGCCTGGACCCGGAGATCCCCGACGACGCGATCGAGGCCGTCCGCCGGGTCCGCTCCGTGCTGTGGCAGGCGGACCAGCACATCCAGCACGCCGTGGAGGGCCGGGCGGGCACCACCGTCACCGGGGTGTGGCTGGTGCACATCGACGGGCACATGCTGTGGGTCGTGTTCAACACGGGCGACTCCCGGACCTACCGGCTGGTCGCACCCCAGCCCCGGGGACGTGCCGGCGATGGAGAGGGCGGGCCGGGGATCGAGCAGCTGACCGTGGACCACTCCGAGGTGCAGTACCTCGTGTCGATCGGCCAACTGACCTCCGCGCAGGCGCTGGTGCACCCGCGCCGCAACGTGATCACCCGTGCCCTGGGCACCGGCCAGATCTGGGAGCCGGACGTGTGGGTGCTCCCGGCCCGGCACGGGGACCGGCTGATGCTGTGCTCGGACGGGCTGACCAACGAGCTGAGCCCCGCCCACATGGCCCGGGTGCTCGCCGCGGTGCCGCACCCGAAGGAGGCGGCCGACGTCCTGCTGCAGGCCGCGCTGCGCACCGGCGGGCGGGACAACGTCACCGTCATCGTGGCCGACGCCGTGCGGCCGGGGGAGTACGCCCCCGGCTTCTGATCCCCCACTTCGGGAGACGCCGCGTCCCCCGAAGTGGGGGGCATCACGGTCCGTCACATCGGGGACGGCCCCGCCCGCTCTGTTTACCTTTGAGAACATGGTCGTCTCGCGCCGTTCCTTCGTCCTCTCCGGGCTCGTGCTCGCCGCCTCGGGGGCCGTCGGGGGCGCCCTGGCGGAGCCCTCCGCCGGGCGGCGCCCGTTCGTGCTGTGGGGCTCCTCCTCGGCGGCCAGCGCGCTGCACCGGGACCGCCCGCGGGGCTTCCCCGCGGTGCGCATCGACGACCTGCTCGCGCAGCTGCTGGAGGCGCCCGGGACCTCCCGCGCGGTCAGCGGCGACCGGTCCTGGCAGACCCTGTCGATGCGCAGCAGCGCCCATCCCTATCTGCCGCGGCTGGGCTCCGGCTACGGGGTCGGGCGGATCCCGGCCCACGGGTCGCTGGTCGTGCCCACCGTGGACGGGCGGGTGCCGAGCGTCCACCTCCCGATCCCGGGCACCGTCTCCGGGCTGCCGTGCACGATCCAGGCCGTGGGGCGGGACGAGGGTGAGGTGGTGCTGCGCCGCGCGGCCCCCGGGGCCGCGCTCGAGGTGGCGCCCGCGTCGGCGGCGCGCTGGCGCACGGCGCTGGAGGAGGAGCACCGCGGCCACGTCCACCTGCTGTGGACGGGCAAGAACAACATCGAGGACCCGGACCGGGTGCTCTCCGACATCCGTGCGGCGTGGCAGGTCGAGCCGGACACGTCCGTGGTGATGGGCCACTGGCACACCGCCGCCGACCGGCCCGGCACGGCGGGGTGGGAGCAGGTGCGCGGGGTGAACGCCGCCTGCCGCGCCGAGTACGGCGGCCGCTTCTACGACACCATGGCCGATCTGCGCGATCCCGGCCTGTGGGCGCTGCCGGGTCTGCGGCCCCACCGGATCGGCGCCTCCGCCGAGGACCGCCGGTGGCTGGCCCAGGGGCTGCCCCCGCGCTCGGTCGTCGCCGCGGACCGCCGGCACCTGAACGCGCTGGGCAACACCATCGTGGCCCACGGCCTGCACCGCCACCTGAGCGGCTCGGCGGGCCTCTACTGAGCGGCTCCACGGCCCAGCCCCGGGACTCCGTCCCGCGGCCGTGGAGGTCACACTCCGACTCCGGGCGCGGACCCCTTGTGCCCGGGCGCCGGACGCCCTAACCTACAACCAAATGGTTGTACGAAAAGAGCTGACGGACGCCGACGTCGACCGCGTCTTCCAGGCCCTCGCGGACACGACGCGCCGGGACATCGTGACGCGGGTGCTCCGGCAGGAGCAGTCGGTCTCCGCGCTGGCGGCGCACTACCGGATGAGCTTCGCCGCCGTGCAGAAGCACGTGGCGGTGCTCGAGCGGGCCTCGCTGGTCACCAAGCAGCGGCGCGGCCGGGAGCAGGTGGTCCACGGCAACGTGGCCACGCTGCGCCGGGCGGCGGGGCTGCTGGAGGACTACGAGCAGATCTGGCGCGGGCGTGCCCGCGCCATCGAGGACCTCCTCGCCGAGGAGGCGTCCCCCGGGGACCGGGGGACCCAGTAGGAAGGGAGCAGGACATGCCGGTCATCGACGTGCACAAGGACACGGAGGCGCTGACCCTGACGTTCGTCGCGGAGTTCGCCGCGGACGTCGAGCGGGTCTGGCAGGTCTGGGCCGACCCGCGCCAGCTCGAGCGCTGGTGGGGGCCGCCCGAGTGGCCCGCCACCTTCGAGGAGCACGAGCTCTCCGAGGACGGGCGGTGCCGCTACTACATGACCGGCCCGGACGGGGAGAAGGCCCGCGGCTGGTGGACGGTCACCGCCGTGGAACCCCCGCACCGGCTGGAGTTCGACGACGGCTTCGCGGACGAGGACGGCGAGCCGGACCCGGCCCTGGGGGCCACCCACGGCGTCGTGACGCTCGAGGCCGTCGGCGGCCGGACGCGGATGACCACGGTCTCGACCTTCGAGAGCGCGGACCAGCTCGAGCAGATGTCCGCGATGGGCATGGAGGAGGGCATGCGGCAGGCCATGGGCCAGATCGACGACCTCCTCGCCGGAGCCGTCTCCCGCTGAGCCGTCTCCTGCCGCGTCGCCTCCTGTCGACCGCTCCCCGGTCCCGCCCGCGGCGCGGGACCGGACCACGAGGACGCCGCCCCGGGCGCTCCCGGGGCGGCGTCCTCGTCGCGGTCTCCGCCGCCGGGGTGACGACCGGCCGGCGGGTCAGGCGTCCTGCGGCACGGGAGTGCCCGCGGCGGCCCCGGTACCGGCGGGGCGCTCCGGAGCCTCGGCCGGCTCCGCGGACGCCGCGGCCCGGCGCGCCGCCAGCTTCCGCGGCTTCAGCGCGAGCCGTCGCTCGTGCTTGCGCTCGGCCCGGCGCTCCGTGCGCCGCTCCGCCTGCTTCTCGGCCCGGCGCTCCCTCCTCGCCTCCTCCGGGGCCTTCTCGCCGGCCGCCCCGGCGGCGGGGGTGGCGGTCTCCCGGCGCGGGGCCCGCTCCTTGACCGGGGCACTGCCCGAGGCGCGCAGCCGCCGGTAGTGCTCGGCGGCCTCCTCCTGGCGCCGCGCCTCGATCCCCGTGGCGATCTCGGCCCGCAGGTGCTCCGGCTCGAGCTCGAACGCGGCCACGAGGTCCAGGGCATGCGGGCGCAGGCGGGCCAGCAGCCGGTCGATGTACTCGTCGAGGCTGCGCCCGCGCCGCATGGAGAGCCGGCCGTAGGAGAGGTACCACGCGAGGTTCTTCTCGATGAGCCGCAGCCCGAAGACGTCGCGCAGCCAGGTGAGCACCGTGCGGGTGCCCGGGTCCTCGACCTGCTCGAGGCCGCGGGTGAAGGCCTCCCACTGCAGCAGCTCCGCGTGGGCGCGCGCCGCGGCGATGAGCTTGTGCTGGTTCTCGTTGAACAGCGCCGCCGCCTCCGCGCGGGGCAGCTTGGCGCCGGGCCGCAGGTTCTCCGCGATCTCGGCGACCATGGTCCCCACCCGGTCCGTGAGCAGCGCGCGCTGCGCGGACTCCTCGCGCAGGGCGTTGACGGAGCGGCGCACGTCCCCGGTGTCCCGGAACGCCTGGCCGAGCTTGCGCAGCCCCGACCGGTGGTAGGTCGCCTCGGTGGCCCGCCCCGCCACGTAGCGGGCCATCACGCCCACGTCGACGTGCTTGAACTCCTCCGCCCAGTCGGAGAGCAGCCGCTTGGCCACGAGCTGCAGCAGCACCGTGTTGTCGCCCTCGAACGTCGCGTAGACGTCCAGGTCGTGGCGCAGGGAGGTCAGCCGGTTCCGGGTCAGGAACCCCGCGCCGCCGCAGGCCTCACGGCACTCCTGGACGGTGTCGAGGGCGCTCCAGGTGGACAGCGCCTTCAGGGCCGCGGCGAGGGTCTCGAGGTCCTGCCGGTTCTCGTCGGTGTCCTCCCGTCCCGAGAAGACGTCGTCGTACCGGTGCAGCAGCTCCTGGTGGGCGAAGTGCATGGCGTAGGTCTCGGCCAGCCGCGGCAGCAGCCTCCGCTGGTGCTGCTGGTAGTCCAGCAGCACCTCCTCCTGGATGTCGGAGGAGGCGTTGAACTGGCGGCGCTCGCTGCCGTAGCGGATCGCGATGCTCAGCGCGGCCTTGTTCGCCAGGACGGCCGCGCCGTCGAGGGACACCCGGCCCTGCACCAGCGTGCCGATCATCGTGAAGAACCGGCGGCCCGGGCTCGCGATGGGCGAGCTGTAGGTGCCGTCCGCGGCCACGGAGCCGTACCGGTCCAGCAGGTGCGTGCGCGGGACCCGCACCCGGGTGAAGTGCAGCCGGCCGTTGTCGATGCCGTTGAGCCCGCCCTTGTGGCCGTCGTCCTCGCCCCCCACGCCGGGCAGGAAGTTGCCGTCCTCGTCCCGCAGGTCCACCCAGAACGCGTGCACGCCGTGGTTCACGCCGAGCGTGACGAGCTGGGCGAAGACCACGGCGGCGCGCCCGTGCACGGCGGCGTTGCCGAGGTAGTCCTTCCACGCCGCCGTGAAGGGGGTGTGGATCTCGAACTCCTCCGCGGCGGGGTCGTACGTGGCGGTGGTGCCGATCGAGGCGACGTCGGAGCCGTGGCCGATCTCGGTCATCGCGAACACGCCCGGGATCCTCAGGTCCCGGATGTCCGCGAGCCAGCGCCGGTGGTGCTCCTCGGTGCCGAGGTTGAGCACCGCGGAGCCGAACAGGCCCCACTGCACCCCGGCCTTGATCTGCATCGAGGGGTCCCCCAGCAGCAGCTCCTCGAAGCCCGAGACGTTGCCGCCCGGGTCGTTGTTCCCGCCGTACTCCTCCGGCAGCCCGCGGCTCATCGTGCCGTGCTCCACCAGCAGGTGCAGCTGGCCCAGCACGCGCTCGCGGTGCTCCCGGTAGCCGAGGTCGGGCTGCTGGTGCAGCCGCTCGTCGAGCAGCATCCGGCGGGTCTCGCGCCGGACCTCGGCCCAGCGTCCGAGCAGTACCTCGCCGAGGGCGGCGACGTCCACGGCCGGCGCCGGGATCGCGGCACGGTCCGCGGTGGTGGGGCCGGCGCCGGGTCCGGCGGTGGTCGGTCGGTCGACGGTGGTGGTCATGGTCGCTCCTGTCGTGGGTGACCGGCGGTGGCCGGTGCGGTCACGGGGTGGTGGGGGCCGGCCGGGGTCCGCGCCGGCCCGGGTGGTGGTCAGGTGGGCGGCTGCTCCGGCACGGGCGCGCCGGGCGGGCGCAGGCCGTCGACGGCCCAGCCCACGATCAGCTCCGTCATCCGCTCGCGGGACGGGCGCTGCGTGCCCTCGGGGGTGTTCATCCAGGCCTCGCCGGCGCCGCGCACCATGCCGATCGTGGACGCGGCCCAGTAGCTGAGCACCGGCTCCGCCAGCCGGTGCTCGGCGGGGGTGTGGCGCACGTGGGCCTCCGCGAGGAGTCCGCTGACGGACTCGGCGAACTCCTGGAGCAGCCGGCGCTCGCCGCCGTCCGCGGCGGGGGCGTCCTCCTTGCCGGAGCGCTCGCCGCGGGCCCGCTCGGCCCGGTGCCGGTCGTGCCGGGAGCGTCCGGGGTCGGCCGGGAGGGCCACGACGAAGCGGTACACCGACGCCGAGCGCTCGATGCTGAGCAGGTACTCCGCGACCATCGCCTCGACCGAGTCCTCGAAGGAGCCGGCCGCGCGGGCGGCCTCCTCGAGCCGGTCGCGCATCCGCGTCACGGTGTACTCGCCGACCGCCCGCTGCAGCCCCGCCTTGTCCCCGAAGTACCGGTAGTAGACGGACTTGGAGGTCTTGCACGCGGTGGCGATCTCCTCCATGGACGCCTGCGCGCCGAGCTCGTCCACGGCGCCGCGCGCCGTGCGGATGAGCTCGATCCGGCGCTGCGCGCGGTGCCGGGCCCAGCGGGAGGAGCGCCCGTCCGTGGCGGGCGTGCCGCCCGGGGCGGCGGAGTCAGTGGCATCGACCTGTTTCACGATACCCACAGTATCAGGTATTGTCGTTCGTGACGTGACCATCATCACAACACCACCGAGGAGTTCCCTGTGAGCGAGTCCACCCCCGAGCAGACCGTCGAGCCCACCGCCGAGCACACGACCCCCAGCGGCGCCGGGCGCACGGGCGTCGCCCGCCGCGCCGTCGTGGTCGGCGCCAACCGCATTCCCTTCGCGCGGGCGCACGGCGCCTACGCCAACGCCGGCAACCAGGACATGCTCACCGCCGCCCTCGACGGCCTCGCCGCCCGCTACGGCCTCGCGGGGGAGCGGATCGGCGAGGTCGCCGCCGGCGCCGTGCTCAAGCACCCCAAGGACTTCAACCTCACGCGCGAGTCCGTGCTCGGCTCGGTGCTGGACCCGCGCACGCCCGCCTTCGACGTGCAACAGGCCTGCGCCACGGGCATGGAGACCGTCTCCACGCTGGTCAACAAGATCCGGCTCGGCCAGATCGACTCGGCCGTGGCCGGCGGTGTCGACTCGGCCTCGGACGCGCCCATCGTGGTGAGCGAGCGGCTGCGCCGGGGCCTGCTCGAGCTCAGCCGGGCCAGGAGCACCCGGCAGAAGCTCAAGGCCCTCGCGGGCCTGCGCCCGGCCGACCTCAAGCCGGTGGCCCCCGGCACGGGGGAGCCGCGCACGGGACTGTCCATGGGGGAGCACCAGGCCCTCACCACCGCCCGCTGGGGCATTCCCCGCGAGGCCCAGGACGAGTTCGCCGCCGCGAGCCACCGCAACCTGGCCGCCGCCTACGAGCGCGGGTTCTTCGACGACCTCGTCACCTCCTTCCGCGGCCTGTCCCGGGACAACAACCTCCGCCCGGACAGCTCCGTCGAGAAGCTCGCCGGGCTCAAGCCGGTGTTCGGGAAGTCCCTGGACGTCGAGGCCACGATGACGGCGGGCAACTCCACGGCCCTCACCGACGGCGCCTCGGCCGTGCTGCTCGCCTCCGAGGACTGGGCCGCGGAACGCTCCCTGCCCGTGCTCGCCGACGTCGTGGACGTCGAGGCGGCCGCCGTCGACTTCGTGCACGGCGACGAGGGCCTGCTGATGGCGGGCGCCTACGCCGTCCCCCGCCTGCTGGCCCGCCAGGGCCTGGCCCTCGAGGACTTCGACTTCGTCGAGATCCACGAGGCCTTCGCCGCGACCGTGCTCTCGAACCTCGCGGCGTGGGAGGACGAGCAGTTCGGCCGCGAACGGCTGGGCCTGGCCGGCGCCTTCGGCACCGTGGACCGGAGCAGGCTCAACGTCACGGGCTCCTCGCTCGCGGCCGGGCACCCCTTCGCCGCGACCGGCGGGCGCATCGTCGGCACCCTCGCGAAGCTGCTGCGCGAGCGCGCCGACGAGACCGGCCGCCCCGCCCGCGGGCTCATCTCGGTCTGCGCGGCCGGCGGCCTGGGCGTCGCCGCGGTCCTCGAGGCCCGCTGAGCCCGCACCCCCGACCTCCCCGACGCTCCGCACAGCAAGGACCCCACCCCCATGGCAGACACCTATCTCGACCTCGTCAGCTCCGGCCCCGGCGGCCGGCTCGCCCGGCAGCTCGGGCTGCCCGCCCCCGCCCGGCTGCGCCGCCACCGCGCCGGGGACCCGCTCGTGCCCGGCCCCGTCCTCGTGCTGGGACGGGGGGAGGAGGCCGACCGGATCGCCGCGGCCCTGCTCGGCTGGGACCTCGACGTGCGGCGCCACCCCGACGACGTCCACCGGTTCGGAGCGGTCGTGCTGGCCCTGACCGGGCTCGCCCGGCCCGCCGACCTGGCCGAGCCCGCGCTCGGCCTGGGCGGGGTGCTGCGCTCGCTCGCCCCCGGCGGCCGGGTGGTCACCGTCTCCCGGCCCGCGCCGGGCATCGGCACGGGCGCGGCCTCGGCGACACCGGCGGCGGCCGAGCCGCTCGACCCGGCCGTCGCCGCCGCCCGCCAGGCGGTCGTCGGCTTCCTGCGCTCGGCCGCGCAGGAGATGCGCGGCGGGGCCACGGCCAACGGCGTCCTGCTCGCCGAGGGCGTCGCCCCCGAGGCCCCCAGCGCGCTGGGCGCCCTGCGGTTCCTGCTGTCCGGGCGCAGCGCCTTCGTCTCGGGGCAGTTCGTGACGGTCGGCGACGACGCCGGGGCCCTGCCCGCGGACTGGGAGGCCCCCCTGCGGGGCAAGGTCGCCGCCGTCACCGGCGCCGCCCGCGGGATCGGCGCGCAGATCGCCCGCACGCTCACCGGCGCCGGCGCCCGCGTCGTCGTCGTGGACGTCCCGGGCGCGGGCGAGCCCCTGGCCGCCCTGGCCAACGAGATCCATGCCGTGGCGCTCCAGCTCGACGTCACGGACGCGCACGCCGGGGAGCGGATCCTCGGGCTCGCCCGCGAGCGCTTCGGGCACCTGGACGTGGTGGTGCACAACGCCGGGATCACCCGGGACAAGCTGCTGGCCAACATGGACGAGACCCGCTGGGCCTCGGTGCTGGCCGTGAACCTCGAGTCGCAGCTGCGGATGAACGAGCAGCTCCTGGCGGGCGAGGGCCTGGGCGAGGCGCCGCGGATCGTCTCCCTGGCGTCCACGAGCGGTGTCGCGGGCAACCGCGGCCAGACCAACTACGCCGCCTCGAAGGCCGGGGTGATCGGGATGGTCGCCGCCACCGCGCCCCTGCTGGCCCGGCGCGGCGGCAGCATCAACGCCGTGGCCCCCGGGTTCATCGAGACCGAGATGACGGCCCGGATCCCGGCGGCCCGCCGCCAGGTCGCGCGCCGGCTGAACTCCCTGCAGCAGGGCGGGCTGCCGGAGGACGTGGCCGAGGCCGTGCTCTTCCTGGCCTCGGACGCCGCCGGCGGCGTCAACGGGCAGACGCTGCGCGTGTGCGGCCAGAACCTGGTGGGGGCGTGAGCATGGACGGCGGCCGGCCCGAGACCCTGGTCCTTCCCGGCGTCCCCTCCCTGGGCGGGCTCTACGCCCGCGCCGCGGCGGGCGCCGCCGGGGGACTGTTGCCGCGCGCCCTCACGGACCGGCTGCCGGACCGGCTGCCCGGCCGGCGGGCCGGGCACCCGCGCGGCGCCGGCGGGACCCCGCTCGAGCTGCCGCCGGCGGCGCACGTGGTGGAGGGCGTGGCCGTCGACCCCGCCCGGCACGAGGCGTTCTGCCGCACGGTCGGCGCGCCGCTGCGCGGGGGCCCCGGCGGCACCGAGGCCTTCTCCGGGCACCTGCACGCCCTGGCGTTCCCGGTGGCCATGAGCGTGCTGACCCGCCCGGACTTCCCGCTGCCGGTCCTCGGCATGGTGCACCTGGCCAACGACGTCGAGCACCGCGGACCCGTGATGGTGGGGGAGGAGCTCACGGTCACCGCCTCCGCCGAACGGCTGCGCCCGCACCGCTCCGGCGCGCAGGTCGACGTCGTCGCCCGCCTCGCGCGGGAGGACGGCGGGACCGTCTGGACGGGCCGCTCCACCTACCTCGCCAAGGGCGTGCGCGTGCCCGGGACGGCCGGCGACGCCCCGCGCGAGGAGTTCGTGCCGCCGGCACCGACCGGGTGCTGGCGACTGACGGCCGGCACCGGACGGGACTACGCCGCGGTGAGCGGGGACTGGAACCCGATCCACCTCTCCGGCCCGACCGCCCGGGCCCTCGGCCTGAAGGGCGCCATCGCCCACGGCATGTACTCCGCCTCGCGCGCCCTGGCCGAGGTCGGGGTGCCGCCCGGGGTGCCCTTCCGCTGGACGGTGGCGTTCGCGGCCCCGGTCCTGCTCCCCGGCACGGTCGCGGTGGCGATCACCGACGACGGGCGGGGCGCCGGCTGGCGGGGCTCCCGCTTCGCCGGGTGGGATCCGCGGCGGGGGCGCCCGCACTTCACGGGGACGGTGGCGCGGCTGGACGGCTGACCCGCCGCCGCGGGGCGGATCGACGGTGCCGCCCGGCGCGTGGGCCACAATGGTCGAGTGAGCCCACAGCAGAGGACAGACGCGCGGCCCGTCGACGCCACCGGCCAGGACCTCAACCCCGCCCCGCCCAGCGAGGACCTCAAGGAGCAGTACGCCCAGCTCGTGGACCGGGTGCGCGCGGCCCGGACCGCCTACTACGTCGAGGACGCGCCCACCATCTCGGACGCGGAGTACGACGGGCTCTACCGGCGGCTCGAGGAGATCGAGGCGCTGAACCCGGAGCTGGTGTCCAACGACTCGCCCACCCAGGAGGTCGGCGGCGAGGTCTCCGCGGCGTTCGCGCCCGTGAAGCACCTGGCCCGGATGTACTCCTTGGAGGACGTCTTCTCGATCGACGAGCTCACGGCCTGGATGGCGAAGACCTCCGCCTCGATCGAGGCGCTGCCGGACGCCCCGGAGTCCGCGTGGCTCACCGAGCTGAAGATCGACGGACTGGCCGTGAACCTGCTCTACCGGGACGGCGAGCTCGTGCGGGCCGCGACCCGGGGGGACGGCACCACCGGCGAGGACGTCACGCACAACGTGCGCACCATCGCGACCATCCCCACCACGCTTACCGGCGAGGACGTCCCCGAGGAGGTCGAGATCCGCGGCGAGGTGTTCATCTCCTCCCGCGACTTCCGCTCCCTCAACGAGGCGATCGTGGCCGAGGGCCGCGCGCCCTTCGCCAACCCCCGCAACGCCGCGGCCGGCTCGCTGCGGCAGAAGGACCCCGAGGTCACGGCCCGGCGCCGGCTGTCGATGTACGTGCACGGCGTGGGCGCCGCCACGGGCCTGCAGGCCGACACCCAGTCCCAGGTCTACGAGCTGCTCGAACGGTGGGGCCTGCCGGTCAGCCCGTACTGCAAGGTGCTGCCGACCGCCGAGGACGTCCTCGCGTTCATCGAGGAGTACGGCCGCCGCCGCCACGACCTCATCCACGAGATCGACGGCATCGTGGTCAAGGTCGACGACCGCCGCACCCAGTTCCGGCTCGGGCACACCTCCCGGGTGCCCCGCTGGTCCGTGGCCTACAAGTACCCGCCCGAGGAGGTGCACACGAAGCTCAAGGACATCCTGGTCAACGTGGGCCGCACCGGGCGGGTCACCCCCTTCGGGCTCATGGAGCCGGTGCGGGTCGCCGGGTCCACGGTGGAGATGGCCACCCTGCACAACCAGGACGTGGTCAAGGCCAAGGGCGTGCTCATCGGGGACACCGTGGTGCTGCGCAAGGCGGGGGACGTGATCCCCGAGATCGTGGGACCCGTAGTGGCGTTGCGCGACGGCACGGAGCGCGAGTTCGTGATGCCCACCTCCTGCCCGTCCTGCGGCACGGAGCTGCGCCCGGCCAAGGAGGGCGACGTCGACATCCGCTGCCCCAACGCCCGCAGCTGTCCGGCCCAGCTGCGGGAGCGGGTCTTCCACGCCGCCGGCCGCGGCGCGTTCGACATCGAGGCCCTCGGCTACGAGGCCGCCCTCGCCCTGACCCGGCCCGACGAGCCGGAGACCCCGCCGCTCACCAGCGAGGCGCACCTCTTCGACCTCACCCCCGAGGACCTGCGCGAGGTGCGGATCCGACGGGAGAAGAGGTCGCGCGGCACGCCCACGGGCGAGACCGAGCTCGTGCCCTACTTCTGGACGAAGGGCACGGCCAAGAAGCCGTCCGAGCCCACCGCCACCACCCGCAAGCTGTTCGAGGAGCTCGAGAAGGCCAAGTCGCAGCCGCTGTGGCGGGTGCTCGTGGCGCTGTCCGTCCGGCACGTCGGCCCGACCGCGGCGCGGTCCCTGGCCACGGCCTTCGGCTCGCTGCCGGCCATCCGCGACGCCGACGAGGAGACCCTGGCCCAGGCCGACGGCGTGGGGCCCGTGATCGCCGCGGCCCTCACCGAGTGGTTCGCCGAGCCGTGGCGCTGCGAGATCGTGGAGCGCTGGGCGGCCGCGGGCGTGCGCATGGAGGACGAGGTGGACGAGTCCGTGCCCCGGACCCTCGAGGGCACCACCGTGGTGATCACCGGCACCCTCGAGCGCTTCAGCCGCGACTCGGCGAAGGAGGCGGTGCTGCTGCGCGGCGGGAAGGCCTCCGGCTCCGTGTCGAAGAAGACGCACTTCCTGGTGGCGGGCGAGAACGCCGGCACCAAGCTGGACAAGGCCGAGCAGCTCGGCGTGCCCGTGCTCGACGAGGCGGGATTCGAACGGCTCCTCGCCGAGGGACCGGACGCCCTTGCCGGCGCGGGAGCCGGCGCGGACAACAGCACGGACGACGAGGACGGGGTTTGAGCATGGGACGCCACGACGACGCGCTGGAGGGCCTCGGCCCGACCGGCGCCCACCTGGAGGAGCTGCTGGAGCTGGCCCTGGCGGCCGCCGAGGCCGGGGCGGAAGTCCTGCGGGGCCGCGACACCGACCGGCTGGGCGTCACCGGCAAGTCCGGCGAGGGGGACTGGGTCACCCGCTTCGACGTCGCCGCCGAGCAGGCGGTGCTGCGCACGATCCTGGACAGCCGCCCGCACGACACCGTCACCGGCGAGGAGTCGGGCACTCACCGGCCGGAGCACCCCTCCGGGATCCGCTGGTCGGTGGACCCGCTCGACGGCACCACCAACTTCATCCGCGGCATCGTCTACTACTGCACCTCCGTGGCCGCCGCCGATGCCCAGGGCAACTGGCTGGTGGGCGCCGTCAACGCCCCGGCCCTGCGCCGCACCTACTTCGCCGTGCGCGGCGCCGGCGCGTGGGTGGAGGCGGACGGCACGTCCCGCCGGCTCGAGGGACCCGTTCCGGACCGTCCGGGCCGGCTCTACGGCACCGGCTTCTCCTTCGACGCCACCCGGCGCGAGCGCCAGTTCCCGGCCTTCCTGGCCACCATGCGCCAGTACACGGACCTGCGGCGCCTCGGCTCGGCGGCCCTGGACCTGTGCATGGTCGCGGACGGCGCGCTCGACGGGTACGGCGAGCAGGGCCTGCACGAGCACGACTGGGCCGCCGGCGCGCTCATCGCCGAGGAGGCCGGCGCGCTCGTGACCCGGCCCGAGCTGCCCTCTCCGGCGGCGGGCGAGGTGCCGGCCGACGACCGTCTCGCGGCCTGGATCACCGCACGCGAGCGCGGCATTCCGGGCTGAGCGCCGGACGCGGCCCGGCCCACCGGCACTGTGAGATGCCTCTCGTAACTTGACCGAGATCAAAAAGTTGCCATAGCGTGACCTTCGAAGCGTTCTTCCCGAGGGCGTGCCCTCCGCTTCCCGGACCGCACGGTCCGGCGCCGGCGTCCTTCACGGGCCGGCACCCCCTGCAGAGCGCGAACGTGTGATACCTCACGACGGGCCATCAGGGGTAGCGCAACGAACAATCGTTACGCTATCGTGATAAACAGCTTCCCCGAGGATTCCTCCGGGGATCCGGTGTGCCTGGAGTCCTGCTCCGGGCGCGCCACCACACCATGCTGGGTGCTGCCGTAACACCGCACGTCGTCTGAAGGGCAGACACCTGTAAGCACTTACCCACCAACACCTTGACGGGTAGACGACGGCGCGAAGACATCCGGGGACGGAAACGAGCGCAGGTGGCCCAGGGAGCATCATGACCAACGCCAACGCTGTTCGTCGCAATGTCCGTCGCGGTGCCGCCGCCCTGATCCTCGGCGGGACCGCCGTGGGTGCCATGGCCCTTCCGGCCAACGCCGCCCCGGCCTCCACCTGGGACGCCCTCGCCGAGTGCGAGTCCGGTGGCAACTGGAACACCGCCACCGGCAACGGCTTCTCCGGCGGCCTGCAGTTCACCCCCTCCACCTGGGCCGCCTTCGGCGGCCAGGGCGCCCCGCAGGAGGCCTCCCGGGAGCAGCAGATCGCCGTGGCCGAGAACGTCCTCGACGGCCAGGGCTGGGGCGCGTGGCCCGCCTGCTCCGCGAAGCTGGGCCTGTCCGGCTCCGCCGCTCCCTCCGCCAACCCGATGGGCTCCGCCTCCGCGGCCTCCGTGGTGAAGCCGCAGTCCGTCGAGGCCCCGGCCCCGATCGAGGCTCCCGCCCCGGCCGCCGCCCCCGCCCCGGTCGCCGCCCCCGCGCCGGCCCCGGCCGCCGCTGAGGCTGAGGCCCCGGTCGTCGAGTACGTCGCCCCCGCCGCCCCCGTGGCCCCGGCCGCCGCGTCCACCGGGACCTACACCGTGGTCGCGGGCGACACCCTCGGCTCCATCGCCGACAAGCTCGGCATCGAGAACTGGGAAGACCTGTACGCCGCCAACGCGGACGTCGTCTCCGACCCGAACCTGATCTTCCCCGGTCAGGTGTTCAACATCCCCGCCTGATCCCCACCGGATCGGCGAGCCGCGCGGCCGCGCCGCGCGACAGCACGCGAGAGGGCCCCTCCGTCCGGAGGGGCCCTCTCGCGTGCCCGGCGAGCGCCGGGGCGGGGCGGCGGCGTCCGCTCAGGTCCACAGCCACGGCTCGGCGGGTTCGACCCCGGCGTCGCCGAAGCTCACGGAGCGCTCGGCGCCCTTGACCCGGTACGGCTGGATCACCGTCAGGGACTCGCCCTCCCGGTGCTGGGCCTCCACGGCCACGGCGGTCTGCCCGGACCGGTCCGGCAGGGTCACGGGGAAGGCGACCGCGGCGCAGAGGAGGTCGTCCCGCAGCTCCACCGCCCTGGCCCGCAGGGCGTCCAGGACGGACTCGGGGCTCAGCTCCTCGGCCTGCTCGGCCGGCAGGCTGTCGAGCTCGTACTCGCCGTCCTTGCGGGCGGTCACGAGGAAGGCGGGGAACGCCCCGTGCTGCCCCAGCTGCTGCTCGGCCACGGCCTGCACGTGGGCCATGACCGTGTCGATGGTCGCGGCGGCGTCCTTGCTGACCCGCTGGCGCCACGCGTTGGCGGCGTCCGTGGCGGACGTCGCGCGCGCGGCCTTCCCCGGGCGGGCGCCGGGGCGCCGGGTCTTGGCGCCGCGGTCCTTCTTCGTGCGGGCGGGGGTGCTCTTGGCCATGTCCGGGTGCTCCTGTGTGGTGGTCGGTGCTCCCCTCCAGGGTATGCCCCTGCGGGGACCCCCACGGCCGGGAAGGAGGGGAGTGCCGCGCGGCTAGACTGGACCGGAAACCACCCCCGATCACGAGCAGGAGTGCGCATGTCTGCGATCACCCGCGAGCAGGTCGCCCACCTGGCGAAGCTCGCGCACCTCGAGATGACCGAGGAGGAGCTGCGGTCCATGGCGACGGAGCTCGACCTCGTCGTCGACTCCGTCGCCTCCGTCAGCGAGGTCGCCGGACCGGACGTCCCGGCCACGAGCCACCCCATCCCGCTGCAGAACGTCTTCCGCGAGGACGTCGTGGGCGAGACCCTCACCGCCGAGGAGTCGCTGCTCAACGCACCGGACGCCGCCGAGGGCAAGTTCAAGGTGCCCGCCATCCTGGACGAGGAGTAGCCCCATGAGCAGCACCGGAACCCCGCAGGGCGTCGTCGGCCTTTCGGCCGCCGAGCTCGCCCGCCGACTCGCCGCCGGCGAGGTCACCTCCGTCGATGCCGTCCAGGCCCACCTGGACCGCATCCAGGAGACCGACGGCGACCCCGTCGACCCCGCCGACCGCAGCCGCGGCAAGACGGGGCTCAACGCCTTCCTGCACGTCAACACCGAGGAGGCCCTGTCCGTGGCCGCCGAGGTGGACGCCGCGCGCGCCCGCGGCGAGGAGCTGCCCGAGCTCGCCGGCGTGCCGATCGCCGTCAAGGACCTCATCGTCACCAAGGGCCAGCCCACCACGGCGGCGTCGCGGATGCTCGAGGGCTGGATGAGCCCGTACGACGCCACGGTGACCCGGCGGCTGCGCGCCGCCCGGATGCCGCTGCTGGGCAAGACGAACCTCGACGAGTTCGCGATGGGCTCCTCCAGCGAGCACTCCGCCTTCGGCGACACCGCCAACCCGTGGGACCTGTCCCGCATCCCGGGCGGGTCCGGCGGCGGGTCCGCCGCGGCCGTCACCGCGTTCCAGGCGCCGCTGGCCCTGGGCACGGACACCGGCGGGTCCATCCGCCAGCCCGCGGCCCTGACCGGTTCGGTGGGCGTCAAGCCGACCTACGGCGGGGTCTCGCGCTACGGCGTGATCGCCATGGCCTCCTCCCTCGACCAGGTGGGCCCCGTGACGCGCACGGTGCTCGACGCCGCGCTGCTGCACGAGGTGATCGGCGGGCACGACCCGCAGGACTCCACGTCCCTGCCCGACCCGGTCGGTGACCTCGCCGCCCAGGCCCGGGCCGGTGCCGCCGAGGGCGGGCTCGCGGGCCTGCGCGTGGGCGTCGTCAAGGAGCTCACGGGCGAGGGGTTCCAGCCCGGGGTCCAGCAGCGCTTCGACGAGGCCGTGGAGCTGCTGCGCTCGGCGGGCGCCGAGGTCGTGGAGGTCTCCACCCCGAACTTCACGTACGCCCTGGGCGCCTACTACCTCATCATGTCCTCGGAGGTCTCCTCGAACCTGGCCAAGTACGACGGCGTGCGCTTCGGCCGCCGTGTGCTGCCGGCGGACGGGCCCCTGACCATCGAGCGCGTGATGGGCTCCACGCGGGCCGCGGGCTTCGGCGCGGAGGTCAAGCGCCGCATCATCCTGGGCACCTACGCGCTGTCCGCGGGCTACTACGACGCCTACTACGGCTCGGCGCAGAAGGTCCGCACCCTCGTGCAGCGGGACTTCGCGGCCGCGTTCGAGCAGGTGGACGTGCTGGTCTCCCCGACGTCCCCGACCACCGCGTTCGAGCGGGGCGCCGTCGACGAGTCCGCCGACCCCATGCAGATGTACCTCAACGACATCGCCACCATCCCCGTCAACCTGGCCGGGGTCCCCGCGATCTCCGTGCCCGGCGGCCTCGCCCCCGAGGACGGGCTGCCCGTGGGCATCCAGTTCATGGCCCCGGCCCGCCAGGACGCCCGGCTCTACCGCGCCGGCGCCGGCCTCGAGGCGCTGCTCGAGCAGCGCTGGGGCGGCCCGGTCTGGCAGCAGCTGCCGGACACCGCCGCCCTGGTCCGGGACGGGGCCGGCGGCCCCGTCGCGTCCGATCTGTCCGCACCCGTCCGGGGAGGAGCCCGCTGATGACCCAGAGCACCGAAGAGGTCCTGTCCTTCGACGAGGCCATGGAGAAGTACGACCCCGTGCTGGGCTTCGAGGTCCACGTGGAACTCAACACCCGGACCAAGATGTTCGACGCCGCCCCCAACGTCTTCGGGGACGAGCCGAACACCAACGTCACCCCGGTCTCCCTGGGCCTGCCCGGGGTGCTCCCCGTGGTGAACCGGGTGGCCGTGGAGTCGGCGATCAAGCTCGGGCTCGCCCTGGGCTGCGAGATCCGCCCGGTCTCCCACTTCGCCCGGAAGAACTACTTCTACCCGGACACCCCCAAGAACTTCCAGACCTCCCAGTACGACGAGCCGATCGCCGAGAACGGCTCCGTCGACGTGGAGCTGGAGGACGGGACCGTGTTCACGGTCGAGATCGAGCGCGCCCACATGGAGGAGGACGCCGGGAAGCTCACGCACATGGGCGGTGCCGCAGGGCGCATCCAGGGCGCCGACTTCTCCCTGGTCGACTACAACCGCGCCGGCGTCCCGCTGATCGAGATCGTGACGAAGCCCATCGTGGGCGCCGGTTCCCGCGCGCCCGAGCTGGCCCGCGTCTACGTGGCCCTGATCCGGGAGATCGTGAAGAACCTCGGGATCTCGGACGCGAGGATGGAGCGCGGCAACGTCCGCTGCGACGCCAACGTCTCGCTCATGCCCAAGGGCAGCGCCACGTTCGGCACCCGCTCCGAGACCAAGAACGTGAACTCGTTGCGCGCCGTGGAGCGCGCGGTGCGCTTCGAGATCCAGCGCCACGCGGCGGTCCTCGACTCCGGCGGGACCATCGTGCAGGAGACCCGGCACTGGCACGAGGACACCCGCTCCACCACGAGCGGGCGCCCCAAGTCCGACGCCGACGACTACCGCTACTTCCCGGAGCCCGACCTCGTGCCGGTCGTGACCGACCACGCGTGGATCGAGCGGCTGCGGGCCGAGCTGCCCGAGCCCCCGGCCGAGCGCCGGAAGCGGCTCAGGGCCGACTGGGGGTTCTCCGACGAGGAGTTCCGGGACGTCGTCAACGCGGGGGTCCTCGACGAGATCGAGCAGACCGTCGCCGCCGGGGCCGCGCCCTCCGCGGCCCGCAAGTGGTGGATGGGCGAGATCGCCCGCCTGGCCAAGCAGCGGGAGGTCGAGATCGCCGAGCTCGGGGTGACCCCGGCGCACGTCGTCGAGCTCGACGGGCTCATCGGCGCCGGCAGGATCAACGACAAGCTCGCCAAGAAGGTCCTGGCCCACGTCCTCGAGGGCGAGGGCTCCCCGGGCGAGATCGTGGAGCAGCGCGGCCTGGCGGTCGTCTCCGACGACGGCGTGCTCACCGCGGCGATCGACGACGCCATGGCGCAGATGCCCGACGTTGTGGCGAAGGTGCAGGCCGGCAAGGTCCAGGCCGTCGGCGCGCTCATCGGCCCGGTCATGAAGGCCACCCGCGGCCAGGCCGACGCGGGCCGGGTGCGCGAGCTGATCCTGCAGAAGCTCGGCGTCCAGGGCTGACCGGCGGACCGGCCCGCCCGCCCGCCCGCCGAGGGGCCGCGTGCCGTGCCGTCCGAGCGCCGAGGGGTCCGTTCCCTGCGGAGGTCCCCGGGGGATCCCCGCGGGGAACGACCCCTCGCCGCACGGTGCGCGCCGGAAGCAACCGCCCGGCGAGCGCCCGGAGCGTTCCCGCGCGGCGTGCGAGCATGGGCGCATGGACCCTGCGTGCGACGTGCTCATCATCGGCGGCGGCATCGCCGGACTGTCCCTCGCCTCGGAGCTGGCCGAGCGGCGGGGGAGCGGGGCCGGGATCGTGCTCGTGGAGGCCGAACCGGTGCTGGCCCAGCACACCTCCGGGCGCTCGGCCGAGCAGCTGATCCCCAGCTACGGCCCGGCCCCCGTCCGGGAGCTGACCGGGGCGACCGTGGCCCGGCTGCTCGACCCGCGGCCCGCTCCGCCCCGGCCCCTGGCCTGGCCCAGCCGCATGGTCCTCGTGGGCACCGAGGAACGGCTGCGCGCCGAGGCCGCCCCGGGGATGCAGCCGCTGTCCCGCGCGGAGCTCGTGGAGCTGTGCCCCGAGCTGGCCTGCTCCCCGGCCGACACGGTCGAGGCCGGACGCCTCGACGGCACCTCCGTGCGCACCGACGCCGCGGCCCTCGTGGCGTGGCACCGCGACCGCGCCGCGGCGGCGGGCGCGCGGTTGCTCACCGGCGCGCCGGTGACCGCGGCGGAGCCCGACGGCGCCGGCTGGCGGGTCGTGGCCGGGGCGCACCGGCTGCGCGCCCGGCAGGTGGTCGTCGCCGCAGGCGCCTGGGCCGACGAGGTGGCGGCCCGGTTCGGTGCGGCCCCGCTGGGCCTGCAGCCGCTGCGGCGCACCGCCGCCCTGGTGCGGCTCGCGAAGCCGCTGGCCCCGGACCACCCCATGGTCGTCGCCGCGGACCACGGCTGGTACTACCGGCGGGCCGGGGACGGCGCGCTCGTCTCGCCGTCCGAGGCCGTGCCGAGCGAGCCCTGCGACGCGCAGCCGGTGCTCGAGGACGTCGAGGACCTCATGGCGCGGCTCAACACCGTGACCTCCCTCGGCGCCACCGCGATCGAGCGGGCCTGGACCGGGCTGCGCACCGAGTCCCCGGACGGCGTGCCCGTGTGCGGCTTCGACCGTGCCGTCCCCGGCGTCCTGTGGCTGGCCGGCCAGTCCGGCTACGGCTTCCAGACGAGCACCGCCATGGCCCGGGCGGCCGCGGATCTGCTCCTGGACGGCGCAGTGGGCCCGTGGTGCGCCCCGGGAACGGCCGCCGCCCTGGCCCCGGGCCGCTTCCGGGCGGATCCCGGCAGCGCCTGACCTCCCGAGGGAGCCGCCGCGGTGTGCCGCGGCGGCCGGCGGCGCGGGCGGGCGTGGCGGGGCCGGCGTCAGCCGCCGAGGTGGTCCAGGAAGGCCACCAGGTCGACGACGGCCCGCTCCGGACGTTCCCACAGGACCAGGTGGCCCGTCTCCTCGTAGACGACCAGCCGGGAGCCGGGGACGGCTGCGGCCAGCCCATTCCTGGTCCTCGCGCGCCAGGACGTTGTCGCGCTCGCCCCACAGGACGAGCGTCGGGGCGGTGATCGTCCCGGCAGTGGTCGGGGGCCGTGCCGAGGTGAGGCCCTCGAGGGTCCGCCGCCACACCGCGGCAGGCATCCGGGCGCCGTCCCGGACCCTGTCGTCCAGGTACCGGGCGGGGACCGGACGGACCGTGGGGAACCAGTCGAGGAAGGCCCGGACCCACGCGGGGTCGACGGGGTCGCGCAACCGCTCGATCTCGTCGGCGAAGGGCGCCCGGCCCTGCAGGCTGCGCGGAGATCCCACCAGGACGAGGCCGGCCACCCGCCGGGGATGGTCGAGCGCCACCTGCTGGGCCACGTACCCGCCGCTCGACGAGCCCAGCAGGACGGCCGTCGGCAGAGCGAGGGAGTCCAGCAGCGCTACCACGTCGTCGGCACAGTCGGTCAGTGCATAGCCGTGCGACGGCTTGTCCGCCTCGCCGTGACCGCGCAGGTCCGGGGCCACGGTGCGCACGGTCGGCGGGGGCCGTCGGCGGCTCAGGCCCCGGCGAGGCCCATCCGGTCGAGCACCCAGGCGTACTCCCAGGCGGTGTCCTTCCACTGCGAGTACCGCCCCGAGGCGCCGCCGTGGCCACCGGCCATCTCGCAGCGCAGCAGCACCGGTTCCCCGGAGGTCGAGGCCTCCCGCAGCGCGGCGACCCACTTGGCGGGCTCCACGTAGAGCACGCGGGTGTCGTTGAGGCTCGTGACCGCGAGGACCGGGGGGTAGGGCAGGGCGCGGACGTTCTCGTAGGGGGAGTAGTCGCGCATGTACCGGTAGACGTGCGCGTCCTCGATGGGGTTGCCCCACTCCTCCCACTCCAGGGCCGTGAGCGGCAGGGACGGGTCGAGGATGGACGTCAGCGGGTCCACGAACGGCACGGCCGCGAGCGCCCCGCAGTACCGCTCGGGGGCGAGGTTGAGCACCGCGCCCACCAGCAGCCCTCCGGCGGAGCCGCCCATCACCAGGATCCGCCGCTCGTCGACGTCCGGCCGGGCCGCGAGGTGCTCGGTGACCGCCACGTAGTCGGTGAAGGTGTTGGTCTTGTGCAGCTTCTTGCCGTGCTCGTACCAGGTGCGGCCGAGCTCCCCGCCGCCGCGCACGTGCGCCACGGCCCAGACCACGCCGCGGTCCAGCAGGGACAGCCGCGAGACCGAGAACGCGGGGTCGGTGCTGTGCTCGTAGGAGCCGTAGGCGTACTGCAGCACCGGCGCCGGCGCGGCGGGGTCGAGGTCCGCCCGGCGGACCAGGGAGACGGGGATGCGGGTGCCGTCCGCGGCGGTGGCCCAGTCCCGCTCGACCGCGTAGTCGGCGGGGTCGTAGCCGCCGAGCACCGTGGCCTCGCGCCGCAGCAGCGGCTCGGCGGGCAGGGCGGCGTCGTCCCCGGTGGCGCCGGCCACGAAGACGTCGTAGACGCGCGGGGGCGTCGTGAAGGACGTGTAGGACAGCCGCAGTACGGGGGCGTCGTGCTCCGCGGCGGAGACGCTCGCGGTGTAGAGCTCCTCGGCGAACGCCGGCTCCACGGGGTCGGCCTGAGCGGCCGTGCCCAGCCCGGCGAGCGGGAGCAGCCGGACCCGCAGCGTGGTGTCCGCCCGGACGGAGACCACCAGGTGGGTGGCCGTGACGGCGCAGCCGTTGACGCGGACGGTGTCGGAGGCCGGCACGACGTCCCGCAGGGCCACCTCCGCGACCGGGCGGCCGAGGTCGGCCGGGTCCATGAGGGAGATCCGGGAGTTCGGGGCGTCGTGGTCGTGGGTCAGCAGGATCTGCTCCCGGCCGTCCAGCAGCAGGGGCTCCGCCTCGTAGAGCACTCGGTCGGTGCGGGGCAGCACGACCTGCAGCGGTGCCGACGGGTCCGCGACCGGCTGGATGAGCTGCTCGGAGAACTCGGAGCACATCGCCTCCACCACGATCCAGCGGCGGTCCGCGGACAGGCCCGCCCCGAGCCAGAGACCGGGGTCGGTCTCCTCGTGGACGACGACGTCCTCGGCCAGCGGGGTGCCCAGCTCGTGCCGGCGCAGCTGGTGGGGGCGCCAGGACTCGTCCACCACCGTGTAGTACACGGCGCGGGCGTCCGGGGAGAGGAAGGACCCGTAGAAGGTCCCGGGGATCTCGTCGGCGAGCAGGGCTCCCGTGGTGAGGTCCCGCACGCGCAGGGTGAAGCGCTCGTCGCCGGTGACGTCCTCGGCCCAGGCCAGCAGCTCCCCGTCCTCGGAGACGTCGAAGCTGCCGAGGGAGTAGAACTCGTGCTCGGCGGCCTCCGCGTTGGCGTCGAGGAGCACCTGCTCCCCGGTCATGGGGGTGCCGGGCTCGACGACGGGCGGGGTCCAGTCCGCGATGACGTCGCCGGTGCTCACGGCCGGGACCCGGCAGAACACCTGGTGCGCGCCGCCCTCCACCGTGCGGGCGAAGTACCACCAGCCGCCGCGCCGGCTGGGCACGGACAGGTCGGTCTCCTGGGTGCGGTCCTTGATCTCCCCGAAGATCGTCTCCCGCAGCTCCGCGAGGTGGGCGGTGGCGGACTCCGCGTACTCGTTCTCCGCGGCGAGGTGGGCCAGCACCTCGGGGGAGTCCTTGTCCCGCATCCACTCGTACGGGTCGGAGAACACGTGGCCGTGGAAGGCGCGCTCGACGGGCTGCTGGCGGATCTGCGGGGGAAGGACAGTCATGGTTCCCATCCTAGGGAAGACGCCGCGGGGCGGACGGCCCGGGGCGCCCGCCGCGGGGTGCGCGGGCCGGCCGGTGCGCCGGTGCCAGAATGGCCGCATGAGCACCCCGGCCCATCTCGCCCCGCGACCGCCCGCCTTCGGATCCACCCGCGCCGACCTGTGGCTGCAGGTGCTGCTGGTGCTCGGGGTGTCCCTGGGTGCCTCGGCCCTATACGCGCTGCTGTCCCTCGCGGAGCACCTGGCGCGCGGGCCGCTGTCCGAGGCGCAGGCCACGATGAACCCGCCGCTGAGCCTGCAGCCCCTCTTCGACCTGCTGCGCCAGCTCACCGGCATCGCCCTGGACCTGGTGCCGGTGCTGCTCGCGCTCTACCTGCTCGCCGGCTCCGCCGGTGCCCTGGGCACGGTCCGCCGGCGGATCGGTCTCGACGCCCGCATGCCCCTCCCGGACCTCGGCCTCGGCACCGTGCTCTTCCTGCTCATGGGCCTGGGGACGCTGGCGCTCTACGGCGCCGGCCGGGCCCTGGGCGTCACCGCGGAGGTCAGCACGTCCGGGCTCGCCGAGCACTGGTGGACGGTGCCCGTGCTGCTGCTCTCGGCCCTGCGCCACGCCCTGGTCGAGGAGGTCGTCGTGGTCGCGTTCCTCGCGGACCGGCTGACCCGCATCGGCTGGAGCTGGCCCGTGGTGCTCGTGGTCACCGCCCTGTTCCGCGGCAGCTACCACCTCTACCAGGGGATCGGGCCCTTCCTCGGCAACGTGGTGATGGGCCTCGTCTTCGCGGAGCTCTACCGGCGCACCGGGCGGGTGATGCCCCTCGTCGTCGCGCACTTCCTGCTGGACGCCGTGGGCTTCCTCGGCGCCGCCCGGTTCCTGGGCTGAGCCCGGCCCCGCCCGGCTGCGGCCCGCCGCCCGGACCGCGGCCGGGCCTCAGATGGTGACGGGCCCGTCCGGGGTGCTGAAGGTGACGGAGAGCACTCCCGGGGTGCCGTCCGGATAGCGCCAGTCGACCTCGAGGTCCTCGAGCGCGGTCTCGACGGGGGCGCCCAGCCACTCCGCGACCCGCTCCGGGGACCCGGCGATGCACATGCCCGCGAGCCCGACGTCCGTGAGCCTCGCCTGGGACGGGTGCATCTCCGGGGCGGAGTCGAAGCGGACCATGAACGGCAGCTGCGGGTCGGCGATCAGGCCCTTGACGCCGATCTGGTGCCACTCCAGGCACCGGCCGTCCGGGAACACCCGCTGACCGGGCACGGACCGGCGCCCGAGGCGCTGCTCGAAGGGGGCGAGGTCGTCGACCTCCACGACCCAGCCCAGCCAGCCGCCGCCGGCCTCGGACCGGGCGCGCACGGCCTGGCCGAAGGGAGCCTTCTCCGCAGCCGGGTGCGGGAGGACCTCGACGACCTCCACGTACTGGTGGTTCGTCAGCGGCAGGATCATGTTGCGGGTGCCGAAACGGGGGTGCACCCCGCCCTTGACCGGCTCGATCCCGAGCTGGTTCGCGATGCGCTCGGTGGTGGCCGCCAGGCCCTCCGGGCGGCAGGCGTAGGACACGTGGTCGACTCTCATGGGCACATCGTGGCACCGTGTGACTTTCGTCTCCAAATCGGCCCGCGACGCGCCGGGCGCGGTGCGGGTGAGGCCCGGCGCCGGGCGTCACGACGCGGCCCGGCTTGACGCCGTGTCGCCCGGGTCCGGAGAATGCTGTCCAGGTCATGAGCGCCAGCGTCCAAGCCCCAGCTAGCTGGCCGGCAACCCTCCACCGCGGTGGGGTGCCCTGGGTGAAGACCAGGCTCCTCGCGACCGGCGAGCGAGCAAGCGCGGGTCCCCGGCGCCCGGCCCTTCCCGGCCGCACCGCCTCGGCCGGGACGGGACCCCTGAGATCCGCAAGGAGTCCCACGGCATGTCCGACCTCCCCGCCTCCAGCACCGGCGTCTCCGCCGCCCCGACCGACCTGGCCCCGGCCGAACGCCCCACCCCGGCGAACCCCGGGGGCTGGGCCTTCGAGACCCGGCAGATCCATGCGGGACAGAGTCCCGACCCGGTCACCGGCTCCCGCGCCCTGCCGATCCACCAGACCACGTCCTTCGTCTTCCCCGACGCCCAGGCCGCCGCCGACCGCTTCGCGCTCGCCGAGCTCGGCCCGATCTACACGCGGATCGGCAACCCGACCACGGAGGTCGTGGAGAACCGGATCGCCGCCCTGGAGGGCGGCGTGGGCGCCCTCATGCTCAGCGCGGGGCAGTCGGCGACGACCTTCGCCGTGCTCAACGTCGCCGGCGCGGGCGACCACGTCGTGGCCAGCCCCAGCCTGTACGGCGGGACCTACAACCTCCTGAAGTTCACGCTGCCGAAGCTCGGCATCGAGACCACCTTCGTGGCGGACCCGGACGACCCCGAGGCCTGGCGCCGGGCGGTCCGGCCGAACACGAAGGCCTTCTACGCGGAGACGATCCCGAACCCGCGCAACGACGTCCTCGACCTCGAGACGGTCTCCGGGATCGCCCACGACCACGAGGTGCCGCTGATCGTGGACAACACCGTCGCGACCCCGTACCTCATCCAGCCCTTCCGCTGGGGCGCGGACATCGTGGTGCACTCGGCCACCAAGTTCCTGGGCGGGCACGGCACCGCCATCGGCGGCGTGATCGTGGACTCCGGGAACTTCGACTTCGGCCGCTACCCCGAGCGCTTCCCCGGCTTCAACCAGCCGGACGAGTCCTACGGCGGCCTCGTCTACGCCGAGGCCCTGGGCGCGGAGGGCCCCTTCGGCGTCAACCTGTCCTACATCCTCAAGGCCCGCGTGCAGCTGCTGCGCGACCTCGGCTCGGCGATCTCCCCGTTCAACGCGTTCCTCATCGAACAGGGCATCGAGACGCTGTCCCTGCGGATGGAGCGGCACGTGGCCAACGCCGGGAGGGTGGCCCGCTGGCTCGAGGCGCGCGAGGACGTGCGCGCGGTGTCCTGGGCCGGGCTGGAGTCCTCCCCGTGGCACGAGCGGGCGCAGAAGTACGCGCCCCGGGGCGCCGGATCGATCCTGGGCTTCGTCCTCGACGGCGGCCGGGAGGCCGGAGCGGCCTTCGTGGACGCCCTGACCCTGCACTCGAACGTCGCGAACATCGGCGACGTCCGCTCCCTCGTGATCCACCCGGCGTCCACCACGCACAGCCAGCTCCTGCCCGAGGAGCAGCTGGCCGCCGGCGTGGAACCCGGCTTCGTGCGGCTGTCCGTGGGCCTGGAGAACATCGACGACATCCTGGCGGACCTGGAACAGGGCTTCGCCGCGGCCGCGGCCGCGCACGGAGGGCAGGAGTGACCGTGACGGTCGTGGGGGGCACGGACGCCGGGACCACCGTGCGCGAGGACGGCGTGCCGCGGGTGGCCGGGATCGGCGAGCTGGAGCTCGAGTCGGGTTTCCGGCTGCCCGGGGTCCGGATCGCCTACGAGACCTGGGGGACGCTCGCCCCGGACGGCTCCAACGCGGTCCTGGTGGAGCACGCCCTCACCGGGGACACCCACGTGGCGACCGGCCGGGCCCGCCCCGGCGCCCCCGAGGCCGAGCGGCGCGCCGCGCAGAGCGGCGGCTGGTGGGAGGGCCTCGTCGGCCCCGGCGCCGCCATCGACACGGACCGCTGGTTCGTGGTCTGCACCAACATCCTGGGCGGCTGCTACGGGTCCACGGGCCCGGCGACCCCCGCGCCGCCGGAGGTGGACCCCCAGGGCCGCCCCTGGGGCTCCCGCTTCCCGCTCGTCACCGTCCGGGACTGCGTGCACGCCGAGGCGGCCCTGGCCGACGCCCTAGGCATCGACGCCTGGCGCCTGGTCATCGGCGGCTCCATGGGCGGGGCCCGGGCCCTGGAGTGGGCCGTAACCTACCCGGACCGCGTCCGGGCGTGCGCGGTGGTCGCCGCGTGCGCCCAGTCCAGCGCCGAGCAGCTCGCCTGGGGCCAGGCGCAGAAGCTCGCGATCCGCCAGGACCCCCACTTCCGGGGCGGGGACTACTACGACGGCCCGCCGCCCGTCACGGGCCTGGGCCTGGCACGGCGGATCGCCCACATCACCTACCGCTCGGCCGACGAGCTGCACCACCGCTTCGGGCGCTCGCCGCAGGCCGACGAGCAGGTCATCGACACGCACGCCGACGGGCGGGGGCGCTACCAGGTGGAGAGCTACCTCGACCACCAGGCGTCCAAGCTGGCCGGCCGCTTCGACGCCAACAGCTACCTCGCCGTCAACGAGACGCTGATGTCCCACGACGTGGCCCGGGGCCGCGGCACGCTCGAGGAGGCGCTGTCCGTGACCTCGTGCGAGTGGCTGGTGGCGGCGGTGGACTCCGACCGGCTCTACCTGCCCCACGAGTCCGACGTCCTCGCCGCCGCGCTGCCCGGGGACGTCCGGCGGCACACCCTCACCTCGCCGTCGGGCCACGACGGCTTCCTCATCGAGACGCCCCAGCTCGGCAAGCTGCTCGTGGAGACCGTGCTGCGCGAGCACTGAGCCGGGGGCGCCCGGCCCGTCCGGTCCGGGGTCCCACAGCGCCGGGTCCTCGAGCTCCCGCAGGCCCCACAGGTCCACCGGGACGGCGTCGTGCCGGGACGCGACCACGCGCACGTTCTCGTCGTGGATCGCGATCCGGCCCCGGGTGGCACACTGGTGCCATGATCGACGCCACCGTCCCGGCCGGGACCGCCACCCCCTTCGCCGTGTGGAGCAACGACGCCGACGCCCGCCCCGGCACCCCGCTGCTCGTGCTCCTGCACGGCTACGGCTCGCACGAGCAGGACCTCATGGGCCTCGTCCCGGCCCTGCCGGGCGAGTTCAGCGTGGCGTCCCTGCGCGCGCCCCAGCCCATCCGGTTCGGCTACCAGTGGTTCCCGCTGGCCGCGGACCTCAGCTTCTCCCTCGACCGGGTCGCCGAGGCGGTGGCGCCCGTCGCGGCGTGGCTGCGGGAGCTGGCCGCGGACCACCCCAGCATCACGCTGCTCGGGTTCTCCCAGGGCATGGCCATGGCCACGTCCCTCGCCCGCCACATGCCGGGGGAGATCGCCGCGGTCGTCGGCCTCTCCGGGTTCGTGGTGCCCGGGGAGCACCCCCTCTTCGCCGACGACCGGCTGCGGGAGCAGCCGCTGCGGATGTTCTGGGGCCGCGACCCGCAGGACCCGGTCATTCCGCAGGAGCTCGTGGACTCCACCGCCGAGTGGGCGCTGGAGCACGCCGACGTCATGAAGGTGCAGTACACCGGGGTCGGCCACGGGATCAGCCCGCAGGAGGTCGGGCACGTGCGCGAGTACCTCACCCACGTGGTGCTGGGCGAGCGGGCCCGCCGGATCAGCCCCCCGCGGTGATCCGGACCGAGGCGCCGCCGGCGGACACGACGTCCCCCGGGCGCAGCTGCCGGCCGCGCCGCGTCTCGACCTCGCCGTTGACCGAGACCTGACCGTCCTCCACGAGGCCCCGGGCGTGCGCCCCGTCCTCGGCGAGGTTCGCCAGCTTGAGGGCCTGGCCCAGCCGGATCATGTCGTCGCGGATGGGCAGGTCGTCAGGGCCGCCGGGCTGCTGGGAAGTCGTCATGCCCCCATTGTCCCAGGTCCCGGGCGGTCGGCGGGCACGGCGGGAATTGGCTACCCTGGGTCGGGGACGTCGCACGCGGCGTCCCCGTTCGTGACGGCCGCCGACGGCCGGTTCCCGCCCGGCCCACCGCCGGGCCACACCACCCACCACGCGCGTCCGCAGCCGGCGGTCGGGCGAGACCCCGGAGGAATTCCACATGGCCCCCAAGTCCACGCTGGACAACGTCATCTCGCTGGCCAAGCGCCGCGGTTTCGTGTTCCAGGCGGGTGAGATCTACGGCGGTTCCCGCTCGGCCTGGGACTACGGGCCCCTCGGCGCGGAACTCAAGGAGAACATCAAGCACGAGTGGTGGCAGACCTTCGTGCGCGGCCGCGAGGACATGGTGGGCCTCGACTCCTCGATCATCCTCCCGAAGGCCGTGTGGGAGGCCTCGGGGCACGTGGCGACCTTCACGGACCCACTCGTGGAGTGCACCTCCTGCCACAAGCGCGCCCGACAGGACCACCTGGTCGAGGCGTTCGAGGAGAAGAAGGGCCGCGCCCCGGAGAACGGCATGGCCGACATCCCCTGCCCCAACTGCGGGACCAAGGGCCAGTGGACGGACCCGCAGCAGTTCTCCGGGCTGCTCAAGACGTTCCTCGGCCCGGTCGACAACCAGGAGGGCCTGCACTACCTGCGGCCCGAGACGGCGCAGGGCATCTTCGTGAACTTCAACAACGTGGTCACCGCGGCCCGGAAGAAGCCGCCGTTCGGGATCGGCCAGATCGGCAAGGCGTTCCGCAACGAGATCACCCCCGGCAACTTCATCTTCCGCACGCGCGAATTCGAGCAGATGGAGATCGAGTACTTCACCCACCCGTCCGAGGCCGGGCACTGGTTCGACGAGTGGGTCGAGGCGTGCTGGAACTGGTTCACGGACCTGGGCATCGACCCCGGCCACATGCGCCGCTACGACGTCCCCGAGGACGACCGGGCGCACTACTCCGCCGGCACCATCGACATCGAGTACCGGTTCGGCTTCCAGGGCAACCCGTGGGGCGAGCTGATGGGCGTGGCCAACCGGACCGACTACGACCTCGGTGTGCACAACGAGCACTCGAACACGGACCTCAGCTACTTCGACCAGCAGACCAACGAGCGCTACGTCCCGTACGTGATCGAGCCGTCCTTCGGCCTGACCCGCTCGATGATGGCCTTCCTCGTGGACGCGTACACCGAGGACGAGGCCCCCAACTCGAAGGGCGGGGTGGACAAGCGCACGGTGCTCAAGCTGGACCCGCGCCTGGCCCCGGTCAAGGCCGCGGTGCTGCCGCTGTCCCGCAACGAGGACCTCTCGCCGAAGGCCAAGGACCTGGCCGCCGAGCTGCGCCGGAGCTGGAACATCGACTTCGACGACTCGGGGGCGATCGGGCGGCGCTACCGCCGCCAGGACGAGATCGGCACCCCGTTCTGCATCACGGTGGACTTCGACACCCTCGAGGACCAGGCCGTGACCATCCGCGAGCGGGACGCGATGACCCAGGAGCGCGTGGCCCTCGACCAGGTGAAGTCCTACCTCGCCGGGAAGCTCGTCCGCTGATGAGCGGCGCACTGACCGGCCCCGGGCTGCGGCCCTGGCGGGACGGGGACGACCTGCGGCTGCTCGAGGTGTGGCCCGATCCGGAGACGCCCCAGGCCGCGGCCTTCCGGGCGATCCTGCGCCCCGACGACGACGCCCCGTGGTCCCGCACCGTGGTGGCGGAGGACTCCGGGGTGCCGATCGCGGCCGGCACGGTCTACGAGTCGGCGCTGCACCCGTCGCGGCTGTGGGCCTACGTGGAGGTCGCCCCCGACCGCCGCGGCGAGGGGCTCGGACGGGCCCTGCTGGAACGGCTGCGCACCGAGGCGGCGGGCTCGCCCTCGGGCGTGCAGGCCCTGCGCACGAAGGCCGCGCCCGGCTCGGCCGGTGAACGGTTCGCGCGGGCCGCCGGGCTGGACCCCGTCCAGAACTCGCGCGTGGTCCGCGTGGCGGCCGGGGCGCTGCCCCTCCAGCCGCTGCGGGAGCACCCCGACGGGACGCCGGCGCAGGCCGTCGAGGACCTGGCCACCGGCTCCGTGGAGCTCACCCGGGCGCTGTGGGCGTTCTACCGCTCCGTGCACGACTGGGACGAGCCCGCGGAGCTGACCGTGGGCCGGGTCAACCAGCTGTTCCTCTCCGACGCCGCACACGCCTTCGGGGCCCTGGTGCTGCGCAACGGCGTGGGCCCGGGGGAGCGGGGCAGGATCTCCGCGTTCGCCGTGAGCTACCGGCCCGTCGAGCTCGACGCCGCCCCGGACGCCCCGGCCCCGGAGGAGGACGCCCCCGCCCACGTCATGCTCGGCTGGACGCCGGGGGACGCCGCGGCGGGCCCCGCGCTCGAGCAGCTGCTCGCGCTGCTGGCCCACCACCACCCCGTGCAGTTCCAGGTGGACGGGTCGATGGAGCCGCTGACCGCCGTCGTGGAGAACCTCCTGGCGGCCGGGGCGGCCACGGTCGTGGAGGACTCCGTCGTGCTCGCCGAGCCCGCGGACTGATCCCCGGCGGGAACCGGGGACGGACCGCGCCCCGGCACTGCGAGGTGCCGGGGCGCGGCCCGGGGACGGGACCGGACCGCCCTGCTCAGCCGGCCGTGCCGGTCCCGGCGCGCTGGGCGTCCGCCCGGGCCGAGGTGTAGTCCTGCTCGCCGTAGAGCCAGTCGGTGTAGTCCCAGATGCCGTGCTTGTCCGCGGACTTCCACAGCAGGTTGCGCACCGTCCGTTCGACCGGGCCGGTGAGGTGCCAGGACTCGCCCCAGACCCGCGCCGTCGCCTGGATCCGCGCGGTGCGGGGCTGGCGGACGGCGTTGTACTCCCGGAACACGGCGTTCCACCGCGAGGGGTCGTGGTGCTCCGGGTCCGCGAACACCGACGTCGAGGCGATGGCCTCCAGCGCGGCGGCGTCCTCGAGGGCCTGGCAGGCGCCCTGGGCGAGGTACTGCAGCATCGGGTGCGCGGCGTCGCCGGCCAGGGCGATGTTGCCGTCCACCCAGTTCTCGATCGGCACCCGGTCGAACATGGGCCAGCGCTGGACGTGGCTGAGGTTGTCGAGCGCCGCCCGGACCTCCGGCACGCAGTCCCGGTAGGCCTCGCGCAGCTCGTCGTCGCCCTCGTGGACGAGCCGGCCGGCGGCGAAGGACGGCGAGCGGTAGACCGCCACGGTGTTGAACAGCTCCCCCTGGCGCAGCGGGTACTGCACGAGGTGGCACTCGGGCCCCATCCACACGACCACGGCCTCCATGTCCCCGGAGTGCTCGATCTGCGAGACCGGCAGCGCGCCCCGGTAGGCCACGTACTCGGAGCCCACGGGCTCGTCGTCGGAGAGCTGGGCGCGGACCACGGACCTGATCCCGTCCGCGGCGACGATCGCGTCGGCCTCGAAGACCCGGCCGTCGTCGGCGGTCGCCCGGGCCACGGCGCGCCCGTCGATCTCGAGGTTCTCCGTCCTGGCCACCCGGACGTTGTTGTGCAGGGTCACGCCCAGCGCGGTGCACTCCTCCATGAGCAGGCGGTGCAGGTCCGAGCGGTGGGCCACGATGTAGGGGGCGCCGTAGTGCTCGTAGTATTCGCCGGTGACGTCCTCCCGCAGCAGCTCCTCGCCCGTGAGGGCGTCGCGGAAGACGATGTACCGGGGAGCCACGCCGGTCTCGACGGCCCGGTCGAGCACCCCCCACTCGCGCAGCAGGCGGGTGGCGTTGGGGGACATCTGCAGGCCGGCGCCGACCTCCCCGAACTCGGGGGCCTGCTCCACGAGCTCGACCTCCGCGCCGAGCCGGCGCAGGGCGAGGGCGTTGCCGAAGCCGCCGATGCCGCCTCCGATGACGAGGACCTTGGTGTGCTGTGCCATGGTGGTGATTCCTTTCGAGCTGGGCTGGACGAGGTCAGGCGAGCGGCCGGGGACGGTGGACCCGGGGCGCCTGGCGGGCGTTCCTGATGACGGGCAGGAGGGCGAACTGCAGGACCGTGGCGACGGCCGCCGCGCCGGCGAAGAGCATGAACACGGGATGGACGCCGTCGGCGGGATCGGCGTAGGCGCCGAGCACGAGCCCGGCCGTCTGCGGGGCGAGGACGGCGCCGATGCGCCCCACGCCCAGGGCCCAGCCGAGCGCGGTGCCGCGGAGGCTGTCCGGGTAGTACAGGGTGATGGCGCCGATGATCAGGGACTGCGTGCCGTGCGTGCCGACGCCGGCGAGCACGAGCATCAGGTAGATCAGCCAGACCGGCTCGTCGCCGACGACCATGATCACGAGCAGCCCGGCCGCGGCGGCGCCCGAGGCCACGGCGCCGGTGCGCACCGGGCCGAACCGGTCCCCGGCCCAGGCCGTGAGCACGGAGCCCAGCACCGCGCCGAGGTTGAGGACGAGGGCGAACGTCAGCGCCCCGCCGATCTGCGCGCCCTGCAGCCGCATGAGGTTCGGCAGCTCGGTGCCCAGCCCGTACCAGGCGAAGAGGGTCGCGAGGGTGGCGGCGGCGAACAGGACGCTCATGGTCAGGTGGGGCGGGCGCAGCAGGGACCCGAAGCCGGGCCTGTGCACCTGCTCGGCGGCGGCGGCGGCCCGCTGCTCCCGGCCGGGGTCGGCGGGGATCATCTTCAGGGCCAGGGGCACCAGCACGACGAGGGCCAGGACGGGGAAGACGAACATCCACCGCCAGCCGTCCCAGCCGAGCCAGTCCGCGGGGATGACGGGAATGCCGGTCAGCGCGGCGAGGGAGCCGCCGATCGGCACCCCGGACATCATGAGCGTGGCCATGGCCGAGCGCCACCGCGGCGGGATGAAGTCCGCGGCGAGGGCGTTGGCCGAGGGCACGAGACCGCCCAGGCCGAGCCCCGCCACGAGGCGCAGCAGCGCGAAGACCCACTCGTTGGGGGCCACGGCGCACGCGACGGTCGCCAGCGAGAAGACGACCGTGCACCAGATGACCGTCTTCTTCCGGCCCAGCCCGTCGGAGAGCCGGCCGGCGAAGACCGCCCCGATCATCATGCCGAGGAACGCCGAGGAGCCCACCGTGCCGGCGGTCGCCTGGGACATCCCCCACTCCTCCATGAGGGAGGGCTTGACGGTGCCGAAGACGATGAGGTCGTAGCCGTCGAAGACGATGAGCAGCCAGCAGACGAGGACGGCGATCCAGCGGGCGCGCCGCCCCGCCGGAGCGGGCGGGGCGGCGTCGGCGAGAGCCGTTGCGGACATCGGGACTCCGTTTCACAGGTGATGGGTGCCACTCGAGTGCGGCGCGTCACACCAGGATGGGCCGGGGACCCCGGGCTCCCGAAAATTATTCTGCCATGTGGAAGATGCGGTGTGCTGTGGATCTCCACCGGACCCCGGCGGGCGCCTAGACTGGGCCCGTGCAGAACCAGGACCTGGAGCGGAAGCCGGCCTACTCCCTGCAGTCCGTGGACAACGTCCTGCGCCTGCTCCAGATGCTGCGCGACTCCGGCGGCGTGCGGCTCAAGGACGTGGCGCAGGAACTGGGCGTCGCCCCCTCCACCGCCCACCGGCTGCTGTCGATGCTCGTCTACCGCGGCTTCGCCGTCCAGGACGACTCCCGCCGCTACCTCGCGGGGCCCGGGCTCGGCGTCTCGGTGCCCGAGTCCGGGTCGCACAGCCGGCTGCGCGCCCTCGTCCAGCCCTATCTGGAGCTGCTCAGCGAGCGCACCCAGGAGACCACGAACCTCATGGTCCGGGTCGGCACCACGGTCCGCTTCCTCAGCTCCGTGGAGGGCGCGGGACTGCTCAAGGTCGGCGACCGGCGGGGTGCCGTCCTGCCCGCGGCCGCCACCTCGGCGGGCAAGGTCCTGCTGTCCTACCTGTCCGAGGAGGACCTGGCGCGGCTGTACCGCACGAGCTCGGCACGGACGGCGGGGGAGTACCTCGACGAGGCCGCCTTCGGCTCCTTCGTCCGGTCCCTGGCCATGATCCGTTCCGTGGGGCTGGCCTTCAACCGCGAGGAGGCCGAGCGCGGGGTCTCCGCCGTCGCCTGTGCCGTGCGGGACCCCGAGGGGCGCGCCCTGGCCGCACTGTCGGTGTCCGTGCCCGGGCAGCGGGCCGGTGTGATCGAGGACCGGGCGGTGATCCGGGCGCTGCGGGAGGTGTGCCGGGAGATCGAGGGGGAGATCGCCGGGGAGATCGCCGCGGAGGTCGACTCCGGCGGGTCCCGCTGAAGCGCTCGCCGGAGCCCGGCCGAGATTCCGCAGAGCAGAATTTGTTGCCGGTTCCGCCGGCACCTGCTCTAGCGTGGCCCGTAACCCACAGCACAGCGCAGGGTGAGCCGCCCCGCGACCCGCGATCACCGAGGAGCCCATCTTGACTCACGACCACCGGATGACGGTCCAGGCCCCCACGCCTCAGGAGCAGGTCCAGCTCGACGCCCTGTACCGGGACTTCGAGGCCGGTCACATGGTCCCGCTGTGGACGGAGATCGGCGACCTCATGCCCGAAGCCCCGGCCTCGGCCGCCGTGCCCTTCGTGTGGGAGTGGGGGAACCTGCTGCCGCTGGCCGAGCGGGCCGGTGAGCTGGTGCCCGTGGGCCGCGGCGGAGAGCGCCGGGCCATCGCGCTGGCCAACCCGGGGCTGGGCGGGCGCCCGTACGCGACCCCCACCCTGTGGTGCGCCATCCAGTACCTCGGGGGCCACGAGGTGGCCCCCGAGCACCGGCACTCCCAGAACGCCTTCCGCTTCGTCGTCGAGGGCGAAGGCGTGTGGACGGTGGTCAACGGCGACCCCGTGCGGATGTCGCGCGGGGACTTCCTGCTGACCCCGGGCTGGAACTTCCACGGCCACCACAACGAGACCGACCAGCCGATGGCCTGGATCGACGGGCTCGACATCCCGTTCGTGCACTACACCGACACCGCGTTCTTCGAGTTCGGCATCGACCGGGTCACCGACGAGTCCACCCCGCAGTACTCCCGCGGGGAGCGGCTGTGGTGCCACCCCGGCCTGCGGCCCCTGTCGGGTCTGGTCAACACCGTGTCCTCCCCGATCGGGGCCTACCGGTGGGAGCACACCGACGCCGCGCTCACCGAGCAGCTGGCCATCGAGGACGAGGGCTACCCCGCCACCGTCGAGCCCGGCCACGCGGCCGTGCGCTTCGTGAACCCGACCACCGGCGGGGACGTGATGCCGACCATCCGCGCCGAGTTCCACCGCTTCCGCCCCGGTGCCCAGACCCGCACCACCCGGGAGGTCGGCTCCAGCGTCTACCAGGTCTTCGAGGGCCGCGGCCGGTTCGTGCTCAACGGCGAGGTCCGTGTCGTGGAGAAGGGTGACCTCGTGGTCGTGCCCTCCTGGACCGCCTGGCAGATCCAGGCCGAGACCGGCTTCGACCTGTTCCGCTTCGGCGACCAGCCGATCGTCGAGAAGCTCAACTTCCACCGCACCTTCGTGGAGGGCGAGGAGAAGTAGCACCCCATCTCCTGCGCGCCGCTCCGGACCACGTGCGGTGGCGCCCCGCCGGGCG
>NZ_BAAAOA010000005.1:86783-140030 GCF_039530085.1 Kocuria aegyptia
GCCCCCGCACCCCGACCCCGTACCCGGACCCCCACCCCGATCCTGGAGGAACACCCCGATGAAGCTCGCCACCCTGCGCACCGGAACCACCACCACGGCCGCCCGCCTCGACGGCGAGGTCTACACCGAGATCACCGGCTACCCGGACCTCGGCGCCCTGCTGCGGCAGGAGGACTGGCGCGCCATCGCCGCCGACGCCTCAGGGCCGACCCACCCGGCCGCCGACGCCGAGCTGGAGAGGATCGTCATCGACCCCGGCAAGATCCTGTGCGTGGGGCTCAACTACAAGTCCCACATCCAGGAGATGGGCCGGGACCTGCCGTCCTACCCGACGATCTTCGCCAAGTTCACCGAGACCCTCACCGGCCCGAACGACCCCATCGAGGCCGTGGCCGAGGACCCGCAGCTGGACTGGGAGGGCGAGCTCGTCGTCGTCGTCGGCAAGCGCGCCCACAAGGTGGACGAGGCCGAGGCCGGCCAGTACATCGCCGGCTACGCCGCGGCCAACGACATCTCGATGCGCGAGTGGCAGTTCCGCACCAAGGAGTGGCTGCAGGGCAAAATCTGGGCGGCCTCCACCCCGGTGGGCCCCGTCATGGTCACCGCCGACGAGTTCGCCCCCGAGGAGGCCACCCTGCACACCCGGGTCAACGGACGGACCATGCAGGAGCACTCGATCGGGGACCTGCTGTTCACCCCGGAGCACCTCGTGGCCTACTGCTCCACGATGCTGCCGCTGAACCCCGGGGACATCATCCTCACCGGCACCCCCGGCGGGGTGGGCCGGGCCCGCGACCCACAGGTCTTCCTGAGGTCCGGCGACGTGGTCGAGGTCGAGATCGACGGGATCGGCACGCTGAGCAACCACATCGTCGAACCGGCCGAGCCGTCCGCACCGGCCCCGGTCCAGCAGCACGTCCGGGGATAGGGGATCACCATGGCCGCCCGTCAGGACCGCACCACCGACGAGGAGCTGAAGGCCCAGCTGCTGCTGGTGCGCCGCGGCACGGCGAACTGGACCCGGAAGGTCAACGAGCTCACCGACGACGAGCTCGACGGCCCGTCGCTGCTGCCCGGCTGGTCCCGCCGGCACGTCATCGCCCACGTCGGCTACAACGCCCGCGCCCTGACCCGGCTGGTGCAGTGGGCGACCACGGGCGTGGAGACCCCGATGTACTCCTCCCCGGACGCCCGCAACGCCGAGATCGCCTACGGCGCGACCCTGCCGGCCCGGGCGCTGCGGCACCTCAACGACCACGCCGCGGTGTCCCTGAACGTCGAGTGGCGCGACACCCCCGAGGAGGCGTGGCACCACGAGGTGCGCACCGCGCAGGGCCGGACCGTGCCGGCCACGGAGACCGTCTGGATGCGCAACCGCGAGGTCTGGCTGCACGCGGTCGACCTCGACAACGGCGCCCGCTTCTCGGACGTCCCCCGCGAGGTGCTGACCCGGCTGCTGCGCGAGGTCGTCGGCAGCTGGGCCGCGAAGGACACCGACCCCGGGCTGCGGATCCAGGTCACCGACGCCCCGGAGCTCGGTGAGCTCGGGGCCGGCGCGCACCAGGACGCCGGGATCCCGGTGCGCGGGGACCTGCCCGCGGTCGCCCAGTGGGCCACCGGGCGCGGCGGTGCCCGCCTCGAGGCCGGCGCCGACGTGCAGAGCCCGCGCTGGATCTGAGGCCCGCAGGCCACCGCACGGCCCCGGGGCGAACCCCGGGGCCCGGTGCCGTCCCCGTCCGTGAGAGAATTCCCCGGTGATGGACACCCGTACCGAGAACCACCCCACCCGGCTCGACCTGCCGCCGCTGCACCTGGGCGAGCTCACGATCGACGTCCCCGTGGTGCTGGCGCCGATGGCCGGGGTCACCAACAAGGCGTTCCGCCGGCTGTGCCGCGAGTACGGCGGAGGCCTGTACGTGACGGAGATGGTCACGGCCCGCGCCCTCGTGGAACGGCGGCCCGAGTCGATGCGGATCATCGACCACGACCCGGACGAGACGCCCCGCTCCATCCAGATCTACGGCGTGGACGCCGTGCACGTCGGCCAGGCCGTGCGGATGGTCGTGGAGGAGGACCGGGCCGACCACATCGACCTGAACTTCGGCTGCCCCGTCCCCAAGGTCACCAAGCGCGGCGGCGGCTCCGCCCTGCCCTGGAAGACCGACCTGTTCACCGCGATCGTGCGCACCGCCGTCCAGGAGGCCTCCCGCGGGAACGTCCCCGTGACGGTCAAGATGCGCAAGGGCATCGACGACGGCCACCTCACCTTCCTCGAGGCCGGCCGGATCGCCCGCGACAGCGGCGTCGCCGCCGTGGCCCTGCACGGGCGCACCCTCGAGCAGCACTACTCGGGCACCGCCGACTGGGACGCCATCGCGCAGCTGCGGGAGGCGCTGCCGGACGTGCCCGTGCTCGGCAACGGGGACATCTGGAGCGCCGAGGACGCGGTGCGCATGGTCGAACAGACCGGTGTGGACGGCGTGGTCATCGGCCGCGGATGCCAGGGACGGCCCTGGCTCTTCGGCGACCTGCAGGCCGCCTTCGAGGGCCGCTCCGACCGCTTCCGCCCCGGGGTGGACCAGGTCGCGCGGACGATCTACCGCCACGCCGAGCTGCTCGTGGAGATGTTCGGCGACGAGGCCAAGGGGCTGCGCGACATCCGCAAGCACGTCGCCTGGTACTTCAAGGGCTACCCGGTGGGCGGGGAGCTGCGCGCCAGGATGGCCCAGGTGCCGGACCTCGCGACCCTGCGCGAGCTGCTGGACGAGCTCGACCTGTCCCTCGGCTACCCGGGCGAGGCGGTCGAGGGCCCGCGCGGCCGCGCCGGCTCGCCGAAGAAGCCGCACCTGCCGGACGGCTGGCTGGGCTCCCGCGAGCTGGGGGACGCCGAGCGGCTGGGGCTGGTCGCGGCGGAGCTCGACGCCTCCGGCGGCTGAGCCGGCCCCACGACACGGAAAGGACCGGGCATGCACCACACGTCCATCGAGATCGACCGCACCGGCGCGCCCGCCCCGGGCTACGAGGCCCGCGACGTCGCGCGTTGGGTGGCGGAGGACCACCACAACAAGTACCGCTCCGACTTCGAGCGGGACCGCGCCCGGATCCTGCACTCCTCAGGGCTGCGGCGGCTGGCGGCCAAGACGCAGGTCGTCTCCCCGGACACCGACGACTTCGTGCGCAACCGCCTGACCCACTCCCTCGAGGTCGCCCAGATCGGCCGGGAGCTGGGCCGGATGCTGGGCTGCGACCCCGACGTCGTCGACGCCGCCTGCCTCTCCCACGACCTCGGCCACCCGCCGTTCGGGCACAACGGGGAGTCGGCCCTGCACCGGCTGACCCAGCACATCGGCGGCTTCGAGGGCAACGCGCAGACCCTGCGCCTGCTCACCCGGCTCGAGCCCAAGGTGCTCGACGACGACGGGGGGCCTGCCGGCCTGAACCTCACCCGCGCCGTGCTGGACGCCGTGTGCAAGTACCCGTGGGAGGCCCACGAGGCGCCGCTGCGCCCGGACGGGACGCGCTCCCCGAAGTTCGGGGTCTACGCGGACGACCTGCCGGTGTTCGCGTGGCTGCGCGACGGCGCCCCGGCCCGCACGAAGTGTCTCGAGGCCCAGGCCATGGATCTCGCGGACGACATCTCCTACTCCGTGCACGACGTCGAGGACGCCATCGCCTCCGGGCTCGTGCAGCTGGGCTGGCTCGCGGACACCACCCAGCGGGACAAGGTGCTCGAGCTCACCCGGCGCTGGTACCTTCCCGAGGCGGCGCCGGAGTCCCTCGACGCCGCCCTGACCCGCCTCGAGGACTCGTCCCTGTGGGTGCGCGAGATGGACGGGTCCCGCAAGGACCTCGCCCGGCTCAAGAACATGACGAGCCAGCTCATCGGCCGCTTCGCGATGTCCGCGGTGGGCGCCACCCGGGACATCTACGGCGAGGACCCGCTGACCCGCTACGACGCCCAGCTCGTGGTCCCGGAGGGGACCACGGAGGAGATCGGCGTGCTCAAGGGCATCGCCACGACCTACGTCATCACGGTGCGCGACGCGCAGCCGATCTACGACAACCAGCAGGAGGTGCTCTCCATCCTGGTGAGCGCGCTGATGGACTCCGACGGCCGCCACCTCTCGCCCGCCTTCGCCGCCGACTGGCACGACATCGGCGAGGGGCCGGGCACGGAGACCGCCCGGCTGCGCCTCGTCGTGGACCAGGTCGCCTCCCTCACCGACCTGTCCGCCGTGTCCCTGCACGACCGGATCCGCGGCACCCACTGGCGCGTGGGGGACAAGCCGCTCTGGTGACCCGTGCCGCGCGGCCGACCCAGCATCCCGATCAATGACTGTGGGCCGGGTCGCACACGGCGGCGCTCCTTGGACTCGCCGCGTTCGTGCTCCTCCTCACGAAGGTCAGAATGCTCATGGGAAACCCCGCCCGACCCGCCCCGCAGGCGGCGTCATCCTCGTCCTCCCGGGCCCGGCCCGTCCTCCGCTCCCGCGCGTGGGTGGCGCCGCTGTGCTGGATCGCGGTGCTCCTGGACGGCTTCGACGCCGTGGTCCTGGGTGCCGTGCTGCCGTCCATGCTCGAGAACAACGACCTCGGCATGACCACCGCGCAGGGCACCGCCGTGGCGACCGCCGGCCTCGTGGGCATGATGCTCGGCGCGCTGACCATGGGCTACCTCACCGACAGGCTCGGCCGCCGCAAGATGCTCATCGGCGCCGTGGTGCTGTTCTCCCTGCTCACCTTCGCCGCCGCGTTCTCCCCGAGCGTCCTGGTCCTGGGCCTGCTCCGCTTCCTCGCCGGCCTGGGCCTGGGCGGGTGCCTGCCCACCGCGATCGCCATGGTGACCGAGTTCGCCCGCCTCGGCCGGGGCTCCAACGCCACGACCCTGGTGATGACCGGCTACCACGTCGGTGCGGTGCTGACCGCGGCGCTCGCCATCGTCGTGGTCCGCCAGTTCGGCTGGCAGGAGATGTTCGTCCTGGGCTCCCTGCCGGCGCTCGTGCTCGTGCCCCTCATGCTCGTCTTCCTGCCCGAGTCGCCCGCCTTCCTCGCGTCCAAGGGGCGCACGGCCGAGGCCCGCGCCGTGGCCGAGCACTACGGCCTGCACCTCGAGGACCACGCGCCAGGACAGGAGCAGACAGGGAAGGTCGGCGCCACGATGCTGCTCTCCACCGGCTGGCGCCGGAACTCGGTCGCGATCTGGATCGCCTCGTTCATGGGCCTGCTGCTCGTCTACGGCCTCAACACCTGGCTGCCGCAGATCATGCGGGCGGCGGAGTACGACCTCGGGAACTCCCTCGGCTTCCTGCTGGTCCTCAACGTGGGCGCCATCGTGGGCCTGACCGTCGCCGGGCGCGTGGCCGACCGGATCACCCCCCGCGCGGCGGGCATCATCTGGTTCCTCGGCTCCGCGGTGCTGCTGGCCGCCCTGGCGATCAAGCTGCCCGTGCTGGGCATCTACGCCATGGTCTTCGTCACCGGCTGCTTCGTGTTCTCCTCCCAGGTGCTCGTCTACGCGTTCACCGCCGCCAACCACCCGCCGCGCGTGCGCGCCACGGCGCTGGGCATGTCCGCCGGGGTGGGCCGGCTCGGGGCGATCTCGGGACCGATCATCGGAGGCACCCTGCTGACCGCGGGCCTGGCCTATCCGTGGGGCTTCTTCGCCTTCGCCGCGGTGGGCGCCCTGGGCGGGCTCGCCCTGACCGGCACCAGGACCCGGCAGGACCTGCGGGAAGGTCCCGGCTGAGCCCCTGCCGGCGGTCTGCCCGCCGCGGGCCGGCCCGACCGTGCGGTGCTCCACCGCGGGGTCCGGCCGGCCCTCGGGCGTCGGGCCGCGCACCTAGACTGTCGGTGTGGCAGGACTGATCAGACGCGAGGACATCGACGAGGTGCGGGCGCGCACCGACATCAAGGAGATCGTCGACGGCTACGTCACCCTCAAGAGCGCCGGCATCGGCTCCTGGAAGGGACTCTGCCCGTTCCACGACGAGCGCACCCCGTCCTTCCACGTGCGGCCGCAGATGGGCACCTACCACTGCTTCGGCTGCGACGAGTCCGGGGACGTCATCTCGTTCCTCATGACCATGGACCACACCACCTTCTCGGAGACCGTGGAGAAGCTCGCGGCCCGGGTGGGCTACGAGCTGCGCTACGAGCAGGGCTCCGGGCCGAACAAGGAGGAGGTCGGCCGCCGCCAGCGCCTGCTGGACGCGCACAAGGTCGCGGCCGAGTACTTCCAGCGCAACCTCTACACCCGCCAGGCCGCCCCCGCCCAGCAGTTCCTGGGCGAGCGGGGCTTCGACGGCGAGGCCGCCCGGCGCTACGGCGTCGGCTACGCACCCCGAGGCTGGGACCACCTCCTCAAGCACCTGCGGGACCGCGGCTTCACGGACCAGGAGCTCAAGCTCACCGGCATGTTCTCCGAGGGCAACCGCGGTCTCTACGACCGGTTCCGCGGCAGGCTGGTGTGGCCCATCCGCGCGGTCGCCGGGGAAGTCATCGGTTTCGGCGCCCGCAAGCTCCACGACGACGACCAGGGCCCGAAGTACCTCAACACCCCCGAGACCGCCCTGTACAAGAAGTCCCAGGTGCTCTACGGCATCGACCTCGCGAAGCGGGAGATCGCCAAGCAGCGCCGGCTCGTCGTCGTCGAGGGCTACACCGACGTCATGGCCTGCCACCTCGCGGGCGTCACCACGGCGGTGGCCACGTGCGGCACCGCCTTCGGGGCCGAGCACATCAAGATCGTCCGGCGGTTCCTCTCCGACGACGGCGGCGGGGGAGAGGTGGTCTTCACCTTCGACGGCGACGCCGCCGGGCAGAAGGCCGCCCTGCGCGCCTTCGAGGAGGACCAGAAGTTCGTGGCGCAGACCTACGTGGCGGTCGAGCCGCACGGGATGGACCCGTGCGACCTCCGGCTCGCCCGCGGGGACGCCGCCGTGGCCGAGCTCGTGGAGAACCGCCGACCCCTGTTCGAGTTCGCCATCCGGGCGACGCTGAAGAACTTCGACCTGGACACCATCGAGGGCCGCGTCCGGGCGATGCGGGCCTGCGCGCCCATCGTGGCGCAGATCCGGGACCGCTCCCTGCGCCCGGCCTATGCGCGGCAGCTCGCGGGCTGGCTCGGGCTCGAGCCCGCGGAGGTCCAGCGGACCGTCGACTCCGCGGGCCGCGCCCAGCGCGAGGGGGGCCCCGCACCGCACCGGCCGGTGGAGCCGGAGGCGCCGGGGCCGGTCCCGGTCGAGCTCCCCGACCCGCGCGAGCCCGTGGCCCGGATGGAGCGGGAGGCCCTCGAGACCGTCATCCAGTGCCCGGACCTCATGCTCGAGCGGCACTGGGAGGAGTTCGGCCTCAGCGCCTTCCGCTACCCCGTGCACGGGGCGGTGCACGACGCGGTCCTGGCCGCTCGTGCGGAACTCCTCGGCGACGGGACCGCCGTGCCGAACGGGCAGGTCTGGGTGGATGCGGTGCGCGGGCACCTGCCGGAGCCGCTGCACGGCTATCTCGCCGAGCTCGCGGTGACGCCGCTGCCGGCCACCACCCAGCAGCAGCTGGAGCGCTACACCGCGGACATCCTCAACCGCCTCTTCGAGCTGCAGATCAACCGGCGGAAGTCGGACCGGCTGGCGGAGCTCCAGCGCACGGATCCCACCGGTCAGCGCGAGCGCTACCAGCAGCTCCAGCGGGAGCTGCTGGAGCTGGAGATGCAGCGGCGCGGCCTCCGCCAGGACTGACGCGACCGGACGGGTCCGGATTTGTCGAAGCCCGGCGGGGACGGTAAAGTGATGGCTCGTTGCACGCGTGCGTGCACGGTCCCCCGTAGCTCAATTGGCAGAGCATTCGACTGTTAATCGAAGGGTTACTGGTTCGAGTCCAGTCGGGGGAGCGAAAAGAAGGGTCTCACCAGGCGTCATGCCGGTGGGGCCCTTTCGCTTTAGCCGAATTGCCGACACTTTGGCCACATTTTCGTCTCGTGAATTTCTCTGCTACGAGTTGTCAGTGGCCACTCACTCCTCCTCGGTTGCCCCCGTTAAGCCCATGCGGAGCGAATAGCGGTTCGTTGCGGCAGAGGCTTCGGTGCCCGGGGCGGACCGCAGATGCAGATGTCTCGGTGTCCCGAACTATGCAACCTCACACCATGCCACGATTCTTGCCGTTCAACATGCGAGGGGGCAGCCGCGTCGCGTGTCTGATCCGCGCGATATGACAGCCCAGTTGCGAGCGTGCTCGCCGGGAGACCACGAGCACAGGAGCTCCCGCATGTCTGTGGAGATCACCGAGGTCGGCGCCGTCGTGGCCGCCGGCCAGACCATCGGCTACGCCACCGCCTAGGATCGGGCCGTGGACAACCCGGCGAAGAACACCTCCCTGGTGGAGAACACCAAGGCTTTCGTCACGGTGATCGCCGAAGCGGGGACCGCCCCGGGCGAGCAGCAGAAATCCGCGGTGCGCGAAGCATGCACCGCTGGGCGTCCGAAGCGCCCTGCCGCCTCCTGGAGCGTTGGAGCACGGGGCAGGAAAACAGGGGAAGCCCCGTCCTCCTGAGCCCTCATGGGATCGGAGAGCGGGGCTTCGCCGTGTTCGCAGGGAGGTCTCGTTATTCGCAGGCGACCCCGTCGCCGTCGCGATCCATCTCGGGCGAGTAGCCCGGCGAGCCGGCGTAAGGCGGAGCGGCGCCGGCTGCCCTGGCCTCCGTGCAGTTGGCGAACCCGCCGGCCGGGGCAGCAGGAGCGGCGGGTGCCGGCTCAGCTTCTGGCGCTGGCACCACCGGGGCGGGCTCGGGCGCCGGGGCTTCGTTCACCGGGGCCGGTGCCCGGACCTCTTCGACGGGGGCCAGGGTGTTGCTGTCGACGTCGCCGTAGGCCGCGCCGGTCGGGACCTCCCGGCCCTTGCAGCCGGCCAGCACCTCGGTCATCGCAGTGTTCTCCGGAGCGGTGACCCACAGCTCGTACTCGGCCTTCACCGCAAACTGGATGGCGGCGAACTCACAGCGGAAGTCCACGTTCGGCGGCAGCCACTCAATTGGCCGGCTTGTCGGACCTCGCCTGATGGGTCGGCCCGTCCACCGCCAGTAGGTTCAGCGGGTCATGGGCCAGCTCGACACGCTGGTCCTGGGAAAGGCTCCAGGCCCCGGTGATCCACGTGTTGCCCAGCGACACGACGTGGTCGATCTGCACGTCGGACGAAGTCGCCGGCCCGCGCACGAAGTGGATCGTGGTGCCGGCCCAACCGAACTCAGGCGCGCTTCCATGACCGTCCTCGCTCACAAACAAGCTGCAGCCGGGCTCACTGTCGTCCACCCGGACGGTCCAACCACCACCCGCGTCTTCGTCGACGACTCCCGCCAGGAGCTCGACCCGTTCCACCGCGCCGAGCAGCGCCGCGACGCGATGCTGGCCGAGCACCCGATGTCGACGGTGACCAATGGGATCAACGAGCGTGCCCTGGACGCGGCGACCGTGACCAAGAGGCACGCCGCCGGCCCCACCGACTGGGACCTCCTCGACGCCGAGCAGACTCGCCAGGCACTGGAAGGACGCAGAGGGCCAGTCGTGAGTGTGATGACCGAGCAGGCCGTCGTCACGCGGATCGTCACCCGCGGCGACGGGTCCAGCTGACCACCCGGGTCACCGACAGCGAGGTCGCCACCGACCCGTTGGCCCAGGCGGCTGCCGTGGCGTCCTCGCTCGTGAGGGTGCGCCCGCAGCTGACGGTCTTGGTCACCGGCAACGACGCCGCCCGGCACCAGCACGCCTGCCAGCTCTGCCTGCTCCGCCTCATCGGCCGGAAGCCGTGCACCTGCCCGACGACCTACCGGCTGATGAACCAGTCCTGCCGGGTGGGCGATCAGGCGCGCCCGTTCGTCCAGGACATCACCGACCCGCAGTGCGACTGCCCGCGCTGCGGCCACTACCCGGCCGCGATGTGATGAGCACCGGCGAGCCCCGCGGCGCCCGCGCCATGCCGTCGATACGGTGGCGGCATGGCTGAGACAGGGGCGCCCGAGGTCGAGACGCTCACCCTCGGGGAGTTCTCCCGCACGCGCGGGATCGACTCCGCCCTGCTGCGGCTCCTGGCCGAGGGTGGGCACATCACCTCGATCACGAAGCGCAGCAACAGCTACCGATTCCCTGCGAATCACCCGCTGACGGCCGCGGAGGCAACGGCGAAAGGCCGTCACGCCTACGACGAGACGCTCGAGGCGGTCGGCCGGTTCGCGATGAAGACTCAGTCCCGGATGCGTCGGCTGCTGGCGGAGATCGAGGACCAGCAGGACCACCTTGACGACGTCATCCCGCTGGGCCCCGGTCTGCAGAGCGCCGTCGAGGACCTGCGCGGGCATGACCAGGTCAGCCGGGAGACGATCATTGCCGTCTATGAGCTCATCGCCTGGAACCGGGTGGTGTGCAACGTCGCCGAGGCCCGCCGCATCCACGCGGAGACAGACGGTGATGCCGAGATGGTCGAGCAGTACACCGTGCCGCTTCGCGATCAGATGGACATCTCCCGGCGACCCCCTCACAACGGTCCACGGGAGCGCCCCACCTCGTTGGCCGACGAACTGCCCGACGGCGTCGACGACCTCTCTCCAATGGCGCGGCGGACCGTGCTCGACCTGTTGCGCGTGCTGGTGGTCGCCGAGACCGGCAACGAGCCGCGCTGATGGAGGTGGACGAGATCTTCCGGCTGGTCGGCTGCTCGCTGCTGCTGGCCGGGTTCCTGTTCATGATCCGCTGGTGGGTCGAGACCCGCGGCAAGGACCGCACCGCCAGGGACCGGAAAATCGCCATCGTGCTGATCGTCGCCTCGGTGCTCTGCACGCTGCTCGCCGTCGTTCTCAGTACCGGAGGTGGCTGATGCCGACGTCGCTGAAGCTCAACTTCATCGCCCTCGGGTTCCTGTTCGCCGGGGCGCTGTTCATGGCCCGCGGCCTGGCCGAGGGCAAGGGCACGATGCCGAAAGGCCGGGACCGCCGGGCTGCTGCCGGGCTGCTCGCCGTCGCGGCGGCGATGTTCCTGACCGCCGGTGTCTTCCTCATGTCCGGGGACTGAGCGCCGGCTGGAGCTGGGCCAACGACTGGTCTGGGGATGAGGGCGGCGGCTCGTGAGCGGGCAGAGGGCGCGCCCGTCGTGCCGTGTCAAAGGCTTGCCGCGGCGGGACCTGGCGCGCACTCTGGTGGCGGTGAAGGCGGCATCGCCGCACGAACGCAGGAGGGGTCATGAAGAGGCTCGCTGCAGTCTCGGCAGCACAACTGTGTCTGGGCGCGATGGGGCTTCGCACAGCTCTCCGCGACCGGAGATCCTACGACGTCGGATTCCGGCGAGGCTCGGCGGAGAACATCGAACGTGACCAGTGGTTCATCGGCACCGCCCTGTCCGCGCCCAACTACATGCTCGTCCTCCAGGGAGTCTGCACTGTTGCTCTGCTGGTGCGTCCCCGACGCTGGGTGGCGCGAGTGCTGGGCGTGCTCGGCGTGGGGATGACGTGCGGCCAAGCCGCGGAACGATCGGCGCAGGCGGCCTGGCGTCACTGGGACGCCCAGATCACGCCCCTGACTGCTGCCGCAACCGTCCTGTCCGCGGTCATGGCGTGGTGGGGTCTGGCTGGTGACCCTGCTGAGAGCTGATCCGGTCGCTCGATCGACGGCGCCGGGCAGCGACGGATGGTGGGCGTGACGGCGCCCCTGTCCACCTGCGTTTCGGCGCCCAGTGGTCGCGGCTGCTGGTCTGGTCGGCTCCGTGGCGGCCCCGCCAACACATCGGGACCGCCACGGGCGACGCGCGCCGAGCAGGGGCGCTGCGTGCGACGAGACCACGCCCCCCGACGGGTCTCGCGCTGTGCCGGGCCGCTTGGGAGCGGCTCACCGACAGCTTCAGCTTAGAGAGCCCGACGGCGGCCCGGCAGCCCCACTTCTGTGCACAAGCATGAGTCCAACGGCGCCAGACCATGACCCTTTCCGTCGCCAGCAGCGGTGCGCCTTCGGGGCCCTTTCGAAACGAGGGGATCCAGGTGAGTCGACGCTGGGAATCACCCGACCCGTAGGCCTGATCGCGCCAGAACACCCCGCACCACGAAGCGATGCTTGCAGACCCGTCCTGTCTTCTCATCGGACGCGTACATATCCTCGTGGCGCAACGGGCGCAGCTCGATGGTAGTGACCAGCGGTGCCGAGACGTCGGAGCCGGCCGCGGAGGCAGCGGCTCGGTGGACCCCATCAACCCGGTGGGGGAGAGGGCGCGTGACGGTCGGGGTCTCCGGCCCGGCACCGGTGGATGTGGGACAGCTCGTGCCGGTAGCCCTCCTCTGGGTCCTCGGGCGGCCCGGGAGGCCCCAGGACGTGCTCCCGCTTGAAGTCCTCGTAGTCGTCGATGGAGGAAATCTTGTCGTTGCCGGCTAACCGGTCCAGCGCGGAGAGCATGTTCGCTTCGGCGGCGTAGCGGGTTGGGCCTGGAAAGTCCACCGCGACCCGCCCGGCGGCCTGGATCTTGAGCACGGGGCGGTCGAGGATGTCGAAGCAGTACTCCCCGTCCACCGCGGCGTCCGGTGCGGCACCGAACTGGGTGCGGAACGCCACTGCGCCGCGCTCGGAAGGGGTGTACTCGTAGGCGGGCCGGGGGTCCATGTCGTGGAAGCGCGGACCCCAGTCGCCGGTCGCCTCGGACAACGTGATGGCCGGCGCCGCGAGCTTAAGCTCGGCCCCGGCGTGATCCTTGGCGGTGAAGCGCCCGTCGTCGGCGCGCGGGTGCTGGTGGTCTACGAAGGTCGTCATGACCGGAATGTGTGCGGCCGGCTTCGGCGGTGTCCGTCCGTGCATGGCACCGCCCCGCTACCCGGTGCGGGCGGCGGGGCGGTGCAGGCGCTCAGGAGGCTGCTGCGGTGATGTAGGCGTAGGCCCGGTCGGAGCGTTCCAGCTTGCGAGCCTGCTCCTGACTGTCGACGTAGATCGGCTCGTTGCCCAGCAGGCCTAGGCGCACCGGGATCTGGCGGACCTCCGACGGCTTGGCCAGGACCATCAACACATTGGGATCAAGGTCCAGCGCCTGGGCGGCGGCGTCGATCTTCTCTGCGGATACGACCATGTCGCTCCTCCTCTCAGAGGGTCATGTCGTCATTATCGCTCTCCTTCCTGGGCGCCGTCCACGGCGGCGGACCCACCGGGCTGCGCCTCGCCCTCGATCTCTTCGACGGCCGCCGGATCCTTGCCGGCCGCGGTGAGGATCTCCTCCTTGAAGGTGTCGGTCACGGTGTGCGCTGTGTCCACGAAACCCGGCAGTTGATCGCCGCTGGCTTCGGCGCTTCGCTGGAGATCCACGAGGGCCTGACGTCCGACGTGCTGCTGCTCCGGCTCGCCCTCGGTGGCGCGGTCCACCGCCGAGCGGGCGTGCTCCAGCTGCTGCGCGGACTGGGTCGAGAGGTAGTTGAGGTAACTCACGGCGGCGACCGCGGCGGCGACCACCCAACTCATCACCTGGAGGCGTTCTAGGCTGCCGTCGAACCACCGCCAGAAGCCGTCGATCGCCCCACGGGCGCCGGGGCCGCCGAAGACGTAGACGAGGGTAGGGAGCACGATGACTGCGGCCGTGACGCCCAGGAGCACGCGGAACCACCGCCGCCGGAGCATGGGTGCTGGCCTGGACAACTTCCGTGATCGGATCGGACACTCACCGAGCGTACCGACGGGCCCGGACGGCCTTCACCGTGCCGAGCGGGTCAGTGCCGGCTCGCCTTTCATGTGTGCGGAGACAGCGCGCGACCGGGCTGACTACGCTGAGCCCACAGGCGATCCGACGGCGGGGGTGGCGCGGTGAGCACGGAGGGAACCGGCGACAGCGGAAGTGCCAGCGCGCCGCGGAAACGATGGCCGTTCCGGTGGTGGTGGGGGATCCCGGCGTACTTCGCCGCCTCCATCGTCTTCGACATGGTCGGAGAGGTTGTGTGGAACCGGCTGATCGTCATCGGTGGGTACGGGCTCACCAACTCCGTCGCCGGGCTCATCGCCCTGGCGGTCTGCTTCGCGATCTACTCGCGCACCCGGGCCCGTTACAGGAAACTCGAGGCTGAGGGCGACCCGGAGCGACTGCCGGCGACCACCGACTACGTGACCATGTCGATGCCCACGGTGGTACTGGGCTGGATGGCTGGAGTGGTGGTCTGGGGCGTCACCCTGCTGCTGCTCGTGATCGCCGGGTTCGGCTCAGCCTGGGTGCTCGGGCCGATCATCGGCACCGCCTTGATCCTGGGGGCCCGGATGGAAGCCGCCCACGCCCGGACCATGGACGCCCGCCGTGGAACGCCGCCGGTCACCACCTCGCGATCATGAGCTCGAATCCGTGCGATCAGAACAACGTGGGGTGGTTCGGGTCGACGTCGTGGACCAGCTGGCGGATGAGGTGCTGGTCCCAGCCGTGCTTCTTGAGCTGCTCGCGCAGGTGCCGGGACCGGTTGGCCCGCTCGGCATGGCTGAGCTTCCGCCATCTCACGGTGTTCGGGGTGGGGGAGCGTCCCTTGCGCGAGCGCTCCTTCATGTTCTCCGACCGGGCGCCCAGCCGCAGGTGCGTGGTCGGACCCAGGGAGGCGCGCACGCACAGCGGCACATCGCACCGGTGCAGGGCGGTCTGGTCCTCGATCGCCTCCAGTCCGCCGTGGACGGTCGCCAGGGCGAAGCGGTGCGCGGAGACGACCTTCTGGCCGGCGGTGGTGCTGACCCAGAACCGGCGCGTACCCGTCGTCGCTGATCGCTCTCGTCCGCAGTCCGCACGAATCCGCAGACGGCCCCTTGAGCACGTGGGCGTAGAACCGCTCGACATCGACCGGGTTCACGGCATCCTCCTCTGCGCCCCGGAGCCGCCATCGGCTCAGCCGCCGCGGCCTTCTCCTGGTGCCGAGTGCGGCACGCCGCCGACCGGTGCACCACGGCTGCCCGATGAGGGAAGAAGCGACCTCGATCGCCTCGTGGCACGATGCGTAGACCAGCCCGACGAGCACGGGGGATACCGATGGGCCAGGACAAGCAGCTGCGCGGGTATCTGGTCGCGATGCTCGCTGGCGCCGGGATCATGGTGCTCGCCCTGGTGGCCGGCTGGCCTCCGGGGGGACGCCTCGAGGTGCTGTTCGCCTGGTTCACCGCGGGCGCGACGGTCGTGGCTGTGTCGTTGACGCTCTACGAGTGGCGGCAGGCTCGGCGCCGGCGCGAACAGGATGGCCGGCCATGACCGTACCCGATGACCGGCCCGAGGGAGCGTGGTGGTCGGGGGCGCTGGTCAACGCTCTGGTCGTCTTCGTGACCGTCGTGGTGGGGCTGCTCTACGGGTGGGGTGTCTCCGTGCCGCTCGGCGTGGCGCTGTTCTTCCTGAGGCTGCGGTGGCAGCTCGGCCCATTCTGGACCCGGGAGCAACGATCGCAGATCCGCCGGCGGGCCCAGCAGCACGCCGGCGGCTGGCAGGGTAGCCGACACAGCGCGAACACCCTGGGATGCCACCGTGAAGCGTCGGTGCGTTCACTCTCGCACCGACTCTGAAGCATTTGTGACAGCGCATCCGGGGACCCCATAACGATCTCATCGCCATCCATTCGGCTCCAGCCCCCGCGCTCCTACGAGATGACGAGACTGGGCCCGTGGGCGCCGATCAACGCCGCCTGCGACTCCAGCTCCCATCCACTGCACCTTGCCGTGGACAGCGTCCGGTTCGTCCTCGGCACCCAGCCTTGAGGACCGCTCATGAACACCACCCAGCGCATCGTCGCCGCGGCCGCCGCCGCCCTCCTGCTCGCCGCCACGCCGGCCGGAGCCACCACCCACGAGCCCGCCCCGCCGGCCGAGCAGCCGGCCGGGGCGCAATGGCCTCCGGCCAGCACCCACGGCAAGTTCGTGCCCTACCCCGACGAGGCGAGCCAGCCCATCACCTTCCCCGCCTGCGACTCCGAGATCACCATCGCACCGGGGGACGTCGACGAGAGCGAGTACCGGGCCCTGGTCACCGCCGAAGGGGACCTGGTGGTGGAGCACCGCGGCGAGACCACGGCCGACATCACCCGTGCCTCCGACGGCGCCATGCTCGATGAGGTCGGTACGGACGGCCGCAGCTTCCAGACCTTCGCCGCCGACGGGACCTCGCTCACCGTCAGCGGGTCGGGATCCGGGATCGTGTTCCCCTACAGCGAGCAAGAGGCGCAGGCATTCGCCGAGGCGGGGCTGCCGGAAGCCTTCCTGTTCCTGTCCGGGGACCTGGCCGGGACACTCACCTTGGAGCCCGCATCGGAGCCGGGACAGGAGCCGACGGTGGTGTCGGCAGAGATCACCGAGAACACCACGGAGTACGTCTTCGACCTGTGCGACCTGCTCGACCAGGCGGCCGCCGACCAGCAGACCAGCACCTCGTGACGCAGCACCGCTGATCGCCGCGATACTGGCCCAGCTTCCGGGGGAGCAGAACGCCCCGGGCTCCGTGGTGGAGCCCGGGGCGTACTCGTCGTCTCGGTGGTCAAGTCAGTCGACGTGGCACAAGGTTCACCGCTGTCACCTCGCCAGCCTCAATGCCTCCTTCGATCAACAGGGCAACCGAGACTGCTTCCAGCAGTGTGACTGGACAACGGTATGCAGTGACCGCTTGGGTAGGTCGGGACTCGACTCAGGTGTGCACGGATTGCTGGAACCGCAGCAGACCGTGCGGGTCGTAGTGGGCTTTGGCCGCCGCGAGTCGGGCGTGGCCTTCCGCGGTCCAGACATGGGCAGAACCCGGTTCTCCGCCCAGGGCGCCTTGGAAGTTCACCATCGTCCGCTCGGAGACGTGCTCATCCAGTGCCCCCAGCAATTCGGTGATCGCAGGCGGCACCCGCTCGGCATCAGGCGGGACCGCGAGACCGACCAGGTTGATCAGGTAGGCGGCATCCCGGCCGGCCACCACATCGGCGGGTCCCTCCGGGGTGCGGCTGAGGGCCCCGCCCATCAAGCGGATTTCCACCAACAGCAGCGGACAGTCGGTGTCTGGTCCCGCGTGCGCCAGTAGCGCCTCGATCGTGGCGTCACTCATGTCGTTGAGTAGTCGCCCGGCGTCGAGGTATGGCAGGGGCACGGGTGGGTCCATATGGATTGCGTCCACGTCCCGGTAGCTCATGGGCCCGACGGTGTCCATGACCGGGCGGGAGATGGTGCGCATCGGCGACAGCAGCCGGGCAGCCTCTTCTTCGGGAGCCGTGGATGCATAGCGCAGGTGGACGACGAACTGGTTGCGCAGCGGTTCGGGGACGATGTCCATCTCCGGCAGCCGCAGCAACGCGATCGAGGTGGCAGCCGTCTCGGGGAGGTCCGCGGACCACTGCGACCACGCGGCGAGCACCTCCCGGGCGTCGGCGCCGGGGTAGAAGATGCCCCCGCCGTAGAGGCCCTCGAGCGGGATGAGCTGGAACTCCATCGCGGTGACGATCCCGAGGTTGCCCTTGCCCCCGCGCAGCAGGCCGAAGAGCTCGGGTTCGTGTTCGGCGTCGACCGTGCGGTGGCGTCCGTCCAGGGTGACGACATCGAAGGAGCGGACGTGGTCGGCGGCGAAGCCGAAGGTTCTTCCCAGGACGGGCAAGCCACCACCGAGGGTGGACCCGACGACGCCGACGTCGGTGGTGGACCCGTTGAGGACGGCGAGTCCGTGCGGCACGGCGGCCTCGAGCACGGTCTGCCACCGCACGCCGGCGCCCACGCGCGCGATGCGGGTGTCCGGGTTCACCGTGCAGTCCTGCAATCGGGCGGTGTTGACGAGCATCCCACCGTCGATCGGACGGTCGGCCCCGTGCCCGGTGGCCTGCACCCCGATGGGCACCTGGCGCGCGGCCGCCCAGGCGACGGCGGCGGCCACGTCGTCGGCATCCGTAGCGCCCACGACCACATCCGGGTGGATCGGTGTCGCGAGGTTGTAGGCGGCGGTCTCTCGTTCGTAGCCCTCATCCTGGGCGGTGAGCACCGGTCCGGTGACCTGCTGGCGGAGTTCGGCCACGTCGTCCGGGGAAATGCTGGGTGATTTCATCGAAGACCCCTCTGGTAGGACGCGCTCCCGCGAGGACGGGCGGGGGCATATGTTAAGTGACTCGGGAAGCGCGGAACCCGGAGCGTCGGTCTCAGCCCTGGCGGTAGTAGTGCTCCTCCAACTGCCGGTCGATTCCCTTGCGCCGGGCCGCACGGGCCAGCAGGTGCATCATCGGCATCAGCAACCGACCGACCCCAACGAGGTGGATGTCGGACTCCACCAGGATCAATGCACCGTGGTAGGGATTTTTCGGCCGCCCGTCGGGTGCCGTCTTCCCATCGGCGACCAGGCCCGCCGCGACCACTAGCCACTTCTCGAACACGGCATGGGCTGGGCGGACCTTCACCATGAACCGAGTCGTGCCCTCGGTGGGATTGCGCCACTGGTGCACTGCCCGCAGCGGAACGGTGACTTCCTGCCCAGCCTCCAGACGGTGACTGTCGCCGGCAACCCGCAGTTCAAGAACTCCCTCGAGAACGTGGAAGGTCTCCTCGTAAAGCGTGTGGAAATGCGGGAACACCGTGCTCCCAGCAGAGGCCTCCGCGTACAGCAGGCTGTACTCCCCGTCGGTTTCCTCGCTGGTGCGCACCCAGCTGATCAGGCCCTGCACGTCGTTGCGGTACTCAGGACGGCCGGTGCGCATCGTGGTGATCTGATCCTCGGTCCAGTTCATGACCATCGCCCCCAACATCCAGTCTAAAAGGGGCTATTTCGCACGGAAGCGTTGTACCGAAAGGCGCGGCAATGTGAACGAACCGGTCTCCGTCCCGCAGCACAGGTGCGTCATTCGCGCGCAACCGGAAAAGTCAGGCATCCTGAGCTTCGAGCTCGGCGATCTCGTCCTCGTAGTAGCGCACGGCCAGGGCCTCACGCAGCTCGACGGTGGCCTTCAGCAGCAGGACGTTGTCCGGGCGCACACCCACGACCTCGTAGCTCATCTGGAGCGGGAGGAGGGAGTCCTTGACCATCTGGTTGACGATGACGTAGTCCTCCCCGGGCTCCTCGTCCTCGTCGACGCGGGAGTCGATCAGGGACCAGATCCCCACCGGCACGACGGCAGCCAGGAAACCGTCCTCGTCCATCTCCTTCATCGCCGCGGCGACGCTCATCGGCTCCTCGAGCACGGTCAGGGCGGGGTCCAGCAGAATCTCGGTGGGGGCCTCGACGGCGGTCGTGGTGGCGGTGTCAACGGTGGTGTTCGCAGTGGTTCCCATACCCCTCATGTGTGCGGACACCAGTGGAATCCAGACAGCGCGGCGCCCCGATCTCCTGGCCGGTGGACGGTTCTGGGGCCTCAGCTCGGGCGGTAGTACCGCTCCTCCAGATGCCGGTCAATGCCCTTGCGTCGAGCCAAGGCCGCCAGCCCCCGGAACGCCGGCATCAACACCCGGCCTGGTCCGGGCAGGTGGATGTCGGACTCCAGGAGCACCAGTGCCAGGTGGTAGAGGTTCTTGGGCCGCCCGTCCGGAGTGGTCAGGCCAGCGGCGGTCATGTTCTGCAGCGTGACCACCCACTTCTCGAAGCCTGGGTGTGCCGGCCGGAGCTCCACGATGGCGCGGCCCATCCGGTCGCCGGAGATGCGGAACTCGTGCACCGCCCGCTTGGGCGCCACGGTTTCGTCCCCGGCCTCCAGCCGAACCGGTCGGCCCGCAACCTTGCCCTCGACGAGCCCCTCGAACACGTGGAAGGTCTCCACATAGCTCGTGTGGTAGTGCGGGAACACCCCGGCGCCGGCGGAGTACTCCACGTACATCAGGCCGTACTCCCCGTCGGTTTCCTCGCCGGTGCGAAGCCAGCTCAAGGACGTTCCCAGGTCCGGGTTGCGGTACACCGGCCGGCCGGCCCGCATCTGCATGATCTGACCTTCGGTCCAGTCCATCATCATCGCCCCTGCTCACCAGTCTAGGAACGAGCACGCGAGGCGAACACGGTTGCCGTCAGGGCGCGGAATTGTGAACACCCCGGTCTCCGCGTCGGGGACCGGGGCGCGCGGTGGGTGGATGGGACATCAGGCCATGCCTGCGGCGGTGATGACCGCCGGGTCATCGTCGGAGTTGGAGAAGGCATCCTGGACGTCGAAGCGGGCGACGGTCAGCGCGTTGCCGTTGCGGGCCCCGAGCACTCGTAGCCCGTCTGGAACGGGGCCGGGCAGTTCTCCACGAAGCGGCGGTCGATCAGGCGCTCCTCCCCGGAGTCCTCGCGCACACGGGCGACGAGGACCCGTCGGCCTCGGTCGCCTGCATGGCTTCGACGACGGCGTAGGGCTTCTCCAGCGGGGTCGGTTCCAGGGCCGCGGCGTGGGCGCACAGGGAGTCAGGGGGGTAGGTGGGTGCGGTGTTCCCCATGCACCTCATGTGCGCGGACCCGGGCCCTGACCACGCCTGGCGCGCCACCGAAGTGGGCCTGACGCAGGCCGTAGGGCACATGGCAGGATGCGGGAACCACGCCGGCGACTGGGGGAGGGGCATGCTGCGGCCGAGATCTGGTCGGCAACCCGTGGACCGGGCCGTGGTCGCAGCTGCGCTGCTCACTCGCGGGCAGGTCGCTGGAGCTCACCGGTGTCGCCGGCGATCTCCACGGACCCGGTGTAGTACTGGGTCTCCGGGGTGAGCCGCACGACCGGCTCATTGGGGGTGCCTCGGTGGGGCTTGTCGGGGCGCTGGCCGATGACCGTGGTGTAGCCGGCCGCCTCCGCCGCGGTCGTGAGCTCCTCGGCTGTCTCGTGGTCGTGGGCGGTGATGGCAGCGGGGTCCTGAAGCTCGAGGTCGGCCTCGACACGGGCGTGCGTGCCGAACTTGCCGTCGTGCTGACGGGCGTTCTCGCGGGCGGTGTCGACTGTGCTGCTGGCGTCCTGAATCATGCCTTGAATGTGTGCGTCTGGCCCCGCCTAGCGACAGGTGACGAGCGCCCGAGGCTGTGCCCGCGCAGCAGGTCGGGGCACCGGGGTTCTACGGGTCCTTCGGTGCCTGGTCGAGCAGATCGCACAGGTCGAAGACGTAGGCCGTGGAATCCTCGGTGATCTCCGCCGAGAGCATGGGTGGGACGTCCTGGCCGAGCTCGGTCGGCGCCGTCTCGTAGGTGACCGTCTCCATGAGGTCCCCGGAGAGGAACAGGAAAGCCTCCGGCAGCCCGGCGTCGGCGAACGCCTGGGCCTCCACCTCGTTGGAGGCCGCCACGATCGCCGGGCCGGTGCGCGCGTAGGTCACCGTCGTGCCGCTGGAATCGTAGACCTCGATCCGGGAGGCGGAGACGCCGACTTCGTCGAGATCGGCACCGTCGGGCAGGCGGCGGACGTCGAGGGTCAGGTCGCCGCGGTACTCCACCACGGTCTCACCTCGGTCGGTGACCAAGGCGCGGTATTGGAGGTCGAACACGTCCCCGGGGGAGACGTCGATGTGTGCGCCACAGGACGGGTACGAGCCGAGCAGATTGACGTTCTCCGGGTAGGGCAGGAACCGGCCGTGCGTGCTGGGCGGCGGCCAGGGCACCTGGGCCGGCGGCACGGCAGGGGAGCCGGAGGCGGCAGGGGTGGCGGCGACGATGAGGCAGACGGCCACTGCGGCCGCGCGGCGGGTGGTGTTCATAGCGAATCCTTGACTGGGGCCACCGGTCGGGGATCCGCGGGGTCGAGCAGGGCCGTGGCCGGCGGCGGTAGGCGCGGTGAGGTCGGATCTGCAGAGACGGCAGCATGGCAGCGTCGCCCCTGGGATCAGTGTCGTCCTGCGCCGCCAGTCCGCGTCCGGCCGCGGTGCGGATCAGCCCTGGATCGTTATGGCCCGGCTGCACGGGCGCGTCACACTCCGTGACGGGCGATCAGGGAACTGGCCTGAGGTTGGACACGGCACCGCCCTTGGACCGTCGTGCGGCGCGGGGGCGGTGCGTGCAGCTTGGAACGGGGCTACTGGACGAGGCCGGTGGCACGAAGCTGGTTGATCTCCTTGGCCTGCTCAGTGCGCTCCAACGCGAACTTCTCCATCTGCGGACCTTCCGGGCGTTCGCGGGCAACTCGTCAATGGGCTTCGACTGAAAGTACCGCTGCACCTGGCCGGTGTCACCGGCGATCTCAATCGAGCCGAGGTGCTGGGCGGTCTCCGAGGTGAAGCGCACGGTCAGGAACGCCGCGACCGGCGATGCCAGCAGCACGAACAGGGAGGCCCCGGAGATCACGGAGTAGACCAGCAACAGAGCGCAGAGCGCAGAGGGCGGGGACTGCGGCGAGGAACAGGCGCAGGTTGGCGGGAACGGGCATGGGAGTCTCCTTTTGGGACAGAACCAGGGTCAAGGGATGGTGGGAAGGTCGATGCCGGCGTCGATGCGCAGCCGCACCCGTCCCCGTTCCGGACCGGTGCCGGGCCCGACGTAGAGGCGGTAGCGGCGCCCGGCGGCGTAGGTCAGGGCAGACTCACCTGTTCTGTGGGCGACGGCGGACCATGGCCACGCTGTTGCCGGCGACGATTCCGTACATGAACGCCCCGACCAGCTCGAAGCCGTGCTCGTGGACCTGCCGGGCGATCTTCTCCTGGCCCTCATCAACCCCGGTGTAGTCGGTGACGGTGCCCGTGGCGAAGACCGGGCCGTCTCCCGTCTCGGACTCCACGACCTTCCACCGGGTGGGTCCCTCGTACCCGGGCCCGGCGTCCGCACCCCACTCCACGACCAGGGCGTAGAGGGTGTGGGTGCCCTCCTCCAGTTCCTCGATCGCGGCAGCGACGCTGTTGCGCAGGACGTGGATGTCCCCGCCGCAGTCCTTCTCCAGGTGCTCGCGCAGGAAGGCCAGCAGGGCATCGTAGTCAGGCAAGGGGGCTCCTCCTTCGGCTCCAGGGCGGGTTCTGTGGCACAGATGGTAGTTCTGATCCAGCGCCAGCAGAATGCCTCGCGGGGCGCCGCCGGGTCGCCCGCTCAGCGGTGGATGAGGTGACCCCAGTCCAGGGCCCGGCTCAGCGCACGGTCGCTGAACTCGGGGTGCGCGGCGCGCAGGTGAGCCATGTTCGGCTCGTGGTCCCAGGAGCCGGCGCCCATGCGGATACCCTCCTCGATCAGCGCGTCGGACCGGGCCACCGCCTCGTCGATCTGCTCGCGGGACCAGAGGTCGCCCAGCGCTTCGACGAGGTCGATCGGTCCCAGCCCGTACTCTCCGATGTGGCCGGAGAACCGCCAGTTGAAGTAGTGCAGGTCGAAGACGGCGTTGAGCAGGTCCAGTTCACGGGCCTCGGCAATGTCCTTGGCGCGGCGGGCTGCCACCCGGACCTTCTCTTTCTCGATGCCGGCCAAGGTGGCGTCGAGCTGAGTCTCGTAGCGCTCGGGCGGGAAGCCGCCGATGGTCTCTCGCATGTGCGCCAGCGCCCCGGCGCGGTCGGTCTTGCCTTCGGCCATCCGGGTGCCGTTGAACCAGGCGGCCGCGTACAGGCTGGACTCCCGCTCCTCCTCGGTCAGCATCCGCGGCGTGGGCTTGCGGCGCGGCGGCGGGGTCGTGGGAAGTCTCAGGGAAGGCGTGGGCGCCTGCGTCCGGGTGCGCGCGCGGCGCCGGCCCAGGAGGAATCCGATGCCGGAACCGAGACCGACGCCGGCAGCGATCCAGGACAGAGCCCCGGTGAACGCCCAGAGGGCCGTGCCGAGCCCGAGCCCGATGAGCAGACCCTTCTGATGAGGCTCCAGGCTGGTCCAGGCGTCCTCCTTGAAGATGCGTCGCCGGGAAGTCACGGGGTCACCTGCTGTCTGCGAAGCAGAGTGGATGCGGCCACGATGGCGGTCGCAGCCACGGTGAGGAAGCCGTCGAGCCCCGGGGCGAATCCGATGGACAGCGCGAGGGCTACCGCGGCCAGGCAGGCCCAGGACCCCCACGTCGCCTGACGCAGCCGGCGTGCGGTGACGGCGCCACCAGCCAGGACCGGCCAAGCGGTGACGGTGAGGGCGATCAGGCAGATGATCAGACCGGCAGGCACCACCAGGGGAATTTCGGTGAGGATCGGGTCAGTACCCACCGTAGCCTCCGTGCGATCCGGAGCCGTGCGTCTGGTGAAGCCGGACCAGGGTGAAGATCGCCGGGATGATCAGCAGTCCCACGAGAATCAATCCGAGAGGACTACCGGACAGCGCGGACGGCAGCGAGGAGAGCCCGCTGAGCAGGCACATCAGGGCAAGAACGCTCGCCGCGGCACGGCGTGGTGGCGTGAGCTCCCCCGAGCCGCGTAGCACCGGCCACGCGAACGCCACCATGGCGACGACCATGGCCAGCGGTACGCCCAGTCCCATGACGTAGTAGCCGACGCCGGACAGGTAGTGCAGCACGTTTTCCACGGGGAACCTCCGGTCAGGAAGTGGGTTCGGTCGGTGGCTGCTGGTGCAGGCGTGCGAGGGTCATGATGGACGGGATCGCCAGCCCGCCGAGCAGCAGCAGTCCGAAGAGTCCCAGGGACCAGGACATCACCGCCAGCGGGGCCGCGATGACCAGCGCGATGATCGACAGTGCGCGCGCCGCGGTACGGCGCCGTGGCGTGGCTGGTTCCCGGCGCAGCACCGGGGTGGCGACGATCAGCAAGGCGATGATCAAGCCCGTGGTGCCCAGCAGCGGCAGCGCGAGGGCCAGCCGCTCGAGCGCGGTGAACTGGAACATGGGATCAGTCACCGGTCCCGCTCAATGGTCTGTGGTTGAGGCGCTCTGCGGCCAGGACAAGGACCGCTGAGCCGATCAACCCGACCATCAGCACCACGCCGTAGACGCCGAGGCCCTGGAACCAGCCGATCAGCTGAAACGCCCAGAGCAGGCACAGGATCGCCATCAGGAGCGCGGCGATGCGGCGCTCGCGGCTCACCGGCGGCTGACGCCGACGCACCAGCGGGGCGGCGACGACGAACATGGCGATGATCAGCGCCGGTCCGATCAGGTGCGAGATGAGGAAGATCAGTCCGAAGATCGTCTCGATGATGGCGTTGTCACCCATGGCCGCCTTCCGGTCGGTGAGCGTGAGGGTCGCTCTTGGTCTGAACCTAGCGGTGGGGCGGGCGCTCAGGCGGTAACCGGGTCGGTGAGCCAGCCGCGCTCGCGCAGCAGTGCCCGCGCCTGGAGGGAGGGACGGCGTCGGGGATCTCCTGCCCTGCCCAGGGCCACTCGTCCTTGGAGGCAGAGAGGTTCCTGGCTGTGCGGATACCGTCGATGATCCGCCGTCGGGCCATCGCCGGGCGCCAAACGCGCGCGGCGAGCTCGTACCCAGCGCACGCGAGGACCCGACCCATCCCAGGCAGATGGGCCGTGCCACATACCAGGGCCGCATCATGGTCTTCTGCCAGCACCGCGTCCATGACCCGTTCGTTGCGCAGGTCCAGCAGGACTCGCTGTAGAACACCGAGCCTGGCTTCGCCGAAGGCGCCGGCCAGGACCAGCGCCGGCACCAGCACGGGCCTCATCAGGGCACCGACGGTGATGGCCGATCACCGGTCGTGGAGCGAGGCTCCCGGTTCGAGCACCTTCTTCAGCTCAGCGGGATTGTCGGTCCGGGCGAGCAGCTCCTCAACGGTCAGGTCCACGTTGCGCCAGTGCTTCTGCGGCGGCGGCGCGATGACCTGGTGGACGAGGTCCCCGAAGATCTCGTGCAGCACCAGCGTCTGCAGGATTCTCGTCCCGGGCACCGTGCCGTCGGCGTAGCAAACCCCTTCGACATAGACGACCGACCCGTCCTCCCCCAGGTTCTCGAGGATTCGGGTGGTGTCGGTGTGGAAGCGCGGGTCGGCCACATGGCTCATGCCGATCAAGGTGACGACACGGTCACCGTGGACCCAGGTCTCCACGAGGACTTCCAGGGCGTTGCGGGTGGCTCGGATGCACCGGGCCATCAGAGCTCTCCCTGCTCGGCCTGGAGCTGCCGGGCCCGACGCGCGGCGTCGGCGGCCGTGGCCTGGACGGCGGGGTCTGCGACAGCGCCGACGGCCACCGGGGAGGCACCGGTCGGCGCGGTCTCGCGGATGATGTCGACGAACTCGTCCTGGACCACGATCAGCAGGGGCGCGGTATCGGGCTGGGTCAGGGACACGGATCGGTCTCCTGTTCTCATGAGGGCAAGCCTGGCACACCGACGTCAGGTGATCTGAGCGAAGGGTGTCTGTCCGCGCAGAATGCAGCCGCGGTGCGGGCTGATGTGGGGGCCGTGGAGGCCGCAGCAGTAGTCGGTGTGGTTGCAGGCCAGGAATTCCTACTCGGTCTCCAGTTCGGTGATCGGCAGGTAGTCGCGCAGCTCCTGGGAGGCGCCTCCGGGAGAGTGCACGAGTCCGACGCGGGCCCCAGAGCGGCGAGCGACGAGCGTCCACGTCTTGCCGGCGACCCGCTCACGGTATGTGTAGCCGGACCCGACGGGGATGGACGGGGCCGGGGGACGTGTCAGGGGCTCAGGCATCGGTGGTCCTCTTCGTCTCGGTGAAGGCGTCGCACTCGCACGGGCTCATCGCTCCGTAGTACGAGCTGGTCTCCGCCGCGCACGAGGCGTCGAAGCTGTCGTGGTCGTCGCGGTCGTGGTAGCAGTCGGCGCAGGTGTCGTCGGGCCTCGGTTGCGGATCCGGGTCCTTCTCGGCGGCCAGGGACTCCTTCGTCATGGGGAACTGATGGGCGGTCATCTCCTTCTCCTGATCGACAGTCAGGTCCAGCTCGGCCAGCCGTGCGGTCAGCCACGTGCGCAGGGTCTCGCCCACGGCGGCGTTCAGCTTGGATATGTCCGGGACGACCTTGATGACTGCGCCGATCCGGTAGCTGGCGCGGTTGCGGGGCTGACAGGACTCGGCCACCGGGGCGGGGATCTTCAGCAGACCGATCGTGTTCTCGGGCAGGCCCCGGCGACGGTCCACGGCGTCGCTCAGGTGCCGGTCGATCACGGAGATCCGCTGGTCCTCTTCGATCGGCGGCAGCCACTCCACGACGAGCGATCCGTGGTCGAGCAGGCTCTCCAGCGTCATCCCGGAGCCGGAGCCGGAGCCGGCCGGCCAGCAGGTGCCGCGCCCGTCGACGAGCCAGCGCATGTTCAGCGCGCGGATCAGCGTCTCGGTGGGCAGGCCGTGGGCCGTGGCCAGGTCGGTGATCTCGGACGGGAAGACGTAGCGCATCGGGTAGATGGGCCGCGGCGGGCGCGGGGTGTCGGTCATGGCAACCATGTGTGCGGCGCGGCGGTCACAGGCAGTCACCGGGTCACGGTTGCGTCCCAGCCTGCCTGCCGGCGGCCCGCGCACGCGCGCCGGACCGGATCCTGGTGGCATGAGAACCACCGTCTACGGCCCCGTCGGGCCCGAGGCCGGGCACCTGTCGCTGATGGGCCCGCTGACCGCCCGGACCATGCTGCCGGCTGAACTGACCGAAGGCCGGATGTCGATCGTCGAACACTACCTGAACCCCAAGGAGCTGGCCGCACCCCTGCACCGCCACGCTCGGGAGGACGAGTACACCGTCGTGCTGGAGGGCAGGATGGGCGCGATGCTCGGTGAGGACGTCTACGAGGCCGGGCCAGGGGAGCTGGTGCTCAAGCCGCGGAACCAGTGGCACACCTTCTGGAACCCCGGTACGGAACGGGCCCGGCTGCTGGAAATCATCTCCCCGGCCGGCTTCGAGCAGTTCTTCCAGGAGATCGGTCAGTACTACGGCCCCGAGAGGAACATGGACCTGGAGAAGCTCATGGCCGCCTGCGACCGGTACGCCCTGGAGATGAATCTGGAGTCGATGCCGGAACTGATCGGCCGCTTCGGGCTCACCCCGCCGCCGGAGATGACCGCCGGCGGCGGGTGACGCGCTCGCCGGTCAGCGGCCGCAGGAGGCCAAGGCCAAGGCGGCCAGCGTCATCGCATCGCTGATCCGCCCACCGGTGATGAGCTCTGTCAGCTGCCCGGCCGGGATCCACACCTGGGTGGCGCCGGTGATGTCCTCGATGTGGCCGGCGGCCGGGGCGTGCTCGAGGTGGGCGGCGTAGACGGCGACCTGCGTGGTCAACAGCCCGGAGTCCGGGTGCAGAAGCCCCAGGCGCCGGTAGTCGGCGCGAGCCCAGTAAGGACCGAGCTCCTCGACCGCTTCGCGGATGGCGGCCGTGAGATAGCCCTCGCCGGCGTCAGCACCTCCGCGGGGGAACTCCAGCAGCGTCGCTGACACAGGGAAGCGGTGGACGGCCAGCAGTCCGTAGGAGGTCCCGGGGATCCCGGCGACCCCGTCCGCGGTGGGGACGATCAGCACACCGTGGCCGGTGCCGATGGTCACGGTCGAGTAGTTGCCCACCGCCCCGTTGGGGAAGGTCACCGGGGTGGTGTCGCCCCGGATGAACGGGTTTCCGTAGGCAGTGGTGGATCCGCCGGCGGCGACGGTGGCGGGGGCGTCGCGGAGAACGTGCGGGGCGGAGGAGAGTGTCTCGGTCATGGCCGGTATGTGTACGGGCGGGCACCACGAGCCCCGCGCCGGGTGTGCGGTGCGTGGCGGCCGTGGATCGGCCACCCCTTGGAAAGGACCCCCATGGCTGAACTCTCCTGGCTTCCCGAGCCGCTTCACCCGGTCGCCTACCGCATCGGCCGCGCCGACGAGCTGGGCTACCAGCTGGGGCTTGAGTCCTTCCAATGGTCCCGGTCGAAGCCGCTGGCACGTACCCGGCGCCGCGAGAACGGGACGGAGCAACTGGTGGTGACCGGCATCAGGCCGGTGCCGCCGCGGATCTCCATGATGTTCAGCGAAGCGGTCAACCATCTGCGAGCGGCAATCGACAATGTCGTCTTCCACCTGGCCGGCCAGACCGAGGAAGGGCCACTGAACGTCAAGCGGGAGAAGGCGGTAGCCTTCCCGATCTACGGCGATGAGGGGAAGTACGAAGAGTGGTGCAAGACCACGCGGCGCCGAGTGCCGCAGCTGACCCCGGGGGCGCAGCTGGGAGACCGGATCCGGTCCCTGCAGCCGTTCGCGAGTGCGGGTCGGGCGATCGCCTCCGTGGAGCCGCGGGTGGCGTACCTGAACGGCATGGAGGTGCACCGGGAGCATCCATTGTTGCTGCTGCAGGAGTACTCGAACACGGACAAGCACCGCGCCTTGCGGGTCGCCGTGCATCGCAGCCTTGAGACGGTGCGGGGCGACAACCCGGCCGGCGATGCACGGCCGATGCGCACGATCGAGGTCGGGGACGTGCTGCCCTCCACCCGGATCGGAACGCCGGTGTTCGCAGAGCACAGCCCGTTCGTGGCGATCGAACGCCCGGGGATCGAGGACGTGGTGGTCAACCCTGGTCACCGGGGAGCACCTCACAGAGAGCCTGCCGCCACAGCTGGACCTGGACGACACGGGCGCACCCAACCTTCAGCGCCTCAAGGCAGCCGGCTACGTCTCCGCGCACCAACGCATCCAGCCGGTGATCGCAGCTGGGCTCCGTGAGGCGGATGAACAACAGCTCTACATCCCCCCGCCGATGGACTGATCCGCAACGGGGCGAGCCCCGCATCGTGAGAACGATGCGGGGCTCGCGGCCCTCCTTGCGGGGTCAACAGGCGGACTCGACCGACAGCCCGTGAGAAGCGCTCGTCGGCCGACGCCGGCGGCGGAGCATCTGCCAGGCGACGTAGACCAGGACGGCCAGCGCCATGACGGCGGCCAGGGCGTTCACCGCCCACAGCAGCGCGTGGAGGTAGAAGTGCAGGGCCTGGTCGCGGATCAGCTCAGCGGCCGCAGTGAAGCTGAACGGCGAGGCATCCGACTCGAGCGGGCCCGAGACCAAGGTGGTAATGATCAGCATCAGCATGACCGGCAGCGACGCCCCGAACATCACCAGGTCGCTGGCCCTGTTCCGGCGCTTGCGGCGCTCGCCAGCGGTCTCGCCGGCCGGGGTGTCCAGTCCCGCCAGGGCGGCAGCGGTGAGCAGTCCGAAGCAGGTCACGGCGGAGGCTGCGACGGCGACGGCCTCGGCGGTGGAGGTCAAATCCATGCTGGGTCCTTCGGGGCTCGGGTGAAGTGGCAGGTCCCATGTGTGCGGCGGACGGGACGAGCCCCGCACCGCGGGGACGGTGCGGGGCTCGCGACGGTGACGGGCTACCCGGTCACAGGGCGCAGGAGACGCAACCCTCGACCTCGGTGCCCTCCAGGGACCGCTCACGACGCCGCGGCGTTCGCCGCCCTCTACGGACCCGCGGCCGTCGGCTGCGACTGCACCGTGCCGGATCCGATGCGTGAGCGGGAGGCGATCCGGCATCCGAGCAGTTCATGGTCGCGTTCCCGGACACAGTGCTGCAGGTGGAGGAGGTTCTCGTGGACGGTGACAAGGTGGTGACGCGCTGGGTGTGCGCGGGCACCCACACCGGCCTTCTGGCCCCACCCGCCGGGGAGATCCCGCCCACCGGGCGGAGGGTCTCGATCCCCACGGCGGTCGTCAGTCGCTGGGGCGAGGATGGCCTCATCGGGAGGAACACCGCTACTTCCACCTGATGAGCATGACCCGACAGCTCGGCCTCAGCTGAGCGTCCTGGACGCTCAACGCTCCGGTCTCCGTCGTGGAGTCCCAGAGCGTTCGCATCCGCAACGACTCCGCGGTGTTTGTGACGGACTGCCGGGCGCGACCGTAACGATCGTGCGGTCAGGTGACCTCGTGGCACCCATGCTCTCGCGGAGACGGTGACACTGGGCCCGTGGGCGCCGCACGACGCCGCCTGCAGCTCAAGATCCCATCCACTGCACCTGCCGTGGACAGCGTCCGGCCCGTCCTCGGCACCCAGCCATGAGGACCGATCATGAACACCACCCAGCGCATCACCGCTGCGGCCGCCGCCGTCCTGCTGCTCGCCGCCACACCGGCCGGGGCGACCGCTTCCGAACACGAACCGCCGGCCGAGCAGCCTGCAGAGGTCCAGTGGCCGCCGGCCAGCACTCACGGGAGATTCGTGCCCTTCCCCGAGGAGTTCCAGCAGCCCTACACCGTCCCTGCCTGCGACTCCGAGATCACCGTCGCCCCGGGCGACGTCAATGAGAAGGAGTACCGTGTCCTGGTCACCGCCGAGGGCGACACCGTCGTGGAGCATCGGGGAGCCGCCACGGTCGACTACACCCGAGCCTCCGACGGAGCCATGCTCGATGAAGTCGATGTCTCCAGCCACGTATTTGACACCTTCTACGCCGACGGCACCACCATCACCTTCAGCGGCTCTGGGCCGGGGGTTGTGATCGCTTCCCGGGAGGCGGAGTTGCAGGCGCACACCGAGGCCGGGCTGCCGCCGGCCTTCCTCTTCCTGTCCGGGGAGGTGACCGGGGCCATCACCTTAGAGTCCGCACCCGAGCCGGGACAGGAGCCGGCGGTGGTGTCCGTGGAGATCACCGAGAACACCACGGAGTACGTCTTCGACCTGTGCGATCTGCTCGACCAGGCGGCCGCCGACCAGCAGGCAACCTCTCCGTGAGCCGGCCTCGCTGAACATCAGCGCACCGCGCCGGGCCACCGGTGGCACGCGCAACGCCCCCCGGTCTCCGTCGTGGAGCGCCGGGGCGTTCAGCGTCTCGCGCGGACGGTTCCAGCTTCGGTGCCGAACATCTCGTCGTCTCCTCCTGGTGATAGCGGAAGGCCAGGGCCGCGCGCAGGTCGGAGCGGGCGAACAGGGTGAGCAGGGTGGTCGGGGACGCGCCGATGACCTCGTCGCGCGTCCGCACCGGCTCCGGGTCCTCCTCGACCATCTGCCGGGCGATTGGACAGGCCTCCCCGGATCCTCGTTGGCGCGGCCCTCCAACATGCCTAAGAGGGAGAGCACCACGGCCGCGGTCAGGAGCCCGTCCTCGGCGGCCTCGGCAATCGTCGTCGTCTTCTCCCGCATGGCCAGGTTCAGCCAGGTGGCGTGGACGGCAAGGAAGTCTAGGGCGTGGCCGGCGGCCGCCGGAGTGGTTCAGCCGCCGTGCGTGCGCGTGGCCACAGGCACGACGTTTGCCTCCGGCTCGAACGGCTGCGGGATCATCCTCGGGGCGTTCGACGGGTCTGGGACCCGGACCGGGGTGCGGCTGCCGGCAGTCATGCCCTGACACTGGGGCATCCCTCCCACGCAGGACCTGGGTGCCGAGCGCCAAGCATGTGACGGAAGGTTGCCTCCGCACCACAGACGCGCATTTCCTTTCGCACATGGGGTGACGGTGGCCAACGGCGCGGGTAGACGATTGTCCTGGAGACCACAGGGGGATGCCGCCTAGGGTGACCGCGGTTGGCCGATGACCCCCATCACGGCTGCATCGCACCGCCTTTTGCCCCCTCCATCAGCGACGGCGCAGGACCCTCCTGCTCTTGGGCTCCGTCGCGGAACAGGTCACCGTCATGCGCACTCCCTCCCCCCGCGCCCGCAAGATCGCCGGTCTCTCCTCCGCCCCCATCGCCGTCCTCGTGGCCGGCGTCATGGTGTGGCAGGGCTCCACCGCGGCCTTCACCGCCACCACCCGCAACGCCGGCAACTCCTGGGCCACCGGCCAGGTCGGACTGACCGACGACGACGCCGGCCGCGCCGGCTTCACCGTGGAGAACCTCGTTCCGGGGCAGACCGGAGAGAAGTGCATTTTGGTGACCTCCAACTCCACCGTCGCCGGTGAGGTGCGCGCCTACACCCAGAACCTCTCCGGCTCCGCCGCCGGGCTCGAGGACCACATCGACCTGCGCGTCGAGCGCGGCACGGGCGGGTCCTTCAACAGTTGCGACGGGTTCACCCCCGTCCCCGGTGCGCTGCCGGCCCAGTCGTTGTCCGTCCTGGCTCAGGCCAACCGCGACTACACCACCGGCGGCGCCGTCTGGGCCACCGAGGGCCGGGCGGGGGAGTCCTCGACCTATCGCGGCACCTGGACCTTCGACACCGAGGGCCTGACGCAGTCCCAGATCGACGCGCTCCAGGGCTCCCGGGTGAGCGTGGACCTGGTCTGGGAGCTGCAGAGCAACGACGCCTGATCCCTTTCCGTGAGGAGCCGGGCCCACCAGGAGTCCAGCCCCACTGCCGAGCCGCCACTTGACACGGTGCCGGCCGCGCTGTGGGGCTGGGCCCGGCTGGTCACCGGCGCCGCCGCCCAGATCTATCTCGTTCTGCTGGCCACCCTGGCCGCGATCGCCCTGATCCCGGCCCTGTTCGGCTGGCACTCCACCGTCATCGAGACCGGCTCGATGGAACCGCACATCGACCCCGGCGACGTGGTCGTGCTCGCCGCCCTGCCGGATGATCAGCAGGTGCCCCTCGGGGGGGTCGTGCAGTTCACCAGCCCTGCCGAAGCCCAGCCCAGCGGGGTGGAACGCTCGGTGCTGCACCGGATCGTGATCGACCACGAGGACGGCACCTACGCCACCGCCGGGGACGCCAACGCGGACGTCGACTCCACACCGCTGGTGAGGGAGCAGATCACCGGCCAGGCCCGCCTGCTGGTGCCGTTCATCGGGCTGCCCGCCCTGTGGCTGGGCACCGGCCAGCACCTGCCCCTGAGCCTGTGGGCCGCCGCCACCGCGGCGGCGCTGCTGATGACCCTGGCGGTCTTCGTTCCGCGGGGTCGGGACGACGACCAGGAGGGTGACGAGGGCGACGAGGACACGGAAGAGCTTCCTGTACTCGCTCGTCGGGGCGTTCTGGCCGTGGCGGGAGCCGCCACCCTGGCCGGGTTAGCGGCTTGGCCGGTCCCCCCGAGTACCGCGGCGTTCACGGCTCGCACCAGCACCAGCGCTTCCTGGCGCTACGTGGGAATGCCGGCGATCACTCTGGGGCGGGCCGGCCCCTATGCGCTCCTGGCATCCAACCGCCTGACTGACCACACCCCCTCCGGGCACCCCTCCGCGGTGGGCGGCAGCGTGGGCACCCACCCCGGTCTGGCCGTCGAAGGCCTGCAGTCCAGCGGAGCGCGGCGCAACGTCACCGGGACAGTCGAGCCCGGCACCGCAGCTGCCGCCGACGCCATGGCCGACGCCCGTGCCCTCGAGAGGGCCCTGCTCGCCCGACCCGCCACCGCTGGCCGACCTACCGTGCTGACGGGCAGGATCGCGCCGGGGATCTACACGAGCACCACCGGGAGCTTCACCGTCACCGGCGACCTGACCCTGGATGCCCAAGGGAACCCCGCCGCGCAGTTCATCTTCCGCGCCGCCTCCATCACCGCCGCGGACGGCAGCCGCGTGCTGCTCAGCGGACAGGCGAAAGCAGCCAACGTCTACTGGGCTGCGACCAACAGCATCACCCTGGGCATCAGCACCACCGCCCGGGGTACCTACCTCGCCCGCGGCAGCATCGCGGCCAACATCACGCCCGGAAGCCCTACCCAGCGACTCACCCTGGAGGGCCGCCTGATCAGCCTGGGCACCGCCGTCCAGGGCGGGATCGTCGAGGTGAACCGCCCCAGCACCACGCTCCCAGACCCCTAGGCCTCGGCACAGCGAAGGCCCGGACGCCTGTCCAGGAGACCGGGTCCTCACCACGTTCCGTCTCCCGGTGCCAGAGGCGGGGCCTCAATGGTGCGAGCCGGCACCGGGACCGACATGGTCCCGAACAGCTGCACGTCGTGGCCGGACGTGGGCATGGTGTCGATCGGCAGGGCGTTGGGGTCAGTGAAGGCGTCCGTCTTGTCCGTCTCGGTCGGGGCCAGGTCGTCGACGTCGTTGTAGTTGATCAACGCGAGCTTGAGCCCGTCCGTGAGGTCATGAGGTTCATTGGCGAACATTTCGGCGACAGCTTCGCGGGTGCGCTCGTCGGTGAGATCGATGCCGTGGCCGGTCAGGTGTTCGACGTCGGCCCGATCCCGGACCTCGTGGTCGACAGTGCGGCTCCACATGATCCCGGCCTCGCAGGCGCGTTGCTGGGAGTCACCTGCACAGTGGTCGTCGAGGCGCCGACGCACCAGCTGGGAGGGCGTGTTGGACGGCAGTCGCCTGTAGAGCTGTTGAGCTGCTGGACCGGCATCGCTGGAGGACGAGAATCGAGTTGGCCAACGCGATCTTCGACCACCTCGACATCTGGCGCAACGGGCGCCGGTACCACTCCACGCCGGGCTGGGTCTCACTGGTGGAGTACGAAGTGAAGCACACTACAGTGGCCCAGAAATCCAAGAACTCGACTCCGCGGAAGCAGCGGCACGTCAATGATGCGTGATGGTCTTCTCCGCCGGATTCCAGTCCATCGAGGAGACGACGGCGCAATTCCTGAGAGGTTTTCTCGGTCGACGGCAAGCCGAAGTTGCTGGTTCGAATACGGTCGAGAGAGCCACCCAGCAGGCCCTCATCAGCGTCACCGCCGGTGAGGGCCTCTGTCGTGCGAGGGCGCCGACTCCGCTCGACGCGCCTGCGCCTCGCCCGGCCGGGCCCATGCGGTCCGGCTCATCCGGTGATGCTGATCCGGACGCCTCCCGCGGGAGCCGGCACGTCGAAGACCGCCGTGTAGTTGAGGACGGCCGTCCACACGGCCACCCGCACATCGTTCTCAGACATGTCGGGCGGGTAGTGGGACACTATGACGGCCCACTCCAGCCCGTCGAACAGCATCTCGGCGGAGGTGACGGTGACGCCCCGGGCGCCGAGCGCTCCGACGACACCGGCCCGCACCAGGGACTCGGCGGGATGGGTGTAGGGGATGGCAGTCATGGTGGTCGTCCTTCCGGCAGGAGCCCGAATCGGCTCACTTCCATTGACCCGCATCCGGTCGCAAAAGTAATGCCCGCTCTTTGCCCGACAGCCGCCCCGCCCGGGCTGTTCCGCGCGCCTCCTGGGTCACCGGGTGGTAGTTCCGAACCGTGACCGTACCGCGCCCGGAACGTCACCATTTGCTATTGAGGCGCTTGTCAGAAGGGAATTACGCTGACCTCACCTGTTACACCGAGGGGGAGCACAGTGAAAACTCTGGAAAAGATGGTAGCGAGTGTCGCCGTGGCGGGTCTGCTGTTCGGGGGAGCGTCACCGGCCCTGGCTCATGGCGACGATTACCACGACAAGCACGACAAGGGGCACGGGTGGCACGACGAGCGCAAGAACGACGAGGTGGATGTCGTCGTCAAGTACAAGCACTACGGCCACTGGAAGACTAAGACCTACGAGGACAAGAGCCTCAAGGAGGCGGCGTCCATCGCGAAGGAGAAGTGCCACGGCGGCGACTGGTGGGAGTACTACAAGGACGCCCGCAAGGTGGATCGGACGGGCAAGTCCGACACGGCCTGCGAGAAGCGGTACGTGAAGGTCTACTTCGAGCAGGACAAGGACTGGGACAAGAAGCACAAGAAGCACTGAGCCCGGTTTTGACGCACTAATGGAGGGCCCGTCCGGGGAACCGGACGGGCCCTCCCGCGCGTCTCCGCAGGCCACTTCACGGCCACGTGCTCGCCCGCCCGCCTCGTGCCCGATGGTAGCTTGGTGCTCAGTCCACGTACTTTTCTCATCATCAACGGAGGCGGGCATGAGTCATTCGGTAGGCCCCAGCACGGGCGGGGCGTCGGGAGCGGGGTCGGAGCACTCCGACCCCGGGTCGGCGTCGGTCCTCGACGTCGTCAAGGTCTTCGCCCGGCTGCTGCCCAAGCAGCTCAAGGACGAGGCGCAGCTCGCCAAGCTCGAACTCACGGAGAAGGCGAAGACCCTGGGCAAGGGGGCGGCCTTCGTCGTCGTCGGCCTGGTCTTCCTGCTGCTGGCCACGATCGCCCTCGTCGGTGCGGCGATCGCCGGGCTGTCGCAGATCATGCCGGCTTGGCTCGCTGCCCTGCTGCTCGCCGTGCTGTTCCTGATCATCCTGGCCGTCGCGGCGCTCATCGGGGTGGCCACCATCAAGAAGGCCCTTCCGCTCGTGCCGCGCAAGGCCGTCTTCGGGACGAAGTACGACCTCGGTGTGGTCAAGGAGGGCTCCGCCTACACCGAGGGCCGCGTCCAGCGCGAGGAGCAGCTGGCCCGCGAGCGCAAGGAGCAGGAGAAGCGCGAGGCCGCGCAGGACCCGGCCCGGCAGGAGCCCCCGGCGCCCACCGAGGAGCAGCTGCGGCACCGGCTCAAGCTGCGCCGGGAGCACCTCAAGACCCTGCGCGACGACCTCCAGGGCCGCGTGGAGACCATCCAGTCCACCACCAAGGGCTTCGTGGACCGCACCAGCCGCACGGTGAAGACCACCCCGAAGGACGTCAAGGGCATGCTCACCAGGAACGGCTCGGCCTCCGGCGCGAAGTCCGGTGCGACGTCCGGGTCCCGGTTCGGTGCGACGGCCGGATCGTCGTCCACCACGACCGGGTCCGGGCTGGGCGAGCGGTGGCAGCCGCTCACGGTGCTGGCGGTGGCGGGGAGCGCGTTCGTCGTCTTTCTCCGCAAGCTGTTCCGGTGACGCCGCCGTCCACGGGCCGCCCGTGGACGAGCGCACCGGTCCAAGGCCCGGAAGCCACAGGCTTCCGGGCCTTTCCCGTGCGTTCACCCGGTGTCCTCGCGCCCCCGGGCGGACGGGCGGGCCGGCTCGATAGACTCCCGGGCGTGACGACAGATCGGTGGGTGCCATGAGCCAGTGGCTGGCCGTCGCCCTGGCGCTGCTCTCGGCCGTGTGCCTGGCCGTCGGGACGCAGCAGCAGGGCAGCGCCGTGGCCGACGTCGCGGACGGCCGGCTCGCCCTGCGCAGCATCCCGGCCCTGTTGCGCAGGCCCCGCTGGCTGCTCGGACTGGCCCTGCTGGGCGCCGGCACCGGCCTCAACGTCACCGCTCTCGGCCTGGCCACCGTGACGGTGGTCCAGCCGATCGGCGTCGTGGCCCTGGTCATCACCACGCTGCTGCACGCCCGGCACCGACGGCTGCGGATCAACCGGCGCACGTGGACGGCCATCGGGCTGTGCACCGCGGGCGGCGCGGTCTTCGTGACGTGCGCCGTGGCGGTGACCGACCCCGCCCAGGGCATCTCGCAGTGGGCCGAGCACACCGTGGTGGTCATGCTCGTGGTGCTGACCTGCGTCCTGGGGGTCTCCGCCGCGATGTTCGGCCGCAGCCTGGGCGGGACCTTCTACGTGGTGGGGGCCGGCATACTCTACGGCTTCGTCGCCGTGCTCGTGCGGTTGACCCTCATCCGCATCCAGGGCAGCGCCGGGACACCCCTGGACGACGTGAACTGGCTGGCGGTGGGCACCGCCGTCGTCGCGGCGATGCTGGGCGGGTGGTTCGTGCAGACGGCCTTCGCGGCGGGACCGCCGGACCTCGTGATCGCGGGTCTGACCGTGATCGACCCCATGGTGGGCGTCCTCCTGGGACTGCTGGTCCTGGGCGAAGCGGTGCCGGGCTTCTCCGTCCCGCTCGGGGTGCTCATGGCCGTGGCGGGAGGCGTTGCTATAGTCGGGGTCGCCGTACTCTCGCAGCACCACCCGGAAGTGCTCGAACGCCGCGCCGAACTCGCACGGCGGGACCGGGCGCAGCCCGTCCCGGGCTCCTCGGCACCGCGCCCCGCAGCACCCGACCGCCCAGCACACGACCGACCGGGAAGACACGCTTGAGCGCCCACACCCCGACCGCCGACCGCCGCCTGACCGTCCTCCTGGGCGCCGAGACCTATCCACCGGACGTCAACGGAGCCGCGCAGTTCGGGCACCGTCTCGCCCGGGGCCTGCACGAGCAGGGCCACCGGGTGCACGTGCTGTGCGCCCGCCCCGGGTCCGGGCCGTCCCACCGGGCCGACGACGACGGCGTGGTCGAGCACCGCCTCCGCTCGCACCGGGCGTTCACGCACCCGTACTTCCGCCTGTGCTTCCCGTGGCAGGTCGCCGGGGAGATCCGTGACGTGCTGGACGAGGTGCGTCCCGACGTCGTCCACGTCCAGAACCACTACATCCTCGGCCGGATGCTGGTGCGGGAGGCCCGGCGGAGGGGCATCCGCACCGTGGCCACCAACCACTTCGTCCCCGAGAACCTGGAACCGTTCCTTCCGTTCCCGGCGTGGGTGCTGAAGCGGTACCGCGCGGTGTCGTGGCGCGACATGGTGCGGGTGTTCGGCGCCTGCGACGTGGTCACCGCGCCCACCCCGCTCGCGGTGGAGGCCATGCGCCGCAACGGCTTCCCCGACACCGTGCTCGCCGTGTCCAACGGGATCCGGATCGCCGACTACGAAGCCCACGAGGGCGAGCGGCGGCGGCCGGCCGGACATCCGACCGTCCTGTTCGCCGGCCGGCTGGCGGTCGAGAAGAACGTGGACGTGCTCATCGAGGCACTCTCCCTGCTGCCTGCCGAGCTCGACGCCCACCTGGAGCTCGTGGGCGACGGCGAGCAGCGGCCTGCGCTCGAGAAGCTCGCCGGCGCCCTCGGGGTGGCCCAGCGGGTCCACTTCCTGGGCTACGTCCCGGACGAGGACCTGCGCGCGGCCTACCTCCGGGCCGACGTGTTCTGTCAACCGGGCACCGCGGAGCTGCAGTCGCTGGTCACCCTCGAGGCCATGGCGGCGTCCCGACCCGTGGTCCTGGCCGACGCGCGGGCCCTGCCGCACCTGGCGGAGGACGGCGTCAACGGCTGGCTCTTCGTCCCGGGCGACGCACAGGACCTGGCGCGCAAGCTCGCCCTCGTCCTGGGCGCCCCGCCCGAGGAGCGCGAACGGATGGGCCGCGAGAGCCGCCGCAAGGTCGCGCAGCACAGCTTCCCGCGGACCCTGGAGACGTTCCTGCGGCTCTACCTCGGCGAGCACCCGGAGCCCGCCCGCGCCAGCGTCGCGGGCCCGCGACGGATGCGGACCAGGCTCGCCTCGCTCGTGCGGTAACGTGGTGCGCGCCGCCGGGTCCGTCCCGGCGTGGGGCCGTAGCTCAGCTGGTCAGAGCAGAGGACTCATAATCCTTCGGTCGTGGGTTCAAGCCCCACCGGCCCTACCCGTCACCCCTTCCGCCGAGCACCGGTGGGAGGGGCGCACCCGCCGGCCCGTGCGCCGGGTGCGCGTGGCCCGCTGATGTGGTGCACTGGTGTTCCGATCCGCCACCCACCGAGAGGACGCCGAGATGAGCCGCCGTACGCCGTGGAGCCTCCTGTCCGTCACCGCCCTGGCACTCGCCGCACTCACCGGCTGCGACACCACCGCCGAGGAGGTCGAGCAGGGCGCGGACCAGGTCCAGCAGGAGGTCGAGGAGGGCGTCGACCAGGTCCAGGAGGGCGCCCAGGACGCCGTGGACCAGGTCGAGCAGGGCGTCGACGACGCTCAGGGCAACGACAACGAGGGCTGAGCGGCCGCGCGCAGCCGCTCGGGCACGGGCAGCAGCACCGACGGCTCGAGCGCCCCGACGAACTGCAGGGGGTTGACGTAGTCGCCGTCCCGGCGCACGCCCCAGTGCAGACAGGCGCCCGGGTCGCAGTGGCCGCGGCCGCGCAGCACTCCTACGGCCTGACCACGGCGGACCCGGTCCCCGGCGGCCAGGCCCGATTCGACGGGCTCGAAGCTCGAGCGCAGCCCCCCGCCGTGATCGAGCGTGAGTACCGGGCGGTCCACCACGAACCCCGTGAAGCTCACTGTTCCCGCCGCCGGGGCGCGCACGGTCGCCCCCGGGCCCGCGCCCAGGTCCACGCCCCGGTGGCCCTGCGCCCACCGCTGGGCGGGCGGGGCCCACTCGCCCACCACGGCCGGCCGCGGCGAGAGCGGCCACGTCCACCCCTGCGCTGCCGCGCCGGGGGAGGGGAGCCAGACTCCGAGCACGAGCACGAGCATCAGCGCCCCGGTCCGCACCGCCCCGGACCGCACTGTTCGGGAACGCGGCGGGCCCAGGTCCCGGCGGGGGCGGGGGCGCGGGACGGGGCGGACGGCCATGCGCCCACTGTCGGTCCCCGGTGCCGGGCGCAGGGCCGCCCGGCACCGTGCTGTGGACGCACTCCGAGCCCGTCCGGCAGCCCCGGGCCGTGTGCAGGGCGGACGAGGCCCTGTAGTACACTCGATCCCGCAGTGTGCTCTCACGCGCCCTCCGTGGCGTGCCCTCGTGACCATCACGGACCCGGCCCCGACGCCGGAGCCGACGGCGCGTCGGCGAGCAGCTGACTTCGCGCGCAGCGCCACCGGGGCCTCCTGTCCCGGTCCGGCCGCCCCGGTCCGCGTTCCCCGTTCCGGCGGGGTGCGGCACGGCGGCCGGGAGACGGACTCGCAGGGTCCGCCCACCGCTGCGCCAGGGGCTCGTCCGCCGGACGCAGCCGAGAACCGTACCCGCGGGCCGGGCGTCGTCGCACGCCCTCCCGCACGAGAGACCAGGAGACGACATGTCCGTCGTTACCATGCGCCAGCTCCTCGACAGCGGCGTGCACTTCGGCCACCAGACCCGCCGCTGGAACCCGAAGATGAAGCGCTTCATCTTCACCGAGCGCAACGGCATCTACATCATCGACCTCCAGCAGTCGCTGTCCTTCATCGACCGCGCCTACGAGGCCGTCAAGACCACCGTGGCCCACGGTGGCACCATCCTCTTCGTCGGCACCAAGAAGCAGGCCCAGGAGGCCATCGCCGAGCAGGCTACCCGCGTGGGCATGCCCTACGTGAACCACCGCTGGCTCGGCGGCATGCTCACGAACTTCGCCACGGTCTCCAAGCGCATCGAGCGCATGAAGGAGCTCGAGGAGATCGACTTCGACGACGTCGCCGGCTCGCAGTACACCAAGAAGGAGCTCCTGCTCCTGCGTCGCGAGAAGGAGAAGCTGGAGCGCACCCTCGGCGGCATCCGCAACCTGACCAAGGCACCGTCCCTGATCTGGATCGTGGACACCAAGAAGGAGCACCTCGCGGTGGACGAGGCCCAGAAGCTGGGCATCCCCGTCGTCGCGATCCTCGACACCAACTGCGACCCCGACGAGGTCGCCTTCCCGATCCCGGGCAACGACGACGCCATCCGCTCCGTCAACCTGCTGACCCGCGTGATCGCCGACGCCGTGGCCGAGGGCCTCATGGAGCGCCACAACAAGAAGTCCGGCGGCGCCGACCAGGCCGCCGAGCCGATGGCCGAGTGGGAGCGCGAGCTGCTCGAGCAGCACGCCGCCGAGCAGGCCCCCGCGACCGAGGCTCCGGCCGAGACCGCCGCCCCGGCCGAGGCCCCGGCCGAGGCCGCTGCCCCGGCCGAGACCGAGACCGCCGCCGAGTAGTCTCCGTCCACCGTCCGTTTCCCCCGGCGGGGCACCGTCCCCGCCCGGTGCCGGCCGGGGCGGGTCCACGCCCGCCCCGGCCGGCACCACCGACTGAGTGAGGAGTTCCCATGGCGAACTACACCGCCACCGAGATCAAGGCCCTGCGCGAGCGCACCGGCGCCGGCATGCTCGACGTCAAGAAGGCGCTCGACGAGGCCGACGGCGACCTGCAGAAGGCCCAGGAGATCATCCGCGTCAAGGGCCTGAAGGGCGTCACCAAGCGTGAGGGCCGAGCCACGGCCGAGGGCCTCGTCGCCGCGCGCGTCGAGGGCAGCGTCGGGTACATGGTCGAGGTCAACTCCGAGACGGACTTCGTGGCGAAGTCCGCCCCGTTCGTCGAGTTCGGCAACAAGGTGCTCGATGCCGCGGTGGCCGCCGACGCCAGCACGCTCGAGTCCCTCATGGACGCCCAGGCCGACGGCAAGGCCGTCTCCGAGCTCGTCACCGAGACCGGTGCCCTGCTCGGCGAGAAGGTCGTCGTCCGCCGCATCGCCCGCGTCGAGGGCGAGAACGTGGCCGTCTACCTGCACAAGACCTCCAAGGACCTCCCGGCGCAGGTCGGCGTGGTGCTGGCCGTCACCGGTGCCGATGCCGGACCGGTCGCCCACGACGTCGCCGTGCACATCGCCGCGATGTCCCCCACGTTCCTCTCCCAGGAGGACGTGCCCGCCGAGACCGTCGAGTCGGAGAAGCGCGTCGCCGAGGAGACCGCCCGCGCGGAGGGCAAGCCGGAAAAGATCCTCCCGAACATCATCAACGGCCGGCTCAAGGGCTACTTCAAGGACGTCGTCCTGCTCGACCAGGACTTCGCCAAGGACTCCAAGAAGACCGTCGGCAAGGTGCTCGAGGAGGCCGGGGCGACCGCCACGGCCTTCGCCCGCTTCCGCGTCGGCGCCTGACCGGTCCCGTTTCGGGCGCCCCGCGCGGCGCCCGCTCCACGAGGGAGGCGCCCCTGCACCGCAGGGGCGCCTCCCTCGTCGTTGCGACTCCCACCTGCGGCGACGCCAGTGAGGTCCCGGGGGCGGGCGTCGGGGGGCGGACGTGTTCTGTATGCTGAGGGAGGCCCGCCCCCGAGCCAGCTGCACCCTCGCGGGGTCGAGCCGGTCCACGCAGCTCCGTCGTCGCCGGGAGGAACCATGCCCACCACTTCTGCCTCCGAGATCAAGGACGAGGCCCTGCGCCTGAGCAGGGATCCCCGGGTGGCGCCCGCCCGCCGCCGGGTGCTGCTCAAGCTCTCGGGCGAGGTCTTCGGCGGTGGCTCCATCGGGGTGGACACGCGTGTGGTCCGTGACATCGCCGAGCAGATCGCCGCCACCGTGGGCCAGGTCGAGACCGCCGTCGTGGTGGGCGGCGGGAACTTCTTCCGCGGCGCGGAGCTCTCCCAGGCCGGCATGGACCGCTCCCGGGCGGACTACATGGGGATGCTCGGCACCGTGATGAACTGTCTGGCCCTGCAGGACTTCCTCGAGCAGTGCGGGGTCGACACCCGGGTGCAGTCCGCGATCAAGATGGAGCAGGTGGCCGAGGTGTACATCCCGCGCCGGGCCATCCGCCACATGGAGAAGGACCGCGTCGTGATCTTCGGCGCCGGCGCCGGGCTGCCCTACTTCTCCACCGACACCGTCGCGGCCCAGCGGGCCCTGGAGGTCCACGCGGACGAGGTCCTGATGGCGAAGAACGGGGTGGACGGGGTCTACACCGCCGACCCCCGCACCACCCCGGACGCCCAGCGGCTGTCCACCCTCACCTACGGCGAGGCCCTCGCCCGCGACATCCGGGTCATGGACCAGACGGCCTTCAGCCTGTGCCGCGACAACGACGTGACGATGCGCGTGTTCGGCATGGAGGGCGAGGGCAACGTCACCCGCGCCATCCTCGGGGAGCAGATCGGCACCCTCGTCACCGCCTGAGCCGGTGCGGGACGGCCCCCGGTTAGACTGTGGCCAGCACGGCCCGGCCGCGCGGTTCCCGCGCGGCGACCGGCCGGACCGACCCCGCGCGGAGGACTCCGTGCGACCCGACGAAGGAGCCCCTACGTGATCTCAGAGACCATGTCCGAAGCGAAGACCAAGATGGGCAAGGCCGTCGACGGCGCCAAGGACGACTTCGCCGCGGTCCGCACGGGCCGGGCCAATCCCTCGCTCTTCTCGAGCGTGCTGGTCGAGTACTACGGCACGCCCACCCCGCTCCAGCAGCTCGCCTCCTTCCAGAACCCCGAGGCGCGCACGCTGCTCATCACGCCGTACGACCGCTCCGCCCTCAACGACATCGAGAAGGCGCTGCGCAACTCGGACATCGGGGCGAACCCGGCCAACGACGGCAACGTCATCCGCGTGGTCATGCCGGAGCTGACGCAGGAGCGGCGCAAGGAGTACGTCAAGATCGTCGGCCACAAGGCCGAGGAGGCCCGCGTGTCCGTGCGGAACATCCGCCGGCACGCCAAGGACCAGATCGAGAAGGCCGTCAAGGACGGCGACATCGGCGAGGACGAGGGCAAGCGCGCCGAGAAGGACCTCGACGCCGCGACCAAGAAGCACATCGACCAGATCGACGAGATGCTCAAGAACAAGGAAGCGGAGCTGCTGCAGGTCTGATGCCGGACCAGCCGCGACCGCACCAGGAGGCGAAGGCTTCCCCGGGAACCGCCGGGGGGGCCTTCTCCCCACGTGCCCGGCCGGCGACCGCCCCGGCCGCCGCCGCGCCGGTCCCGGGCACGCCGGGGCGCCGGCACACCGCTCCCTCGCGCGCCGGCCGGAACCTGCCGGCCGCCGTGGGCGTCGCGGTGGTGCTCATCGGGACCCTGCTCGTCGGGCTGTTCGTCCAGCCCCTCGTCCTCGCGCTGTTCGCCGGGACGGCCGCGGGGATCGGCGTCTGGGAGGTCGGCCGGTCGCTGCGCTACCGGGGCATCGTCATCCCGCGCGTCCCGGCGGTGACCGCGGGGGTGCTGATGCCTCTCGCCGCGTTCGCCGGGGGCGGCGAGGCGCTGATGATGGCCGTGATCGTGGGGCTGACGCTCGTGATCGTCTGGCGGGCCCTGGGGGACCGGGACGGCATGATCCTGTCGATCATGGGCTCCGTCTTCGCGCTGGTGTGGGTGGGCTTCCTGCTCAGCATCGCCCTGCTGCTCTACCACACCGAGGCGGGCGCCCTGAAGGTGCTCACGGTCATCCTGCTGGCCGTCGGCTCGGACACCTGCGGCTACGCCGTGGGAGTGGTCTGGGGACGCCATCCCATGGCGCCGCGGATCAGCCCCAAGAAGTCGTGGGAGGGCTTCGCCGGCTCGCTGGGCGGTTCGGTGGTGATCGGCGTCCTGAGTGCCGTACTGCTGCTCGACCACGCCTGGTGGGAGGGCGCCGTGCTCGCCGCGGCCCTCGTGTTCGCCGCCACCCTCGGCGACTTCTCCGAGTCCATGGTCAAGCGCGAGCTGGGGATCAAGGACATGGGCACCCTGCTGCCCGGCCACGGGGGAGTGATGGACCGGATCGACTCCATCCTCTTCGCCGTCCCCGCCGGGTACCTGCTCTTCGAACTGTTCGCCGCGAGCGCCTGACCCGGGCCCCAGGACCCGCAGCCCATGCCCCCCGACCGTCCCGGACCTCCGGCGGCCCCCGCCCGCGTCCCCCGGTGCGCCGAGTCCGAGCGCGGCTACGACGTCGCCCAGGTGGACGACCTCCTGGCCGCCGTGCGCGCGGCCCTGCAGCCCGATCCGGCCGCCACGGGGCCGGAGGGCTGCTCCGGGCCCGTGCTGAGCACGCAGGTGCGGGCCGCCGTGTTCACCGGAGCCCGGGGCGGCTACCGGCCGGAGGCCGTCGACGAGCTGCTGGAGGCCGCGGAGGACGCCCTCGCGGAGGCCGAGCGCGAGCAATGCCTGCGCACCCGCGGCCCCGAGGCCTGGCAGGAGCACGTCGACGCCCTGACCGGGCTGCTCCGGAACCGCCTCGACCGTCCCCGCACCCAGCGGTTCCGGCGCCCCTCCCGGGCGCGAGCCCAGGGCTACTCCGCGGCCCACGTGGACGTGCTGTGCGAGCGCCTCGGCGCCCGGCTGGAGGGCACCGCTCCGCTCGAGCCGGCCGAGCTGCGCGGGGCCGTCTTCCCGCCCGCGCACGGGGAGCGCAGCTACGAGGAGCAGCAGGTGGACGCCTTCCTGGACCGCGCCGTCCAGCTGCTCCTGGCTTCCCGCTGAACCGAGCCGTCGGAGGCGGTTGTGTATACAGGCTCGACCAGGTGACGTCCAGAAACACGGCGGCACGTGATTCCTGACCCCCGGAAAGCAAGTTTTGGTTGTTTCGCCTTGCTCCTGTGCATACAACGGCCTACTGTGGGCCACATCACATGAGGAGGTAGCCCATGTCCAACCAGCCACCCATCGACGCCGACGACCTCGTCGCCGACGTCGACTTCCCCGCGGCCCAGCGGTCGCCCGAGTTCCAGGAGCTGCGGAAGACCCACCGCGGCTTCGTCTTCCCGCTCGCCGTCGCCTTCCTGGTCTGGTACCTGCTGTACGTGGTGCTCGCCATGTACGTGCCGCAGCTGTTCGCCGTCCAGGTCATCGGCAACGTCAACCTGGGCGTCGTCCTGGGTCTGCTCCAGTTCGTCACGACCTTCGCCATCACGGGCGCCTACGTGGCCTTCGCCAACCGCAAGCTGGACCCGAAGGCCACGGCCATCCGGGAGCGGCTCGAGCCCAGCCTCGGCACCGCCGGTGGCGCCCACGGACAGGAGAACTGATCGATGAACCACCTGCACTCCGCGCTCGCGCCCATGGCGACCACCACCACAGAAACGGTCGGCACGCCCTGGGTCAACATCTCCATCTTCGGCGCGTTCGTCGTGGTCACGATGGTCGTCGTGCTCCGGGCCTCCAAGTCCACGTCCACGGCGGCCGACTACTACGCCGGCGGCCGCGGCTTCAGCGGCACCCAGAACGGCCTGGCCATCGCGGGCGACTACCTCTCGGCGGCGTCCTTCCTGGGCATCGTCGGCGCCATCGCCATCCAGGGCTACGACGGCTTCCTGTACTCCATCGGCTTCCTCGTGGCCTGGCTCGTGGCCCTCCTGCTCATCGCCGAGCTGCTGCGCAACACCGGCAAGTTCACGATGGCGGACGTCCTGTCCTTCCGGCTGCGTCAGCGTCCCGTGCGCGTCGCGGCCTCCATCTCCACCCTCTCGGTCTCCGCGTTCTACCTGCTGGCCCAGATGGCCGGCGCCGGTGCGCTGGTGTCGCTGCTGCTGGGCATCGGCTCGCGAGCCGGTCAGTCGCTCGTCATCGTCGTCGTGGGCGCGCTGATGATCGTCTACGTCCTCGTGGGCGGGATGAAGGGCACCACCTACGTGCAGATCATCAAGGCCGTGCTCCTGGTCTCCGGCGTGGCGGTCATGACCATCTGGATCCTGGCGCTCTACGGCTTCAACTTCTCCTCGCTGCTCGGGGACGCGGTCGCCGTCTCCGGCAACCCGGCCATCCTGGAGCCGGGCCTGCGCTACGGGGCCTCCGAGACCAGCAAGCTGGACTTCATCTCCCTGGGCCTCGCCCTCGTCTTCGGCGCCGCGGGCCTGCCCCACGTGCTGATGCGCTTCTACACGGTGCCCACCGCCAAGGAGGCCCGCACCTCCGTGGTCTGGGCGATCGGCCTGATCGGGCTGTTCTACCTCTTCACGCTCATCCTGGGCTTCGGCGCCGCGGCCCTCATCGGCGCGGAGCGGATCCAGGCGGCTCCGGGCGGCGTGAACTCCGCGGCCCCGCTGCTGGCCTTCGAACTCGGCGGCTCCCTGCTGATGGGGATCATCGCTGCGGTGGCGTTCGCCACGATCCTCGCGGTCGTCGCCGGCCTGGCCATCACGGCCTCGGCCTCCTTCGCCCACGACATCTACACCAGCGTCATCAAGAAGGGGAACTCCGATCCCCGCAAGGAGCTGCGGGTCGCGAAGACCACGGTGGTGGTCATCGGCCTCGTCTCCATCGCGGGCGGCATCGGCGCGCAGGGCCAGAACGTCGCGTTCCTCGTGGCGCTCGCCTTCGCGGTCGCGGCCTCGGCGAACCTGCCGACCATCCTGTACTCCCTCTACTGGCGGCGCTTCACCACCCGGGGCGCGGTCTGGTCGATGTACGGCGGCCTGTTCATCTCGGTGGGCCTCATCATCTTCTCCCCGGTCATGTCCGGCACCGAGACGTCGATGATCCCGACGGCCGACTTCGCGTGGTTCCCGCTGCAGAACCCGGGCATCGTCTCGATCCCGGCGTCCTTCCTCCTCGGCTTCATCGGCTCCATGACGGAGCGCCGTCTCGAGGACCCGGTCAAGCAGTCCGAGATGGAGGTGCGCTCGCTCACAGGCATCGGCGCGGAGAAGCCCGTCGCCCACTGACGGATTCCCGCTCCCACCTGGGAGGATCCCCGGCCCGCCCGAAGCCCCGGCTTCCGGCGGGCCGGGCCGCGTCCGGGGCTCACCCGCTGATTCACCAACGTGAACAGACAGGTGGCTGACCGTCGGCTAGGGTGGTGAGCAGAAGCAACCTCAGGGTATTCCAGGGATACTGGCCGGTTGCGTACAATGAAAGTCCCTCCCGGGACGGATAAGGAGCCATCATGGGAATCATCAGCTGGATCATCCTCGGCCTCATCGCCGGTGCCCTCGCCAAGCTCATCATGCCGGGCAGCCAGGGCGGCGGCATCATCGTCACCATCGTCATCGGCATCGTGGGCGCCCTCCTGGGAGGCTTCCTGGGCTCGCTGATCGGCATCGGCAGCCTGGAGTCCGCGTTCGACATCGGCACCATCATCACCGCCGTCGTGGGAGCCCTCATCGTGCTCTTCATCTGGGGCGCGGTCAGCGGCCGCAGGGGCCGCGCCACGCGCTGATCCGACCCCGTCGGTCGCCGAGGCCCCGTCCACCGTTCCCGGTGGGCGGGGCCTCGGTCCGTCCCGGGACGCCCTGGGTGCCCGCCCCGGACACCGCCCCGGCAATCGCCGGGGCGCGGCAGGCAGGAGGCCCGCTGGGGGATACTGGGGGTCATGACGCCCCCCGCCACCCCGCCCCGTCCCCGTCAGACGCCCGAGCTGCGCGCGCTGGCCGCCGCCGGTCCCCGCAGGATCAGCGTCCTCGGCTCGACGGGCTCGATCGGCACCCAGGCGCTCGACGTCGTGCGCGCCGCCCGTGAGCTCGAGGGCGGGGCCCCGTTCACCGTGGTCGCACTCGCCGCCGGCGCGCGCCACCTCGAGCTGCTCGCGGACCAGGCCGTCGAGACCCGTGCCGCGGTCGTGGCCACGAGCGGCACCGGTCAGGACGCGGCCCGCCTGGCCCGCCTGATCGCGGACCGGGCCGCGGCCGCCGGGGCGGGGGACCACCGCCCCGAGATCGTGCACGGGCCCGACGCGGACCTCGTGCTCAACGGCATCACCGGCTCCATCGGGCTCGCCCCCACGCTGGCGGCGCTGCGGGCCGGGCACAAGCTCGCGCTGGCGAACAAGGAGTCGCTGATCGCCGGGGGGGCCCTCGTCAAGGCCGCCGCCGCGGCGACCGGGGACCCGGACGCCCTGATCCCGGTGGACTCCGAGCACTCGGCGCTGGCCCAGGCGCTGCGCGGCGGCACCGCCGGTGAGGTCGACCGGCTCGTGCTGACGGCCTCCGGCGGCCCGTTCCGCGGCCGGTCCCGGGCGGAGCTGGAGACGGTCACTCCGCAGGACGCGCTGCGCCACCCGACGTGGGACATGGGTCTGATGGTGACGACCAACTCGGCGTCCATGGTGAACAAGGCACTCGAGGTGCTCGAGGCCCACCTGCTCTTCGACGTCCCCCTCGGGCGCATCGACGTGGTGGTCCACCCCCAGTCGGTCGTGCACTCCATGGTCCAGTTCGTGGACGGCTCCACCCTCGCCCAGGCCTCGCCGCCGGACATGCGCCTGCCCATCGCCCTCGGTCTGGCCTGGCCCCACCGGGTGCCCGGCGCCGCCCTGCCGTGCGACTGGACGCGCGCCACGGCGTGGACCTTCGAGCCCCTCGACCCGGTGGCGTTCCCGGCCGTCCGGCTCATCAAGGCGGCGGGGGAGCGGGGCGGGACCTTCCCCGCGGTGTTCAATGCGGCCAACGAGGAGGCGGTGCACGCCTTCCACGACGGCCGGATCCGGTTCCCCGCGATCGTGGACACGGTGGAGGCGGTGCTGGGCGAGCACGACGACGACGGCCCGCTCGAGCTCGAGGCCGTGCTGGCGGCCGAGGGCTGGGCCCGCCGCCGGGTCCGGGAGCTCCTCGCCCGCTGACGGGGCGGGATCGGCCCTCGCCGCACGTGCTAGTCTGTCGGGCGGATGACGAGTCCCAGCGTGAAGCCCTGGCTGGCTGGGCGGCAACCCTCTCCCGTAGTGGGGTGCCCCAGGAGAACCATCTGGCACCGGCCATCGAGGGCCGGCGGCAAGTACGGTCCGACCGCGCATGCGCCCTCCGGCGTGCCCTCGACCGTGGCCGCCGGGCCCGTCGGAGCCGGTGGAGACCTCGGACACCCCGGACACCCCGGACCCACGGAAAGGCATCACATGCGATCGCAGCGCCTCCCCTTCCTCGCCCTGGCCACGACCCTCGGCCTCACCCTCGCCGCCTGCGGAGGCTCCGCCGGGGAGTCCTCCGGCGAGGGCGCCCTCGCCGACGGCAAGGTCACCATCGGCGTCGTCGGCTCCCACCCGACCCACGACGTGCTCCAGCAGCTGGCCGAGGAGCAGGGGCTCACCGTCGAGTACGTCGACTTCTCCGACTACAACCAGCCCAACCCGGCCACCGAGTCCGGCGACGTGGACATGACCTGGTTCCAGCACGTGCCCTTCCTCGCGGACTACAACAACTCCGCCGGGGGCTCGATCACCCCGATCGGCTCGACGTCGATCTACCCGCTGGGCCTGTACTCCAACGAGCACGACTCCGTGGAGCAGTTCCAGGAGGGCGACGAGATCGCCGTGCCCAACGACGCGGTGAACCTCTCCCGGGCCCTGATCGTGCTCGAGTCCGCCGGCCTGGTCGAGCTGACCAGTGACACCCTCATCCCCACGGAGCTGGACGTCGACACCGAGGCCTCGAAGGTGCGGGTCACCCCCGTGTCCGCGGAGCAGACGGTGCTCTCCCTCGACTCGGTGGCCGGCTCGGTGATCAACAACGACTTCCTGGCCCGCGCGGACATCGACCCGAAGTCCGCGCTGGCCCAGGACGACCCCGAGGCGGAGGGCTCGCGCGCCTACGTCAACCTCTTCACCACGACCGAGGAGCTCGCCGGCGACGAGACCCTCCGGCAGGTCGCGGACCTCTACCACGAGCAGGCCGTCGTCGACGCCGAGATGGAGGAGACCAAGGACACCGCCGTGCCGCTGCAGCTGGAGCCGGAGGAGCTCCAGGAGCTGACCGCGCGCTACCAGCAGGAGCTGAAGGACCAGGGACGGTGAGCGCGGCGGTCCCGGCCGGGCCGTCCGCCCCCGGGCGCCCGGACGAGGTGCTCGTCTCCTTCCGCAACGTCTCCAAGACCTTCCGCACCGGCTCGGGGCGCGCGGCGCGCGAGGTGGTGGCGGTCGACGACGTCAGCCTCGACGTCCGCCGCGGCGAGATCTTCGGGGTGATCGGCTACTCCGGGGCGGGCAAGTCCACCCTCGTGCGCCTGATCAACGGGCTCGAGCCCGTGTCCTCGGGGTCCCTGACCGTCGAGGGGTTCGAGGTGGCCGGCCGGCGCGAGACCGAGCTCGCGCCGGTCCGGCAGGAGATCGGCATGATCTTCCAGCAGTTCAACCTCTTCACCTCCCGCACCGTCGCGGGCAACGTCGAGTACCCGCTGAAGCGGGCCGGCTGGCCCAAGGAGAAGCGCCGGGCCCGGGTGGCGGAGCTGCTCGAGTTCGTGGGCCTGTCGGCCCGCGCCGGCAACTACCCGGAGCAGCTCTCCGGCGGGCAGAAGCAGCGCGTGGGCATCGCCCGGGCCCTGGCGACCAGCCCGAAGCTGCTCCTGGCCGACGAGTCGACGAGCGCCCTCGACCCGGAGACCACGCAGGAGGTCCTGCAGGTGTTGCAGCGGGTCAACCGCGAGCTGGGGATCACGATCGTGATCATCACCCACGAGATGGACGTGGTCCGGGCGATCGCCGACCGCGTGGCCGTGATGCAGGACGGGAAGGTCGTGGAGCACGGCTCCACCGTGGACATCTTCGCCCGGCCCCGCACCGAGACCGCCCGCCGCTTCGTCTCCTCGGTCCTGCACTCGGTGCCCGACGCCCGCGAGGTGGAACGGCTGCGCCGCGCCCACCGCGGGCGCCTGGTGATCGTGGACGTCGGCGACGGCGTGGACATCGGCGGGGTGCTCTCCGACGGCGCCGCCCGCGGGGTCCGCTTCACCATCGCCTACGGCGGGATCAGCGTGCTCCAGGAGCAGTCGTTCGGGTCCCTGACCTTCGAGCTGACCGGCGAGGACACGGCCGTGCAGGCCGTGGTCGACGAGATGTCCCGGATCACGACCCTGAGAGAGGTGGCCGCGTGAACGACTGGTCCGTCCTGGGACCCGAGCTGCTGTCCGCGCTCGGGGAGACCCTCTACATGGTGGCCGTCACGCTGCTGCTCGCCGGCCTGCTCGGTCTGCTCGTGGGCGTGGGCCTCTACGTCACCCGCCGGGGCAACATCCTGGAGAACCGTGCGGTGCACGAGGGGCTGAACCTCGTGGTGAACTTCGTCCGGCCGATCCCGTTCATCATCCTGCTGGCCGCGCTGGGCCCGGTCACCCAGGGGGTCGTCGGGACCCGGCTGGGCCCCAACGCGGCGATCTTCGCGATGACCATCGGGGCGATGTTCGCGGTGGCGCGCATCGTCGAGCAGAACCTCATGAGCGTGGACCCCGGCGTCGTCGAGGCGGCCCGCTCGATGGGGGTCTCCCGCGGCCGGATCATCACCACGGTGATCCTGCCCGAGGCGCTGGGGCCCCTGGTGCTCGGCTACACCTTCCTCGTCATCGGCATCACGGACATGTCCGCGATGGCCGGGGCCATCGGCGCCGGCGGCCTGGGCGACTTCGCCCTGCGCCTGGGCTACCAGCGGTTCAACGACGAGGTCACGTGGGCGGCGGTCGCCGTCATCGTGGTCCTGGTCCAGGTGGTGCAGGTGGTGGGCAACCGGCTCGCCCGCCGGATCCTGCGCCGCTGAGGCGCTCCGCACCGGCGCGCACCGACGGCCGGCCG